>MVRP01000045.1 GCA_002067405.1 Syntrophorhabdaceae bacterium PtaU1.Bin034 | reverse complement strand
GTCACCTATTTTACAGGAGGTACATCCCTTTTTGTTTGCCTCTATTTGAATTTACACAGTCAAGTTTACACTACCGACAATTTGTCTATCGTAATGTCTTTCATTCTTTTTCACTGAACGAAAAGCTCACCTGCGCGGCGGGCGGGAAGAGCGATACCCGAGAGCCTCAACAAAAACAGCCCGTTATCCTTCCGCGTCAGGTGCAGAGCAGGGTTCGGCATTCTCTTTGTATCTCCATGGGTTTTCAGTCCTGTCCCGCTCTAAGTATTCCAGATAGTCGGCGCAAATCTTCCCGACAAGTTTCTCCAGTGGTGATGTGGCGATAAAAGCTTCGGTGTGTCTCTTCTCCTTCTCTACTCTTTCAGCTTCTATCTGGTTTTCATACTCTTCTTCGTCAAAGAAACCAAACTTCTCTTCTAAGTCCTTCTTTACCTGCTCGAAGGGTATTCCCTTCACTTCGCCGGTTTCTATTTCCTTGATTCTCTTATCAAGAATAGACGCCATCGGGTCTTCTTTTCTTTCGTAACCGGGTTCCGGGATGCTCCCAAAATCAAGGATGGGTAGGCCAAATGCCTCAGCCATCATTATCCATGAGTGCCGTAATTCTTCTATGTTTTCTCCATATGGTTCTACAGGGTCCCGGGTGACTGCCCCCACATGTCCGTTATTATCGTAATACGCTTCGTGTATGGCATAGGTGTACCTTTCCCTCTCGGTACCAGGGTTGACGTATCTTTTCCGAACCACTCTATAGTTCCACATGTTTCACCTTCAACGCCGGGACCTGCGCGCCTACATACTCCTGAAGTCCGTGCCCATCAACCGCCACATCGACTACACACACCGTCCTGCTCCAGCCCACCGCAGCGGGCGTGGGTCGGCTGTGTTCGCTAAGCGCACTCTTTTCTGGCAATGTACACCTTAAGATATACTTCTATTCCTTGTTCAGGATATCGACCTGCCAGGAATTCAAAGTCCCTAAGTACGGAAAAACCGACTCGTTCTAGTAGGTCTCTCACATGTTCGTCACTGTGGCGATGCATTGCGATCTCGAACTGCCCATCGGCCCGATCCGTCCCCCTGATGGTGTACAGAGCTTTCTGCTCTGGCTTTTTCTCTTCAATGGTGAAGCCAAAGATGCCCTTTGACTTGATAATACGTGCTACCTCTTTGAATACTGGCGTAAGATCAGCAAAGAAATTCAGCACGGCAAGCGATATAACGTGGTTGAACGAATATGTCTCATAGGAAAACGGTACATTCCGCAAATCATGCTGGATGACTTCCCCTGAAAAGCCTTTGGACTTACACCCTTCTATCATTTCAGTGGAGTTGTCGAAACCAGATATGTGAAGCCCCGCTTTATGGAATAAGGACGAGCTAAGGCCGGTACCTATTCCAATATCCAAGAGGGTCTCATCAGACTTGACGAATTCGTACATCAAACCAAACAGAATTTCATGGCCATGCCAACCAACTTCAACAGCTTGGCTCTCGTACTGAGTGGCATCCCCTCCCTGACAATCACTGATTTTATCGGAATCCACTATATGGCGCTCCTTTACCGAGTTTCGGTGGTATATCTTTTGTGTGCCCAACTCTACAGCTTTTTCTGATGCTCCATCCAGTTTCAGAAAAAAGCGGGTTGAACTATGCCGCTCCGCGGTCCTATGGGCTTTCAACCAAGATGTTGTAATGAAATTTTATGATGATGGACGCGGAGAGGGGACACTTTCCCTGCACAGTTGCTTTGCCGGTTGGTAATCGATGCGGATTGGCCCGTGACGAGTCCCCCTTTCCAAGGCAATTATATGTCGTGCGAGGTTCTTTTGACAACACTATTCCGCGGCATCCTTGGAGGGTCGTATAAGGAGGTGACAATAATCTTCTCATGACGAACCTCTCCTCTTTCCCGGCGGTCCCCAGTAGAACCGGATCACCTTTTTTCTCACCATTTTACCTTGGCAGAGGGGACATCGAGTGACATGGTGATACGAAGAAGCATCTCCTCCCATGTTTCCAGGGCTCCGGCACTCCTCAAGACATGCCTTTCTGTTCCTGTTGCTTAAGATGCCAAAGTACCGTTCTTGACAAAGCCGTCAGGGAGCACATGAGTAAGAACCTCCTGATAAACTCACAGGCATCGAGGGTCATTACCTTCCTCGCATTGCCATCCTTCCAGAGGCAGGATACTCTCCCTTCCTCCATGCTGACGATCCGGTGATCGGTAATGGCCACCCGGTGGGTATACCTTCCGAGATAGACAACAACAGTTTCAGGTCCGCTGAACGGAGGTTTGCAGTAGACGACCCATTCCCGGGCGTAGAGGCACTTCAAGAAGTGCTTGAAGTTGTCCGATAGTGCCGCTGAGGTGAAGTTCGTTCCCCTCACAGGCTTTACCGAGATAAGAGAGAAACTTCCCCCTGAACAGGCGGGACATGACCCCCCTGGCCTCACGCTTTTGAGCGGACAGGTCACCGTGAATCCCTGTATCTACCGGGGTGGTCCACGGCTTTAGAAACCGCCCCTTGCCAATGCCGACGACAGGAGTCTTACGGCATTCTGTTGGTACAGAGTCGCTACGATTCGCGTACCCCTGCAGAAGGCGCGTTAAGGGCCCTAAGCTTCACCAACAACTCCTCTTTCCCGGAAACACTCATCTTGTCGTAAATCCGTTTCATGTACGTCTTTACCGATGACTCGGAGATCACAAGCTCCCGAGCCGCTTCTCTGAAGGTCATCCCCCGGGCGACACAGGCGAGAACCGATTTTTCCTGCTCGGAAAAGCGCTTGCGCAGTCCGGGCGGCAGAACAAGCGGGGCTGCAGGCCGCACATATGCCTCCGGAGCGTCGAATGATTCAACCGCTGCCGGTTTCGCCACAGCGGGCGATAACAGTCCGCGGGACCCCTGTTCCCTCTGCATGACACGATAGAGGAGCAGAACCGACAAGGTGAGCGTGAGATTCGCGGCAGCCACGACCATTTGCGAGGCATCCCCGATGGCAAGGGCAATCACTTTTCCCAGGGCGATGCCGGAACAGCCGGCGGCAAGGCCGCAGCCAAAGGCGCGGATGGCATCCCGCTGTGCGAGGAGCAGAGCAAGGAGGTAGAGGTCGAGGAAGCCCGCCGCCCCCTGCATGGCAAACATGGCGGCGTTGACCGGTACGATGCCGGGCAGGAGATACAGGGAAAAGGCGAACATGGCCGTCACGATGGCCAGGGCTAGAAGCCATTCGCGCCGCCGTCGCAGTATCGGAAGGCCGCCCCCGACGGCAAACACATAGAAAAAGAGCTCCGCTCCGGGAAACAAGGCTGCGCGGGCGTAGTGCCCATAAAGGATGCCGTACATGAGCCCGCTCACGATCTGGAAAACGAACACGAACGGGAGAAACCACAAGAGGTTCGATTCTCCGTCATCCTGACTCTCCGCGTCGGATCGCATGAGCGTGGGGACCAGGAGCAGGACGGCCGCCAAAGGGAATTTGACCCTGTCGGACAGAGGAATGACGCTGAAGAAAAACAGGAAGAGATTCGCCGCCGCAAGCCCCAGCGCGGCCGCAACTGCCATCGAGGGGGAGCGCTTCAGGTAAATGCCTGCCATCACGGTGAGAAATGCAGCTCCGACCCCTGCAAGAACGAGAAGCCAGGGGGCTGCGGCGGGAAAATGGGGAAGCAGCAGCGTCGCGCCCGCGGCGACGGCACCGCCAGCAACAGCAAGGGGGAAGAAAAAGCGCCGGGGACATACGGTGCCGATGGCGAGAAGTGTCGCGACATGGGGGACAAGAAAAAACAGAAGGGCGTTCCGTATCCCCAGAGGTGCCAGCAGAAACCCTTCCATGGGAACGGACAACAGCCAGACGACAAAGGCGGTGAAAGGGAGTGACGCTTTGAAAAGCATGACGGTTTCCTGTCTACGGATTTACGCGGAGTTAATACTGCATCATACACCAAGGTTGACACGCCAGTCGACATAAAATGAGCCGGTTGACAGGCGGACGACTTGAATACACCCCCGTCTGTGTGCGACAAAACTCCATCTCGCGGCCGGCACCAGCGGCCTTCGATATGATTGTAATTACTGACCATACCAACCTAAAGGAGAAAACCATGACAAAGATTTCGAGGCTAATGCTGACATCTGTAGTGCTTGCGTTCCTGCTGCTGATGGGGTGCGGCGGCAGTGACACCACCTCCCCACCGGAGACTTCAGGAACGACTGCCACCATTTCAGGAGTGGCTGCCGCGGGTGCCCCGTTGAGCGGAACAGTCTTCCTGAAAGATTCGTCAAATCCCGTGAAAGAGGTCTCACAGGGTATCGCCGCAGACGGATCGTTTTCGTTCGATATCGCCAACCTGACAGCGCCGTTCCTTCTTAAGGCCGTAGGGACATCGGGCGGGCAGAATTTTACGCTTTTCTCGTTTAAATCAGCCTCCGGTACCGGCAACATCAACCCGCTATCAAACCTTGCGGTGAGTCAGGCTCTTGGCGGCGCGGACCCGTCAACCCTCTATGATGCCCCGAACCCGGCAACGATGCAGGCAATCTTGACCGCTCTGCCCAACGTCATTACCGACATACAGACGAAATTGGCGCAGCTCCTCTCCCTCGGGGGTGCTTCTAACGCCGATTTCATTTCCGGCCCATTTACGGCTAATCATCAGGGACTCGATCTGGTGTTCGATCTGGTTTCCATTTCCGTCAATGCCGGTACCGTGACTATAATCAACAAGGCAAGCAATGGGGTCATATTCACCTCCCCGCTAAGCAACAAGACGCTGGAGGGTCAGATCGATGCGAATAATCTGCCTGTTATCCCTCCGCCAGGCTCTTCCTTTGCCGTCTCCGGCAAGGTGACGGATGCCGCGGGTGCAGGAATTTCCGGAGTGACGATAACCTTCAACGGCTCGCCGGCCACAACGACAGACGCGTCCGGTAATTACCGCATTTCCGGGGTTCAGAACGGCAGCTACACCCTGACTGCGTCTCTAAGCGGATCTGTCTTCCATCCTTCTTCGTTGACGGCAGTGGTGGGCAATGCAGATGTCACCGGCCGGAATTTCATCTCCTATGTTGAAACAACCGCGGCTCTGCCGGGAGATCAATTCTTCACGTTTATTACCGGTGTTATTCCCGGCGGCGTGCCGAGCGAGATCATGTACAACGATACGGATGGAGTCCTTATCCTGCCGCATGCCAGCGCACAGAAGGTGGACCAGGCATATGACACCATCATACAGGCGCCGTATGGCATTTACCGTGACAGCAATGGAGAGGAACCTCCCATTTTCCCGGCGACTGCGGGCACTGTCTACGTGATGCGCTCGACCATGGGCGATAATGGGCCTATAGATGGCGCTCGGTATTTCAAGCTGCAGATCGACGATGCGACCCTGATTAGCGGCGATACCCGCGGCACGGTGACCTTCCGTTATGCGCCGATTCTTCCGCTGGACATCGTCGACGCGGTTGGCGAGTGGGAATTCCCGAATGGAGCGCACCTGTCGGTGCTTTCCAATACGGTCTGGCTGGATTACACTGCGCAGCCCGGCGACCCGACTTGCACGATCGAGGGAAGTTACACGAGCAGCTCGATCATTGCGGGTGAGTTCATGATATTCAACCAAGACGGTACAAACACAACCGGCGCGGTGACTGTCACGTTGGCGTTGACGGCAGATGGCAAGCTGAATGCCACCCTGGTCGGCGACGCTCCGCTGGGCTCGGTGACGCTTACCGGCGGCGTAAGACAACAACCATAAGTCGACAAGGGCAGGACACAGCAACAGAAGCCCCTGCTGAGCAAAAGCCGGGGCTTCTGTTGCTTTACCCGTTTCCCGAATCCGCGCCGTCGCCATGCCCTGGCGGCCGGCTCCTCGGCGACCTTCCCGGCTTCGTTCCCATTCGAGACCTTTGCACGGCAAAACTCCCTAAAATACCTTTCAACTCCTCGATATAACTGCTAGAATTGCCTATACCACAGGGCAAGGAGAGCCTCGGGATGACCGATAAGTTTATGGCTCACTTCTTTCGGCAATAAAGCCGGTGGTGAGAATCATAAAGTTCACTTCATCAACGTATGAGGCAGATAGAGCACGATCTGGGGGAAGATGAAGATCAGGACGATCAGAAGGATCATCGAGATCAGAAAAGGATACACCCCCCTGTAAATGATACCGATGGGCACCTTGGTAATGTTCTTCACAATAAAAACATTCATCGCTACGGGAGGGATGACTCCCCCCACAACGACGGTCAGGCACAGCATAATGCCCGCCCACAAAGGATCGTATCCGAGCTTGGTGATGGCGGGAAAAAATATAGGCGTCGCGAGTATGAGAAAAGCGAGGTCGTCTATAATGGAGCCTCCCACCAGGTAGATCAGAAAGATAATGATCATTATGACGCTTCTGTGCACGGGCAGTGACACGACCCAGTCCGCCGTAAGGGTAGGAATATTCGTTACCGCGATGAAATGGCCGAGAACTGCCGAGCAGGCAATAAGGGTCAATACCATGCAACCCGTTCTGAGACACTCGACAATCGACTGTACGATGCCGCGGAGACCTATGTCTCTTTTCGCGATCGTCAAGAGGATCACTGCGAGGGTGCCCACGCTGCCCGCTTCCGTCGGCGTAAAGACACCTCCCATAAGGCCGCCTATCATGAGGACAAAGATCACCAGGGGCCATACGACTTCAGGCAAGGAACTGAGCTTCTCCTTCCAGGTGTGCCTGGTGCTTCTCGGCCCGATCGCAGGATTGACCCTGCACCAGCCGACAATAACGGCCGCGAATAAGGCGGCAAGGAAGATCCCCGGGACCATGCCGGCCAGAAAGAGCTTGCCTATCGACTGTTCCGTCACCATGCCGAAGATGATGAGCACAACACTTGGAGGAAGCAGCACGCCGAGGGTGCCCGATACTGCCACCACCCCCGTCGAAAGCTTCTTGCTGTACTTGAAGCGGTCCATCTCCGGCACGGCAACAGCGGCAAAGGTCGCATTTGTCGCCGCAGCAGAGCCGCATATAGTCTTGAAAATCGTGACGCCCGCTACGGTGGCGAGCGCCAGCCCGCCCGGAATATGGCCCATAAACCTGTTTGCGCTGTTGTAAAGCCGGTTTGCGATGCCCGCGTTGTAGGATACCTGCCCCATAAGGACAAACAAAGGGATCACGGTGAAGCCGTAAGATGCAAAGGTATCGAAAAAGTCCTTCGATATCATTGTCATGGCGCCCTTTAACGAAACCAGTATAACGTAGCCTGCGAAACCGACAAAGGCCATGGCGAACGCCATCTCGATGCCGGTGAGAAAGAGAATCAATAGGCCACAAATGCCGAGGATACCTACCGTTACTTCGCTCATGCCGTCCTCCTTTGCACCGCGATCTTCACAATATCTCCGAGAAGGGCCAGGCATTCGAGAAAGGAGCTGAACCCAAGGGCATAAGCTATGGGATACAGGGGGACGCCGAGCGTGAGCGTGCCCTCCCCTGTCCTGGAGAAGCTCGCCCCGAGCTTCATAAAATTCCACCCGATCAGCGCAAACAGGGCTATGGCCATGACACGCGTTATCAAATCAAGGATCACTCTTTTTCCCGGGATCTTCTCGACCAGGATATCGACCGTTATGTGCATCCTGTTCCAGGACGTCCGGGGAAGCGCAAAACCGATGACAAAGGCAGCGCCGAATGTCACCAGGTCGTAAGAACCCTGAATAGGATGCCCCAGGTAGCGGAGCACCACATCAACGGACGTGAGCAGCATGATGAGAACAAGAAAGGTGCCTGCCACAAAGTCCATGCCCTTATTGACCACCTGCATAATGCTCAGATACTGCTTCATGAACCTTCCTCCTGAAATGGGGTGCGGGCACGAGATGGTCGGGCCCGCATAACCGCTTGCCTATTTGTCGTTCGCCTTGAGATAATCCTGGCAGAACTTGAGGGCCTGGTCGCCCGGCAACCCCTTTTTCCTGGAAGCTTGAACGTAGTCGTCAAGGATCGGCCTCATCTTCTCGACCCACTGGGCGCTGTCTTCTTTCGACAACGTGATGATTTTGCCCCCTCTCTTCAGGAGCTCTGTTTTTCCCATGTTTTCCCAATCGCCCCATTTCTTGGAGACCCTGTCTATCCATTCTTCGTCGAGCTTGTCGATGATATTCTTGATATCCTGGGGAAGGCTGTTCCATTTGTCCTTGTTCATGACCGTGTAGAAGGCGACAGTGGAGGCGACGCCGGGGCTCTCGATGTGGTTCTTTACAAGGTCCCCGAATTTCCAGTTGTAGAGTCCGCCCCAGTCGAGCACCAGACCTTCGATAACGCCTTTCGACATGGCATCATAGGTGTCGGTGATAGGTAAACCCACCGCGGACCCTCCAAGGGCATTCACGATCTTCGCTGAAAGCCCGCTTGCCCTCAGCTTCATACCCTTGATGTCCGCAAGTTTGCTGATGGGTTTCCTCGTGCTGATAATGTCGGCCCCGTGAGCCTCCAGGAAGAGAACCTTTACGTCTTCCAGTTCCTTCGGCTTGAATTTTTTGTAGTATTCGTTGATCATCCTTGTAGGCACGTAGGGATTTTTGTAGCCGAGAGGAAGATCGATGACCTCTGTGAGCGGAAAACGTCCGCGGTGATAGGCAAAGATGCCGTAGCCGATATCCGCGACTTCCTTGGTTATTCCATCATACGTCTGCGAGGGCGGCATGAGGGTGGCCCCCGGAAAAATATTGACCTTGACCCTGCCGTTGGTCCTTTTCTCCACCTCGTTGGCCCAAGCCTGCATGGTCTTGCCTTCCAAAGTCGTGGCCGGCACGAAGTGGGCGAATTTCAGGGTAATAACCTTTTCTGCCGCGTGACCCCATGAAGGGATTAACAATACGGACAGAACGAAAACTGCCAGAACCCCTTTCAACACCGCTGATTTCTTCATAATTCCCCCTCTATTTATTGAGTTTTACTGCCCTGTTCCGATACCTGTAGCAAGATTGGAGAACCTGTTTCCTGTGGTTCCCCGTATTTCCCTTTTTGCAGCACAAAAGAAGTATTACAGGTTTCTTTATTGTCGAGGAAAACCCGGGAGGCAGGAATGGTGGCCGGGGACGGTCCGTCCCCGAAGACAGAGGTGAGTTTCCCGCCCACCTCCGCCGCTATTTTTCAAAGACTCGTCAGCTTCATTGCGTGATCGCTCGTCATCATCCCAATAACGCCCTCTTTACCAGGGTCTTCGCAATCTCGACCTTATATGCGTTTTGTGCCAAGGGCAGCGCGCCTTGCAGTGCAAGCTTCCCGGCATCCGTTGCCGTCTTCTCGTCGAGCTGCCTGCCCTTCAGAAAATCTTCGGCAGCCGTTGCCCGAAGAGGATGAGGGGCTACGGCGCCGAGGACGATGCGCGCATCCTTACACACGCCGTGATCGACCTCCGTAATCGATGCGACGCTCACAACGGCAAAGTCTATCGGCCTTCTCAGGGTGAACTTTGAGTAGCTCTGGCGTGACCCGTTTGCGGGCCGTGGAACCTGAATCTCTTTGATCAGCTCATCCGCATCAAGGACATGTGAGTTCGTGGCGCTCGCCGTAAAGAAATCCGCGGCGTCAAGTGTCCGTTTGGTCGTGACGATTCGCGCATTCAGCGCCACGAGAGCGATGCCGATATCCGAAGGGCCGACGGCGAGGCAGCCGCAATTGAAGCACCTTCCGGCCTCTGCCCGGATCTCGTCCGTGCCGAGCCCTCGTATGTCTTCCATGTAAATACCCTTGGCCCTCTCCGACGGCAACAGTTCTTTTACCCTCGCCCGGGGCCTGCTGTTCAGGACGGGTTCAGCGAAATCAGGCTCCGCCCCGTTCAGTGCGGTGGGTAGTTGGGCTCCCCGGAGAGATGCGTCTATCTGCCGGGCCGCCTCTTTCGCCGACGCTATCGCCTGGATGACGGTGGACGGACCCGATATTGCGTCGCCGCCGGAGAACACCGCTTTGTCACCCGCCTGCAATGCGTCTGCAAGGGCCGGCTCAACCGTCTGTCCGATGGCGATAACAATGCTGTCCGCCTGAAGACTCTCCGCAATACAGGTCATATCGTACTGCGGGTTGAACCTCCCGTCGGGCCCGCGGACCGAGAGGCACGTCATCGTCTCGACGCCTGCCGCTTTGCCGTCTTTCGTCACGATCTCCTTTATTCCAAGGGAAGGATGGATAATTACTCCCTCTTCTTCTGCTTCCCGGATTTCGCTGTCCTGGGCCAACATCCTGTCTTTCGACGTGAGGTCGCGGCATTCCAGGCACACGAGATGCACGGCGGCGGCTCCCAGTCTCTTCGCTGTTCTCGCCGCATCGACGGCCACGCTGCCCCCGCCGATAACGATCACTTTTTTACCCAGGGCGACCTTTTCGCCCGAGTTGATCTGCTTCAGATAATCCAGGGCGTAGCGTACTCCTTTTGCCTCCTCTCCGGGAACCCCCAGTTTCAGGCTCTTCCAGGTCCCTGTCGCCACAAAGACCGCATCGAATCGCTTCCTGAGGTCGGCAAGAACAATATCCTTCCCCATCCCGACTCCCAGTTCAAAGGCAATGCCCATGCCCTCCAGGGCCTGAACCTGCTTTTTCAGGACCTCTTTCGGCAGACGATAGGGTGGTATGCTGTAGCGCAGCATGCCGCCCGCTTCGGCGAGTTTCTCAAAGACAGCGACCTTATGCCCCGCCCTTCTCAGATAGAAGGCTGCCGCGAGCCCTGCCGGACCGGAACCGATGACGGCAATCCGCTTGCCCGACTCTTTCTTGGGTGGCACGTAAAACTCGGCTGCATTCTTGAGCACGTAGTCGCCTACGCCGCGCTCGACGCACTGAATACCCACTGCGTCATCGAACTCGTTCCTGCTGCATTCAGGCTCGCAAAACACGGGGCAGACCCGGCCTGTGATTGCGGGGAGAGGATTGTATTCCATCAATATTCGTGCTGCTTCGGCAAGATCGTCCTTTCGGACCTCGCTCAGGTAGGAGGGAATGTTGGTGTGAGCCGGGCAATGGCTCGCGCACGGATATTCGATAGGCCGGGCTGCCCCGAAAAGCGAATGATAACGGTTGTCGCCCACCAGGGCGCTGCACATCCTGCCGCCTTTGCGAAGGCAGTCGATGGGGCCGCCGATCTGGTGCGGGTACCGGTAATACCAGCAGCGCACATCCTGGGCCAGGTTTCCCCCAATGGTGGCCATATTCCTTATGTGCGGTGTTGCCACGGAGTGCACTGCGTCGGCGAGGAGTCTGTAGTCTTCTTTTACTTCCGGCGACGCCGCGATGTCCGCCAGCTTCGCAAGGGCGCCTATTTTGAGCCCCTTCTTGTCTTTTTTTATGTAGTCCAGCCCCCCGACGGTCTTGATGTTGATGATCGCTTCCGGATATGCAGGCAGGCATTTGTCTCTCATGGCGCCGAGGAGATCCGTGCCGCCCGCATTAGCCTTTGCTTTTCCGTCGTATTCTGCAAGGAGTCTGGTCGCCTCTTTGATCGACCGCGCATTATAGTGTTCGAAGGGCTTCATTTCGTACCTCCAGCATTTTCACCGTTTGAGCTGCTTGTCTTTCCGAGTGCCTTAAGCACCCTGTCGGGCGTGACAGGATATTCGTGCAGCCAGCTGCCGACCGCGTTCGAAACAGCCATGAGTACCGCGGACGGCCCGGGCGATGTCGATATCTCTCCAACTCCCACCGCATGGAAGCGGTGGCTGGGAAACGGCGTTTCCATCACCACGTTGTCGATGACAGGCAGTTCGGAAAAGGTCCGCCATTTGTAGTCGATCATATTGGCGTTTACAATATGCCCTGTGCGTCGATCCAGGATCGTCTCTTCGAAGATTGCGCTGTCGATGCCTGCGGAACCGAAGCATCCGTTGAGCTGGCCCTCAAGTCCCGGCGGGTCGATGATCTGCCCCACGTCGGTGGCGTTCACCACGCGGATGAGGTCTACCTTTCCGGTATCCGTGTCGACCTCGACCTCCACGAAGCTCATCATGCAGTTGCACATGGTGAAGTCCGGCTCGAAGCGTCCGTAGCCGAGGATGGTCTTGTCATTCCCCATGGCCCTCCACTTCATGCTCTTTCCCGGATTGCCCTTTACGAAGACCACGGCATCAGCCGTATCCAGGTTTGCAGGGTCTTCATCCAGCTTGCGTGCAGCCATTTCAAGGAGCTGGCGCTTCGCATCCGCTGCCGCATTAATGACCGCGCTCCCGATAGCGTAGGTGCCCCTGGAACCGACAGGCCCGAACTCGAAAGGCGTTACCAGCGAATCGGCAGGCGTCATGGAGATGCGGTCAGGCGGTATCTGGAGAACCTCGGCAGCCATCTTCAGGTAATTGCTCTTCTGACCTGTCCCGTGCTCGGCCACGCAGAGAAAGATGGTCGCAGTGCCGTTATAGCCGAGCTGCACGTAGGCCTCGGAGGCATCCTCACCGATATCGGCATTCCCGTGAACCCCGACGCCTATGCCGCGCCGCTTCGAACCGCTGACCGCGATTGGCATGAGCCAGCCTTTCCATTTGTTCTTCCAGCCGAAGGTCTCGGCGCCTTTATCCATGGCCTTTGAAAAATCGATACCCCGGAAGTTGTACCATTCGCCATCTCGCCAGTAGTAGCCGCCCCCTGGTTTCACGAAGTTTTTCTTGAGCACTTCAAAGGGGTCGAGGTCCGCCTTCTCCATGGCCAGGCAGAGAAGGGGGATAAAGGAACATTTCAGCTCCTGACCGCCGAAACCCCTTGTGGCCCCGGAGGCGTTCCTGTGTGTGGTCACGACGATATTTTTGAGGTCCCAGTTGGGGCACTGGGCCATGATCATCAGCTCTCCGGAGCCTATCGCGACCTGCGCCTGGGTCGTAAAGGAGAAGTATCCCGTGTCCACGTACCACGTGCCCTGTATCGCGGTCAGGGTGCCGTCCTTTTTCATGCCTACCCTCGCGTGAATGCGCGAGCTTACCCTCAGGACGAAAGTGGCCATGTGCTCCTCTTTGGAGATCATCACCTTCACCGGCTGCCCCGTTGCCCGGCTGAGGAGCACTGCATAGCTCTGGACTTGCCAGCAGGTGAATTTTGTCCCGAAGCCCCCGCCCACCTGGCAGCCTATGCTCCGTATCTCTATCTCCCTGTTGAACACGTGAAAGAGGGTGACTTTATCCATGTAAGGCGCCTGGCTGGTGCCCCAGATGGTGACCTTGTTGGGTTCTTCCCAGACGGCCACCGCGCCCACCGATTCAGGAGGCAGCGCGTTCGGGATGTTCTCGTATCCGAAGGTGCCTTCAGTGATGACATCGGCTTCTTCAAACCCTTTCCCGGTATCGCCCCTCACCACGCCCTTGAGGCAGTTCGGACCGTAGATGATGGTTCCGCCGGGCAATATATTATCCGGATACTCGTCCCATACCGCGGGAGCGCCGGGAGCGAGGGCAGAATCTATATCGAAGACTGCAGGCAGGACCTCGTATTCGACGTCGATGAGGTCAAGAGCTTCCTCCGCGATCTCTTCGGTGGTGGCCGCCACGAGGGCTACCACATCGCCCACGCACCGGACCTTCCTGTCGAGAACCCGCACATTACGCGGCGTGCCGCCGCGATAATCGGAGATGTCTTCCCACGTGAGGAGCGCCTTCACGCCCGGCAGCGCGAGAGCTTTGCTTTTATCGATCTTCCTGATGATCGCATGGGCATAAGGACTTCTCTTGACCTTTCCGTGAAGGAGATTGTGAAATTTCAGGTCGTCCAGGTACTGCGCGGTTCCCGTAACGATGCCCTCTGCATCCCTGCGTTTCATTGCCTTTCCGATGTATTTGTAGTTGTTGCCCATTGCTACCTCCCCTTGTCCGCGACCGACATGACGGCCCTCAAGACATGGTAATGACTGATACACCGGCAAAAGTTGCCCGACATCGCCTCCTTGACCTCGTCCTCGCTCGGATGGGGGTTCTCATCCAGGAAGGCCCTTGCAGTCAGGATCATGCCCGGTGTGCAATAGCCGCACTGAAAGGCGGTGTGATCGATGAATGCCTGCTGAAGAGGGTCGAGCTCGCCCGTCTTCCGATCTTTCAGTCCTTCAATCGTGGTGATCGTTTTTCCGTCACACTCAACAGTCAGCGTTTTGCAGGAAAGAACCGCCTTCCCGTCCATGATCACGGTGCATGCGCCGCACGCGCCGTTGTCGCATGAAATCTTCGTCCCCGTGAGTCCCAGGGTTTCCCTGAGGGTGTGGGCCAATGTGTGCGACGTCTCCACCTGGTACGATTCGCTCCCGATCTTCAATTCATAGAGCCGGCCGTTTACGGTCAGACGGATGCCGTCGGCAGCAGCCCTTTGTTTTCTCGCCGCTCCTGTTCTTTTTGGTGCCATCTCCTTACCTCCGTTGCACTATGTGATTGAGGCCTTACACGTTCCTGCTTCTGCCCTGCCAGTATTTCTCCCTGAGCTCCCTTTTCAGGATCTTGCCCTGGGGATTCTTGGGCAGGGCAATGACAAACTCAACCGACCTCGGCGCCTTGTACCGGGCGATCCGCTCCTTGCAGAACTCCATGATCTCGCCGTCAGTCACCTGTTGGCCCTGTTTCAGGACGATGACCGCGTGGACCCGCTCCACCCACTTTTCGTCAGGGACCCCGATAACGGCGCATTCCAGCACTGCCGGGTGACGGTACAGCACTTCCTCCACATCCCGGGGGTAGACATTCTCTCCGCCGGTGATGATCATGTCCTTCTTTCTGTCGACGATGTAGATGTAGCCGCGCTCGTCGTAGTAGGCCATGTCTCCCGTATGGAGCCATCCGTCGATCACTGCCTTGCCGGTCTCATCCGGCATATGCCAGTAACCGGCCATCACCGATTTGCTCTGCACTATGATATCGCCCACGACATAGGGCTCCACGTCGTGGTGATCATCGTCTACTATGCGGGCATGCACCCACAGGCACGGTTGTCCGCAGGAAGCGAGCACCTTCTGCTCTTCCGGGGTTTTGTCGAGCAAGTCGTGGGATTCCCTGGAAAGGATCGCAATGTCGGGGCCCGACTCCGTTTGCCCGTACCCCTGGGCGAAGATCGGGCCGAACCGATCGATACCCTGGCGGAGCAACTCAAGCGGCATGGGAGAAGCCGCATACCATATCCTGTTCACACTGGCCAGGTCATACGCTTCGATGTTCGGTACAGCCAGCATGCTTACCAGGTGGGTAGGCACAATGTGAATATCCGTTGCCTTCTCGTCCTGCAACATTCTGATCGTTGCCGCGGCATCGAAAGACCGCTGGGTCATGATGATGTTGCTTGCCCCCACGCAGTAGAAGGCCCAGAAATGGGACCAGCCGCCGATGTGGAACAGGGGCAGGATCATCACATGCTTGTTCTCCTTCTGCATGCCGATGGTGAGCGCCTTTGTCCTTGCCTCTTCGAGTTTTCTGTAATGGGTGTAGACGGCTCCGCGGGGCACGCCGGTGGTGCCGCTCGTGTAGAAGATGATGAAAGGATCGTCCTCATTGACCGCAACATCCGGCTCTTCCGAGGGAGAGCCGGCGAGCAGTTGATTATGAAAAAGCATGCCGGGAGCTTCCCTTTCCAGGGATACATAGTGAGCAACGCGGGGCAGACGGGGCCTCAATTGATCGATGACCTGCACCAGCTCCGGGCCCACAAAGAGCGCCTTCACCTCCGAATAGTTGATAAGGTAATCAAGCTCTTCCGCCTGCATTCTCGGATTAAAGGGCGACACCACAAAACCGCCTTTCATCGCTGCCCCGACCACGTCCGTACATTCCAGACAGTTCCAGGAAAGAAGACCGATCCCGTCCCCTTTCTTCAGTCCCATCGAATAAAGCGCATGAACGAGCCTGTTCACCCTCGCGTTGAAGTCCGCAAAAGTGACCCTCTCCGTTCCGTAGGCAAACGCAATCCGGTCTTTGTTGAGGAGCGCATTCCGGTAAATGATGTCGGCATACGTGCCGATGTTATAGCGGCTCAGCTCCTTGAGTATGAGTTTCCTGTTCATTACTTTCTCCTCACATAAAATCCTTACATAACATCACGATTCAAACGTGTATCTATGCTGGCGCCGAGCCGTCTCGACAATGCCTTTCCCGCAGCCGCAACAAGCGGTCCCAGCTCACGGGCCGCCTCTGCGGACACAAGGCCGAGCAACACAATGTAGCCGACGGGGTATTCATTGGGACCGAGCACCGGAGCTGCCACCGCGTTGAGTCCCGGCACGGTCTCCTCAAGGTCCTCTGCAAACCACTCCCTGCGGCACCGAGCTATATCATCGAGAAGCCTTGCCCTGCTGAACCTCGCCGGCTCCCCATGGAAATACAGCTTCTCGCCCTTTAACATGACCTCAAGGTCCTTGTCCGGAAGAAAAGCTGCGATCGCCTTGCCATGACATCCCCAGCTAAGGGGGAAGCGATTTCCGACCCGCATGGTCACCACAATTGCCCGTCCCCCCTCGTGCTTGGAAGCGACGAACACGTTCTTGCCGGCTATGAGCCCGAGAGCAGCCGTACTGCCGGTTTTTCTCGCGAGCGCTTCAAGAAACGGTTCAGCCAGGCCGGGAGCGCTAAGGTTGTCTAGGAACCTTCTCGAAAGACCGATCAAACCCGGGCCGAGAGAATACCCTTTACCTTCGACATTTCTCTGAACAACACCGAATTTCTGTAGCGTTCGAAGGATCGAGAAGGCCTTGCTCTTGTTGATCCCTACCCCGGCGGCGATGCCGATGAGGCTCATGTGCGAGGAATCGGCCCCGGCGAGGCAGAACAAGATCCGGCAGGCCTGGTCCACGGCGGGAACTATATATCTTTCATCCGGTCCGTTGTTGCTGTCCATGATAATGTTTTTACTAATAAAACCTAAGTTCCATATATCATACCAACTCTTACCACCTGCAAATGACCTTGTCAAGGAAAAAGGGTCTCAAGAATTTTTTTTTGCATCCTCATCCATGCAAAACTTCCCTCAAACGTCACTTATTTCTGCAAAGCGGTCTAGTAGATTCCCACGGGCTCACGCCGGGTACCCGTGGGTCTTCCACGGGTGATGCCCTTGAACGGCCATGAGCCAACCATTCGGCGTTCACCCCCGGCCTCGGGGTACCCGCTTGCTGGTCGTGGGGTCCTTTGCAGGTCTCGCGTCGAGTGGGAATCCACGAGCGAGCAAAGCGAGCCATTGAGGGGAGGCTCCGCGGGCCGGGCACCGCCAGGCGGTCGCGTGGAGGGCCCGACGCGAGCCAACAACCCAATGCTTCTTCCTTTTGTTGAAGGGGAGGCTCCATCCGGCTTTGCCCGTAGAGGGGGCGACGCGAGCCAGCGACTTAATGCCTCTTCCTTTTTATGAGGGGGAGTCTCTGCGGGCTTTGCCCGTAGAGGGGGCGACGCGAGCCCCATTAATAGAATGAAAACTGACACGGGCCGAGGCGGATTCTCGATGGACAATGCGAAATCGGAAGGTTCGCGGACCCGGAGGCGAATGGCGGCCGGGGCCCGACTTCGGGCTTACCACGGGGGACGCGGCAGCCGAGGAGCGAGCGGCCCGGAAGATACAAGCATCAGACGCGAGAGGCGCCTCGGCCGACGGCATTGAGCTACGACATACCCTTCTGAAGTCGTTCTTTCAGAAGGGTATGTCGTAGCTGCGTCTTGTTGTTGCGCACCGCAATCGCCAACGCCTTTTTCGTCCCCACCAGCACCACCAGCCGCTTGCCCCTCGTAATCCCCGTATACAGCAAATTTCTCTGCAGAAGCATGTAGTGCTGGATCAGGACGGGCATGACGATGCAGGGGTATTCCGACCCCTGCGCCTTGTGCACCGAAGTGGCGTAGGCGAGGACAAGCTCGTCCAGCTCCGAGAAATCGTAGCTCACCACCTTGCCGTCGATATTGACGTAGACCTCCTGCTCTTCCCGGTCGATCTTCACTATGCGCCCTATATCGCCGTTGTACACGTCTTTGTCGTAGTTATTCCGGATCTGCATGACTTTGTCGCCGGGTTTGAAGGTCTTTCCGCCCCTCACAAACTCATCCCCGGACGGGTTGAGCTGCTTCTGGAGCTCGGCATTCAGGTTTGCAGCGCCGACCGTGCCCCGGTGCATGGGCGTCAGCACCTGTATATCGTTGACCGCATGGTAGCCGAAACGCTTGGGGATGCGCTCCCTGCAGAGGCTGATTATCCTCTCCACCGCCTTTTCGGGCTCTTCGACCTCAAGGAAATGAAAGTCTGCTTTCGATTGGCCGCCGGCTTCCGTCGCCATCGGCATCCGGCCGCTGTTTATCCTGTGGGCATTCACGATTATCATGCTCTCTCTTGACTGCCGGAATATCTCGTTAAGCCGCACCATGGGCACGACGTTCGAATCGATGATATCCCTGAGCACATTCCCTGCCCCCACCGAGGGAAGCTGATCAACGTCGCCCACAAGGATCAGGCTTGCCTGGAGAGGAACAGCCTTCAGCAGGTAATACATGAGTGTCGTATCGACCATGGATGTTTCGTCGATGATGAGCGTATCCGCTTCGAGAGGATTATCCTCATCCTTCTTGAACTTTCCGTCTTTCGGGCTTAATTCGAGGAGCCGGTGAATGGTCCTGGCCTCATGCCCCGTAGTCTCGCTCATTCTCTTGGCAGCCCTTCCGGTGGGCGCGGCAAGCATGACCCGCCGCCCCATCTTTTCCTGGATCGCAATGATCCCCTTGATGATCGTGGTCTTGCCCGTGCCGGGTCCGCCCGTAATGACCATTACTTTTCGTTCGATGGAATCGCTTACGGCCTGAGCCTGGTACGGGGAAAGAACAAGACCGAGTTTCCTTTGAGCGGATTCAAGGAGCTCTTCCCTGTTAACAAGCGGCATCTGCCTCGGAAAGGAGAGCAGCTCGTGCATTCGTTTGGCAATCCCCTGCTCGGATACGTAAAACCGGATGAGATAGACAGCCCTTCCCTGTCCTTCAGACCCATTCGTCTCATCGATGACAATCCGGCGGTCAGACGCAGCTGAATTCATGGCATCGAGGATAATGCCCCGGTCGATCTCGAGGGCCTTCTCGCACTGGTCGACAAGGGGATCGAAGGGGTAGTAGACATGGCCTTCATCGGACAGCCGGTTGAGTATGTACTGGATGCCCGCCCGCGCTCTGATGGGGGAATCCTTCGCAATTCCGAGCTTCTCGGCGATCTTGTCTGCCGTTATGAAGCCGATGCCGAAGACATCTTCTGCGAGGCGATAGGGATTATCGCGCACGACTGAAACCGCTTCATTGCCATACTGCCTGTAAATCTTCACGGCATATGCGGGGCTTACGCCGTGCCCCTGCAGGAATACCATCACCTGCCGTATCTCCTTCTGGGCCTGCCAGGCGTTTCTTATCATGTCCACCCGTTTTTCGCCGATGCCGTCGACTTCCTTGAGACGCTCGATATCGTCTTCGATCACCTCGAGCGTCTTTGCCCCGAACTTCGCGACCAGCCGCTTTGCCATGACCGGGCCGATGCCTTTGATCATGCCGGAACTCAGATAACGCTCTATGCCCGAAACGGTAGCAGGAATAACAGATTCATAAGACGTGATCCTGAACTGTTCCCCGTACTTCGGGTGGCTCGACCACTCACCCTTTAGCTTGAGCACTTCGCCGGGGTTGAGACCGAGGATATTACCGACAACAGTCACCAGCCCGGCCCGGCCCTGGACCTTCATCCTGGCCACCGTGTAGCCGTTCTCTTCATTGTAAAAGGTGAGCCTTTCTATTTGTCCCCTGATCTCGGTCATCCGGTTATAACCTTAAGAGTGCTGCGGCTAAAGCAGGCCGCGTAATAGAATATACTACAAAATGTGCGGCTTCCGCACCGCGCTGCTTCAAATCCTCGATGCTGCATGTGCCGGCGTGCTGACAGGTACTTGTGTGAGCGGGCAAATTCGCTGTTCTGTAGTGGTTGGCGATCGATTGTTGAAGGTTCTCTGTCGATAAGGGCCTGCGTCCACGCGTCTCCCGATGTGGGTGCGCTTCCCGGCAATCCCGTCGAATGGTCTCAGTACTCGCTCGGCTCCTCGTCCATCTCGTCGCCGATCTCTATCTCGCCTTTGAGCACCTGATCCATCCAGTCCATCTGGACCTTTCCCAGGTACCTCTCGTCGAGCATATACCTATCCGCTTCAAGCATGGCGCTGGGGCCCTTCCACTCCGCCCGGTACTGGTTGAAATAGGCTGCAAACCGTATCCAAAACCGCGGGGCGATGTCATTTTCTATCCGGTCGCGGTCCCCCGCACGGAGCGCTTTTTCGTATTCCTCACCCAGCCGCCCCACAAGCTCGTCGTTCGTCAGTTCTGAATCGTCTATTTCCTCTCTCATGGTTCCGCCCCTCCCCTTTTACACTTTACAATCGTCCGTTGCAAAAATCCGCTTCTCTGCTGCACGAGACACTCCTGTGCGGCCATTTTCAAATATATGACCGACGGGACAAAAGTAAAGGCAACCCTCGGTCTCGGTGACATGAAGTATGGTTTTTCTTGACATTTCCTGCGTATCTGTCACAATAGAAATGACTTTTGTTTCACAAAACGTTTTTATTTCTCACAACTTGCATTTCCGGACAAACAAGAGGACAAATGAGGTCTTCATCCTGCTGGAGCAGGCGATATCTGTATAAAAGAGAACAGGAAAGCAGACTGATACGAAAGGGCCGGTAACTATTGAAGAGTTCGACTTCTCACCAAAGGAGGCTGATGGAAAATGGCTGCCGTCAGATCGGATGGGAAATCAGGAACATTTCAGAGTTACACCTCGACAAAGGAAGCAAGCCCGGCAAGAGTGAAGTACTACGCTCCTGACTGGTGTGTAGAAAAGTCTCCGCAGCACAAACCTACTCCAAAGAAGACTGTGACCGGAACACAGGAACCGCTCGACTTCGGCGCGAAGAAAAGCTGGTCTCCGGAAAACCCCGAAAGGCCGCCGGCCGTCCAGGAGCAGGAACTCCACTACAGGACCATAGTGGAAACAATGGTCGAAGGTGCCTGCACGATCTCATCCGAGGGTGCCATCCTGTACTGCAACCCCGGATTCTCGCGTATGGTAGGCATACCCCCGGAAAAACTTATCAATTCGCCCTTCTCCCGCTTCGTATGCTCCGAGTGCCGGGACATATTCGATCGTATGTTGCAGAAAAGCAGGGCAGATAAGGGCTATGCCGAGCTCGTCCTTCTGTCTGAAAAGAGAGCAAGAATTTCGGCATACCTCTCCGGCAGTCGCCAGGTCGTCAACAATGAGGTGGGCGTCTGCCTGGTGGTGACCGATATTACGGAAAGAGTTGAGGCTGAAAACAAGCTGAAACAGGCGAAAGAGGGGTTGGAGCGCGCAGTTCAGACGCTTCGGGAATCGCAAGCAAAGTATCTCGACCTTTACGAAAACGCGAACGATATCATCTTTACCCTCGATCTCCAGGGCAGATTCGCCTCCGCCAACCTGACCACGTACAAGCAGCTGGGCTTCGGGCAAAAGGAAGTTATCGGGAAGAATTTCCTCGAGATATTTACGCCTGAAAGCGCCCGCTTCGCATCACTCCTGATCGAAAAAGCCCTCAACGATAAGCTGCGCTTGCTTGAGGACCAGCCCTGGGAGTTTGAAGCGGTCACCAAGAACGGGGACACCATCAATCTGGAGGTCAGGGCGCGCTTCATTTGGGAAAAAGAGACGGTCACCGGTGTTCAGTGCATCGCGCGCAGCATAACAGAGCGCAAGCAGGTCGAGATGGAGTTGTCCCGGCTTGCCACGGCCATCGAGCAGACAGCGGAGAGCGTCATTATCCTCGACAAGAGCGGCAAGATCCAGTATGCGAACAAAGCCTTCTTTCGCACAAGCGGCTACGATAAAGAAGAAGTAATGGGCAAGAGCACGGCCTTCCTCAAGAGCAACAAGAAGGATGACGAGACATTTTACCGCGGGCTGCTCAGTACGGTAAGTTCAAAGAGCGTATGGACAGGCCGTATCTCGAACCGGAAAAAGGACGGCACCACCTACGAAGCCGAAACAACGATTTCTCCGGTAAAGGACAAGTCGGGCAAGATCATCAACTATGTGGCGGTCGAGAGGAATGTGACCGAAGAAGTGAGGCTTGAAGGCCAGCTCCGACAGATGCAGAAGATGGAGGCCATAGGAACGCTTGCCGGCGGCATAGCCCACGATTTCAACAATATACTCTCCGCGATTATCGGCTTTTCCGAGATGTCCATTGAGGACATCCCCGAAGGCCACCCCGCGAAGAACTATGCCGCTCAGATATTGAGGGCGGCTGTGCGCGGAAGGGACCTCGTGCGTCAGATCCTGATGTTCAGCCACAAGAACGAGGAGGAACGGAAACACTTCAGGCTGAGCCTCATAATCAAGGAAGCCCTGAAATTACTGCGTGCATCCCTTCCCTCCACAATCGAGATACAGCTGCACCTTCAGGCGGAATCGGGAGTCGTATTTGCATCGCCCACTCAGATCCATCAGGTGCTTATGAACCTGTGCACGAATGCGGGACACGCGATGAGGACAAAAGGCGGAGTGCTCGAGGTGAGCCTCACCGAATTCGAGGTTGATTCGACAAGCAGCGCCCCTTACCCGGGAATGGTCCCCGGCAAGTACCTGAAGATATCCGTCTCTGACACAGGGACAGGCATGGACCGGGCAACCATGGAGAGGATTTTTGATCCCTTCTTTACCACCAAGAGCCCGAGCGAGGGCACGGGAATGGGTCTTGCCGTGGTACACGGTATCGTGAAGACCCATGGCGGGGCGATAACGGTGAGGAGTGTTCCGGGCAGAGGTTCCGTGTTCGACGTATACTTCCCCATGGTCGACATGACGGACACCGATGAAACGGAGGCCTCTCTCACGTCACAAAGGGGAAACGAACGGATCCTTCTCATAGATGACGAAGATGCCATCATAGAAATGCAGGAGGCGATACTCAAAAGACTTGGCTACACGGTGACGGCGACAAACGACGGTCTGCAGGCCTTGGAAATGTTCCGCCAGGACCCGGATGGATTCGACCTGATAATTACGGACCACACCATGCCCCATATGACGGGCACCGAACTCGCACAGGAACTGATGGGGATGAGATGCGACATACCGGTTATCCTTTGCACGGGCTATAGCGAGATGATAAACCGGGACCTCGCGAAGGAGCTTGGAATAAGGGAATTTATGATGAAACCTGTCTCCAGAAATGAACTGGCAGACACCATACGCAGGGTGCTGGACGACGAGGAATAACGCGAGATACCGGAAGCGCAAGGAATTCGCTCAATTGCCGCATGCATGCCGCTGCTGCAGCAAGAGCGGCATCCTCTTTTCTTTCGAAAGTATCGCAGTGCAATAACGCGAATGCACGGGGAAAGGGTCCGGGGAGCGCCTTTTGACAGATTTCCGGGGCTGACTTACATTAGAAGTGGAGTCGGGCCGACATGGAACTTTTAGAGAAGGTACGGGATATACTACTGCAGCCGCGCCAGGCATGGCCTGAGCTGAAGCAGGAAGCGACCACGATCAAAGGCATCTACGTTTACTACGCCGCCGTTCTTGCCGCGATCCCTTCGGTGGCCTACCTGCTTGGAATGACGCTTGTCGGGATCTCATTCCTCGGCACCCGCTACAGGGCCCCCTTCCTCGGCACCCTCGGGTACACCGTCACCTCGTATATCCTGAATCTTGCCGCCCTTTACGTCTTCGCCCTTATTACCGGCAGGCTCGCACCCCGGTTCAATTCGGACGGCAATTTTCTGAATGCGATAAAGCTGACTGTCTATAGTTCTACCCCCTATTGGATTTCCGGTGTCCTCCTGATTATTCCAACCCTTTCTCTGGTGACCGTCATCCTTTCGTTATATGGTTATTATCTCCTTTACGCGGGTCTGCCCGTGCTTCTCAGCACGCCCCGCGAAAAGAGGTCCCTCTACTTCATCGTTCTTGTGGCCGTGAGCGTCATTATTTCGATCCTTATCAGCTTCATTGCGAGCATACTGTTCCCGCAGGGCCGCATGGGGGTGGTCTGACTGCAAAAAGCAGAGGGGAGAGGAGAGTAAAAGCTTTTGCCCCCGAGCGAAGCGGGCTCCCATCTCCCTAGCGAGCGAAGCGAACGGTCTCCCATCTGCTTTACAGCTTGGCTCCCCAGTCGGTCTCTATTGCGTAGGTCATGCACCTGAAAAATACGTCAAAGCTGAAATCGGGGCATTCGATATCCTTCCGGCGGAGAATGTTTGCGGTGCGTTCGTTCTCGAACAGCCTGTCGTCCTGAATATAGGGCTCGTAGGCTTTATTGTAGACATCAAACAGTATTTCGAGAGGGTTCCTCACGTCATCCCCCGGGTAGCCGTTGCACACCTCCAACCCTTTGAGCTTAAAGAACCGCTCGGCAAAGCGCACGATCTCCTTGATATTCATTACCCTGTGATTGACAATGTGAAAAACGCCTCCCTCGACACATTCTTCCATTATTGCCATAAAGGAGCGGGTAAAATAATCGATGGGAATGAGGTTGATACCGCCTTCCTGTTTCGCCTTTATTCTGATCGGCAGGCACACCGTTCCGTCTTCGCCGCGCGTCACCCCCGCCTGTGCGGCCCGTTTTCCGCCGTTGTCAACGATGTCTTTCTCGTAGAGGCCTCGAAAGAAGTGAAGGGTTCGTATAGGATAGTAAAGGGCGTTGAACTTCGTGCTCCTGCCGTTCTTCGAATTCCCGTATACGATGGACGGCCGGTACACGTTGAGCCTTATTCCTTTTTCGGCACAGAATTGGGAAACGATCCGTTCTCCATGATACTTCGTTTCTTCATAGACATTCGTGAATTCGTCCGTTTCAATCAGCTCTTCCTTGCACCATCCGCTTCTCCTGCCTGCCACATACGAAGTGCTCAGGTGGTGAAAGTAGAAGCATTCGCTTTTGCCCGCGAAATCGAGGACATTCCGGAGCCCGTCGATGTTGATTGCCTCGACCTCCGGCCTTTTCCGTTCCGAGAAGGCGGTGCTTGAGGCGCAGTGCACGATTTCTTCCACATTTCCGGCCAGCCTGTCGTAAACGGCGTTGTCCAGACCGAAACCGGGCTTGTCAATCTGCCCCTCTATCACCTCAACTGTTGTCGTACTCGCCAAATCGACCCCGAACCAGCGCAACAGTCGGCCGACCCGTTCCCGGCCGTCTGCCTGCTTTCGTTTCCGTACAAGCAACAGGAGCGAGTATCCTCCTTTCAGCAGCTCGACAGCCAAATGGGCCCCGAGAAAGCCGGTAGCACCGGTCATCAGTATTCTGCCGCCTCTGTTGAGACGCTTTTGTCTTACCTTGTCTGTCGTGACCCTGATAAGGCCCCCTTCCTTTCCGGCTTCGGTTAATCAGGCATAGAGGAATGCCTCTTTCCGTGCGCACCCCTGCCCCAGGACGAACTTGAAAGTCTTTATCGCCCTTTCCTCCCGGCAGAGCTGACCAAGCCAGGGGTCGATGTCGGCCAGAAGCGCGGCCACCCTCGCCCTCTCCGCGGGATCGGTCTGATCAACATAATAATCGTATTCAAGAATACCTCTTTTGCCGAAGTCCAGGGGAGTAAGGAATCCGAACTCGTGGGATATTTCATGTTTTTCGCCGATTGTCCTGAAACCTTCAATGATGCGATCGATCAGCGGAATGTCGTCGAGCGGCACATAGAGCACGAAGACAAAATAGTGCTTGTGCCTGGACATTCTCGAACTCAGGATCCGGAACATGGTAAGCCACACAAGGTCCGTCATCTCCGGTTTTGAGTAGAGGTCCTCATAGAAAGCTCTCAAATCCTCCTCAACCGCGGAAGCGATGTTCGCCGGCGACGGGTTCAGGACCGTTTCGACAAGCGGGTACAGCTCTTCGCGGCAGAGGATTTCGTATGGAGGCCGATCGGTCGCAAAATCGGTCAGCAACTCCAGCCATTGACCTTCGGCCAGTTTCGGAAGTCCCAGCATCAGCGCCCTGAACAATCTGCCGTCGATCAGCGCCCTGGTCATGCTTCTTACCGCGGCAATCGCATACTCGTCGCCGACGACTGCGACGGCAAATTTCACGCCGAGCGTCTCGGTCAACACCTTTCTTGTCCTTTCGGCGAGTTCCTGCGAAGGCGAGGTGAATGCCGAAAGGTAATGGTCGCCCAGGATCGCTGCTGCAAGCCCTATCCTTCTCACTCCAAGCTCCCGGACGAACCGAACTGCTTCATCAAAAGAAGAAAAGGGTACGAGTACGCCCTGTTCGTCATCGGTAGTCGGGTAGATCCGCACCGTAGCCTTTGTACAGATGCCGGGCGGCTGCAATGCCTCTTCCCTGAATGCAAACAGGTTTGGAGAGGTTGCCTGGTTAAGGGTAAAGACGTCGCCGCAGCGGTCGACAAATTCAAGGTCGGCAAAATTATCGGCCAGCACGCCATACGAATGCGCCCAGGTGGAGAATATGCCGCTGC
>MVRP01000044.1 GCA_002067405.1 Syntrophorhabdaceae bacterium PtaU1.Bin034 | reverse complement strand
GAACACGTACTACGACTGGTTCCTGTACCGGGACTACATCATCTTCGCGGCCCAGTTCATCGCCGGCAAGTTCGCGGCGACCTTCAAAGACTTCCCACCGCGCCAGAAAGCGGCAAGCTTCACCATCGACGACGCGCTGGACAAGATGAACAAAGCCGGGGGTGATTAAGCACTAGGAAACATCGATTAATTCGGTACAGAGGAATGCAACCGGTCGCCGGTTCGAAAACGGGCCGTGCAGTGGAAGACTATATCCGCGGACATTGTCGGAATACTCCCCTCCCTCGCTCATTCCTTCGTGCCTGTCCATATACTGATAAACGAGCCAATGAACGGATGTTTCGTGACACGTTCCTGTTTTCGAAGGAATGAGCGAGGGAGGGGAGTAGGGGGAATAGCCGCATGAGCGGTAAATTGCTCGAATCGATTCCTATCTGGTTGGCTTTTGTGTTGACGGTGGCGCTCGTCCTGCTTTCCATCCGTGGTGGCGTTTGCTATGGGCGTTTCCGGAAAAAGCGCTGGGGCAAGGATACTGAAGGAGCTGTCAGTACCGGCGTTGGCGCTTCTTTGGGCCTGCTCGCTTTCATCCTGGCATTCACCTTCGGCTTGACAGCATCCCGCTTCGATACCAGAAAGACATTGCTGCTCGGCGAGGTCAACGCCATTGAAACTGCCTACTTGCGAGCGAGTCTGGTCCCGGAACCCCATCGGTCAGCAGTCCGGGAACTTCTGAGGCAGTATGTCGATATTCGTGTCGAACTGACGAGAAACCCTGAACGTATCGAAGAAGCTATCAGGCGGTCGGAGACCTTGCAGGGGCAAATATGGTCTCATGTTACGGCACTCCCGGAACTCGAACTCAGGAACCCTCCCCTTGCTGCGCTTTTCGTAGATTCCCTTAACGAAATGTTTGACTTTCAGACCAAGCGCGTGACCATAGGCCTCTTTTATCGCATACCAGTTGCTATGTGGATAGTTCTCCTCAGCCTCACAATCTTTTCCATGTTTGGGATAGGGTATCTTTTCGGCATGTCGGACAAAGCGAACTGGCTCCTTGTTGTTGTGTTTTCCCTTGCCTTTTCCCTCGTCATCCTGCTGATTGCCGATCTCGATCGCAGTGGAGGAGGCAAACCCGGAATCATTAAGATCAGTGCGCGGCCCATGACCGATCTGCAGCAGAGAATAAAGTAAGGGTACAGAAGGCATGGGTCTTGCCGGGAAAATCACGTTACACGGCTTTTTCGTTCGAGTCGGAAAACTCTCCGGCCTCAGTTGCCAAGAGACGGCGAAGAATGCCTCTGGAACCTGTATGATACTTCCATCAAACAGCACTGATCCCCTCAAGGAGGAGCAAGGGCCGAGTGGTTACGAATCCCGGAAAACCCCTTGACTTCCTTGGGGAGCAGGTTTAAAAGAATGCAAGTATCAATCAGATAAATATGCAATCGGGTCCAGGGGTACTTCCCTGGAGGTTAAGATGGATGGCCGGGCCGCCACCTGAATGTCAAGTTTCGGGTGGCGGTTTTTTATGGTTTCAAGGTGTCAACGAGAATAAACGACCATAGAGTAAACGAATAGGTAATCGGGTTCAGGACAACCGTGTTCCTGAAGGTAAACGCAAATGGTCGGGCCGCCATTGAGAGGTTTAACCCATGCTTCTCTATCTACAGTTCATGGTGCTCGCCGGGGTCATCTTCTTTGCTGGTGTGCGGATCGCGCGGTATGGCGATGTCATTGCCGAAAAGACCGGGCTCGGCCGCACCTGGGTCGGTTCGGTACTCATCGGCACCACGACCTCTCTTCCTGAGCTGACCACAGGGATAAGCTCCGTCACCTACGCGGCGGCGCCAGACATCGTGATGGGCAATGTGGCGGGCGCCTGTCTTTTTAACCTTCTGCTCCTCGCCGTCCTCGATCTTTTCCAGCGACCCAAGCCGCTTTCATCGGTGGTGTATCAGGGACACGTACTGAGCGCCACTGTGGGCATTCTCCTCGCCTGTTCCGTCATTGTGGCCCTGCTGATCGGTCAAAGATCGGGTTCGCTGCTATGGGTGAGCCCCTACAGCCTGCTCGTCGCAGCCGTCTACGTCGTGGCCATGAAGCTCGGCTACGCTCACGAGAAGCGACGGGCGGCACAGATGTTTGAAGTGCTTAAGGCAGAGGAACGGTACGG
Source organism: Syntrophorhabdaceae bacterium PtaU1.Bin034 (assembly GCA_002067405.1). The sequence continues at coordinate 24,443 of MVRP01000044.1, read as the reverse complement.
AGCGATATCCTCCCGAAAAGCCTGGCTGTACTTTTCGTTTTATGCGGCGATCACTGTTGCGGCTTCAATCTTTTTGCCCTCCACCGCAGTAGAGGTGGCCCAACAGACGGGTCTCGGGCAGACGATTGTCGGCACCCTGTTTGTTGCACTTTCGACAACATTGCCGGAGTTGGTCGTCTCGATCTCGGCGACCCGGTCTGGGGCCATAGATCTCGCCGTGGGCAACATCTTCGGCAGCAATATCTTCAACTTTCTGATTCTTGCCGTGAGTGACCTCTTTTTCGTTCAAGGGCCGCTCTTCGCATTCGTGTCGCCCCGGCATCTCTTTTCCCTGGTTTCTATCATCGCCATGACAGCCGTCTCCGTGATAGGGCTTACCTATCGGGCCGAAAAAAAGCTCTTCCTGCTTTCCTTCGACTCCTTCGTCATCTTCCTGATCTATGCGGCAAATGTGGTTGCCCTCTTCTTGTTTTGATGCAGATGGATTGAGAATGCCGATCGCAAGAGCCACGGCACTTTATGGGGATCCATAAGGTTGACCGTTCGCTTGACTTTCTGTAATTCATAAATTACAATAGATTACAATGAAGGTTCTCATGGATGCCGACTGTTTGATCAAACTGACAAAATCCGGGCTGAAAGAGCCGATTTGCAAGTGCATGGAAGTTACCATTCCTCGGACCGTGCAACGCGAGGTAGTCGAAGCCGGCAGGATCAAGGGTCAGCCCGACGCCGACTTGGTAGATCAGAATATTCAGAACGGGTTGATCGCGGTGGCCGAGGAATCCTCGCCCCATCATTCGACGGGAGATCAGGCCCTTGTTGATGTTTTCAAAGAAGGCCGTTACACGGTCATAGCCACCGATGACACCAAGCTGATCCGCAGCCTCCGTGCGGCGGGAATCCCATTCACAGTCCCCGCTTTGCTCATTCACGCGCAGTACGAAAAAGGCGATATTGATCGAAAGACGGCCCTGCAACGGCTTGAGGCGCTCTCGGTCTTCATTAGCGATGAGGAATACAGCGTTACCAAACTTCTGCTGGAGGAAAGGGCATGAAAGTCAAATCGATCAGAATTCCGGAGGAGATCGATAGGGCGATCGATTACGTAGCCCGTTCCGAGAAGCTCGAAAAGAACAGTTCTTTGCGCAAGCTCACAAGGCTCGGCTTCGAGCTGTACGTGGCTAAATCATACGAGAGGGGCAAACTAACCCTCCGGGAAGCCGCCGACCTGCTCAATCTGACGTTAGCGGAGACCATCGATCTCTTCAGCGAAATGGGAATAAAAGGAAACATCAGCGCCAAGGATGTTATGGACGGCCTTAAAGCACGTTAAGGCAAGGGCCAGGGGTGACCGGGGACATCGCGGTCCTCTGAGGAGGAGACCTCTGTCGGCAGAAGGTCAAAGAAACTCTCTTTTACTCCGCCTGGTGGTCGACGAATCCGGAGGACTGCCGACTGGGCACACGACAATAACGATAAGGAGCCCAGTCATGAAGAACGAAGGCATGCTGCAAGACAAGAGCTGGGACGATCTCGCCGACCTCTCCTTCCCGAAGGGCTACCCCGCGGAGGAGGCGAGAGCCCGCCTGGTGGAAGAGCACCTCTTCCAGCGCGCCGTCAAGGTGTATCTCGGCGCGCTGCCGGTAGTGAACATGCTCGCCATGCGCGACGGCTCCGAAAAGGTGTTCGGTTCCGGCTATAACGTGCTGCCCATCTGGAAGGACCAAAGCCTGTAACCCACACCCGAAAGACATCCATCATCTCGTTCGCTCGTAGCTGCCGACGACAGGTCTCACGGAGACGATTGTCTTCAGATAATCCGTCTTTCGCTTTTCAAGCTGCGACGGTTGCGCGGGGAAGAACCGTTCCTGGATAGGAATGGCGTATAACGACCGTTGGCCTATGGCGGGGACGCTTGATTCGAAAAGGAACCTCTGGCCGAAGTGTTCGTCTTTGACATCGTAAGCCAGATAGCCGCGTTCCTTCAGCATGCCGGCACACTCGATCAGGACCGCTTTGTTATCCGTCTGAAAGGACTGGCGGACGAGCCGGTAGTCGAGGACCTTCCTTTCTGATGCAAGACGCTTGAGCACATTACGGACGTATTCCGGTATGCAGTAAACAATGCCGTTAAAGGACATGGCGTTCCACACAGTCTTTCGGTTCCTGATGCTAAGCTCATTGACAGCGGGCAGGATGATTTCGGCCAACTGGGTGAGGTCCAGCCATTCTCTCATGGGTTTTATGGTGACGGTGGGGTCGGCGGAAGTAATCTCATACTCCCTCGCACGGATATCGGCATCCAGTATGATCCTCGTGTTAGTGTCGTTATCTATGCCGGTATGGTGTAACCTCACCGCCTTGGTAAGGCTTTTCTTGAATACCTCGTTACCGTGGGATCTCAGCATATCCTCCAGCTTCGCGGCCCCCACCGATTCATGGCGGCGGCTCTTCACGTTGGAGGAACGCCATATGGAGGGGATCTTCCCGATATCGTGGGCAAGGGCGGCGATGATAATGGAAGGGAGCAGCAGGTCATGGCGCTGCCGGAACGTGTCCCGGGCGATATCCAGTGCTGTCTTCAGGACATTGTACGTGTGGTCGTAGAGGGAGATGCCCTGAAGGATTTCAAGAAAGCGCCTGTGCTCCCGGAGATTCATATACTCCGGGTCGGAGGTTTTGCCCGACCAGTCGACCACCGAGGGAACATCCCCTTCCTCGTAGAGGAGCCTAAGAAGCTCAGCGAGGATCTCCAGCGAGGAAAGCCCAGCGAGGAGGGGCCGGTAGGGAGCGATCAGAATTTCGTAATCTTCGATCATCCGTTTGGAGTTCGGCGAGGGAGGTTCATCGAGGAGGCCGGGCAGGGTCAGTTGAGTGACAGGTCTGGTACAGGCAGCCATGTCAGGCACAGCGAGGGAAACATCCATCGAGTAAGTGCCTTCAGCGAGTAGCCTTGTTGTTGTCGAAACCCTGCTTACTGCGCAGGTCTCATCCGCTTCGGTCCTCCGCCGGAGGCGTATCCTTTCCTTTACAGTCCGGGCGAGCTTCTTCACGAAAAGGAGCATCCTGTGGGGTACCCCGAATTTCTTCATGGCCAGGCGGGCTACCTCGCCCGGCTTGAGGGTCATGTCATTCTCGAATACCTGCTCCATCCATCCCTCGATCCCGGACGTATCCCGGCCGGCAAAGCCGTTTGTTATGCAGACCGCCGACGCCTTGATGCATATGTCCTTGAGAAACTTAGGATTCCCCCTTTCGGCGGTCATCCACGAGACAAAAAGCGTCCGCTTTAGTTTCGTGTCCTCTTCAGACCGCATCCATTCGGTAAAGAACCCAATCTTGAGACTCTTGTCCGCCCCTGTTATCCAGCGAACGAAGAGCAACGTGCCTTCTTTTTTGGAGAGGCCTGCGAGATCACCAAGAAGCCTTTCCATCATTCCCGTTATCCTTGTCATCGACACCTCTCTTCTTTTTGCTTGAGGATGATATGAATAGATACATTCATATTGTAGCGCGTTACTTTTGCGTAACTCCGCTTCCGGCAACAGAAAACCCGTGCTTCGCGCCGGGTCGGTTTTCATTATTCGGCAATTGCCTAATCAAGGTATTCCAGACGAGCCTACGCTACCTCTTGGGTCGGGCTGTCTAGATCACTATTCGGGTATTACTTCGCGGAAGCGGAGAGGCAGGCGTTTATCCTGTCGACCTGATCGAGAGGCAGGAAAGCTTTTCCGGTGAAGACTTGGTGAAGATCCTTGACCGCGACCGCCTTAAGCCAACGGAGTCCCTCGATGTCAAGGACGGCCCGAGCGTTCGTGAAGACGATAGCGCCATGGATCCAGATTGCGTCCAAGCCAGCCTGTCTTAGCGATGTCTTGAGCCTTCTGATATTGCGAGACAACTGAGCGGCAGGGTCTCCGAGATGACCGGCGTAGGGGGTGCCCCTTCTACCGGCCTTGATTTGTGTCCAGATGCTGTTTCTCTGGAAGATGAGGCCCCGATGATGCTTTGCCTCGAGCACAAAGAGTCCGAGGGGACCGACGAGGACACAGTCGATGTCGGACGTCTTTCCGTTGCCGGTGGTCGGGGGGTTGTAGTAGGCGGTGTGTTCGTCACCTAGTGCCAACGAGCGGAGTCGATCACGCAGAATCCGCTCGCCTTGCATCCCGCAGCGGTAGGTCATGTAAGTGCGGCCGTGATTGGTCACGATGAAACCGGAGATCGCCAGGGCGACCATGCTGGCCCAGATAACGAGAACGCTTGTCATGGCGATGCCGGCAACCAGCAGAGCCAGAACGACGGCCGCAGATACCAGGCAGATCGCGAGACTTTTGTTCGCTTCTCGTTGCAGATGGTTGGATAAGAACACTTCTTTCATCGGGCCGTCTTCCAAGATCACGTTAAGTGACGGGTGTTTCCAAAGTCAAGAAAGGCCGTAAAAAGCACTTAAGGTCTGCAAAAGGCTTGACTTTAGCCGGTAGGTTGACACTTGCCGGCCTTAACTGCACTCAGATGCGCTTTGGAAAAGCCTCGGGACCAATGGGAAGTCGACTGTAGTAAAACTGTAGTAAAAATGTAGGAAGAGCCGTTAAAAAAGGGGGTAATCTAGTAAAATCGCTTTAGACAGCTTCTTTGAGACTACCAAGTAATATCAAGGGGTTGACCAGCTTTTTCGAACCCTGCAAAGCCGATCTCTTAGAATCCGGAGGCCAACGCTCTATCCAGCTGAGCTACGGGCGCAACGATTTCTAAGAGTATACACCAAAACTGTAGTAAAATTGTAGTAACTTTTGTACCTGCACGGTTCTGTATACATTGGCGCCGTGCGCTTTCCGCGATTTAGGGCTGAAGCGAAACTGTAGTACCGGCTAAGCATCGTGGCCCTGCATCCCGCTGATCCGCTGCTCGACGGAGGCGAAGAAGGCGTCCATATCACACGGACTGAAGTTCCTCTTCGAGCCGAGTATGTGCGGATTACTTCTTGAAGATGCGCTGCATAGCCATAAGGACTCCCATGTCCCCCTCGACCGTGTATCTCCCTTCCATAAAGGCCTTCTGCCCGTTGAGTTCCCGGTTGGCAATAGCAAGCCAGACATCGGAGGGCGTATGAATGGTGAGGCTCGGCGATGCCGTTTTGCCAACGCTTGCCGTACATTTCCCGTCGCCTATGGTAAGAAACCAGTTGCCCGGCTGACTTCCGGTGACGCGGAACTGGATCGTCGCCTTCATGTCGCCCGCAGCTTGTGAGTCGAGGGAGGCGGCCATGCCTCTCAGGAGTTGGTCCATGTCGTTTATCCTGCCTGCATGCAGAGGCGACTCTTCTTGTGCGTCCTCAGCATGACTGTCCCAATACATGTTCGCCATGGAAGCGAATTCGTCCGCTCCCATGACCGGCGATTGTACCGCCGCTTCGGTCTCTTTTGAGACAGCGCCGTCCGTCACCAGTTCCACACCCGCCCTGTACACCGCATCGAGCACGGGTTGGACGACCGGTCTAAAACCCTGCCGCGCTAAAAGCTCCCCGGCCGGCATCAGGATCTCCCCTACCAGGGGCATGCCGGAAGATCGCTCAAGTTGGCGGAACACCTGCCTTACACCGTTGAAATGAGCGACCTCCGGGAAACCGCAGTTTGCCACAAGGACCATCTTCCGGTAAGTCACGAACCTGCCGGGGTGACGGTGGATGCCGTCGTCTTTGACGAGATGCGGGTCCAAGAGAGGTATCATTCTCTCTTGAAAGGCCTTCATGAGGGCGCTGACATTGTACACATAAAGAGGAGTCGCGTAGACAAGGACGTCGCACGCCTTCACCTTTTCGAGCAGTTCGGTCATGTCGTCATCGAACACACAGACACCCGGTGTCTTGGTCCAGCAGGTATAACAGCCCTGGCATGGCCGGATATTCTTCTCCTTCAGGTATATGACCTCCGTAACCGCCCCCTGGCTCTCTGCCCCTTTCAGGAACCGCTCCAGGAGAACGGCGGTATTGCCGGTCTTTGGCCGGGGACTTCCCTGCACTGCCAGTATTCGCACAGGCTCCATTCTTGTCTTCATCGGTCCATCTCTCCGTACCTCATGCCGGGTGTCAGACTTGCTTCCGGGTCGGCGGAAGAGCTCTCCCATCCGCGACAGCAGGCCCATATCGCCTTCAACCGTATAGAGACCGTCCATCAGGGCCCCCGGCCTGTCTATCTCCCCGGAGGCGATCTTCAGCCATACATCGGCCGGAGACCTGATGGTAAGAAGGGGGTTGGGGCTCCTTCCTTCATGGCTCGCGCATTGCCCTCCCGCCATGGACAGGAAGACCAGTCCTCCCCCCTCGCCGGAGAGGTCGAACTGGATATCCCCGGCGATATCCCGCCCTTTGACCCCGTCGAATACCCCCGGCATGCCGAGAACAAGCTCCCGGGCACTCGACGGCATTGCAGAGCGGTCGATGCCGGCCACCGCGAACCGCCGCTTCAAATAGAGCTTCGGATACCGCCTCGAGAAGGGGATGCCCAGTGCGAGGATGAGGACGAGAGGGATCACGATAGTGAAGAGTACCCTGCCGTGGCCGCCGAAGCTCGACAGAAAGCAGACCAGAAAGATCGCGCTCCAGACATAGGTGATGCGGAGGTTGATAATGCGGAAGTCGGGCGTGTTCCAGACGCTGGCCGGGTACCACTGCTTTGCGATCGCGTAGGTGAAGGGGTCCCGCCCGGCCATCTGGGGCACGAGGGTCGTGAGAAAGAGAGTCAGGTAAAGGAGGGATGTGGAATAGAGGGCGAAGAGACCGGCGGCCTCCGGCGGAGCCAGGAAGATCCAGAGGATCCCTATGCCGAGGAAACCGAGGAATGCCTTCTCCAGGTACGTGTTGTGACGGAGCAGCCTTCTCGAGAGAAAGAACTGGACGACCCCGAGGACAAAACCGAGAACTACCGCCGCCCTTACCTGCCCGATAGTTCCCCCGCCTCCCCGGGAGAGGAGCTTGAAGAGGATCACTGGGAGAAAAGACGTCACAAAAAGGATGATATGAAGCCTTCGTTTCATGTGCCCTCCTTCATAGGCGGGTGTTCGGTCTTACTTACTTGTCTTTCTTTTCTGCCCCTCTCTGTTGCAATCCCTCTATCTCTTTCAGGGCTTGGTCGCACCATTCGACCACCATCTGGGCGTGCCGCTTCCCGTAATCGAGGGTCAGTCCCCAGCAGAAGGCGTCACCCGGAGAGCCGACAAGGGCTGCGTACCGTTCCAGGAGCGAGGAGGCATTCGTTTCATACGTCCGGACCATGGCCAGGTGATGATCCCGCCATCCCTTGATATGGTCGGCCAGGGAGTCCATGCCCGATTGATTGCCGAAAAACACCTTTATCATCAGTTGATGGCGGGATTCGGACATCTCCCCCGGCTCCGACAGCCATCTGAGAAGCTCTTCTCTACCGGACTGGGTCAGGGAGTAGACCTTTCTGCTCGGTCTCCCGTCCTGGTGCTGGACGGTCAGGGAGAGCCACCCCTTTAACTTCATCTCGTTGAGGCTGCGGTAGATCTGCGGTAGCCCGGCGTTCCAGAAGAAATGGACCGACTGCTCGAAGCGCGCCTTCAGCTCGTACCCTGTTGCCGGTTTGTAGTTGATAAGACCCAAAAGGGCGTGTGGAAGTGACATATCTCATCTCCATGTTGAATTACCACCATATGATGTCGCACATATACTATACATAACACATAAATTCCTGGATTTTCAACTTATGTGAAGAAACAAATCACGTCGATGAACCTGTACGCGGTACCGGCCGTCCTTGCCTTGAGGGATATGTTGAGCGCGTCTTTGTTGTCGATCCTGCCGTTCTTGACCGAATCGACGCTGTAATCAAGGTTGAATACCACCATTGCAACGTCGGCGTTCGACACCCTGCCGAGTATCTGTTGCTGAGGCGAAATTCGTATGGGGCGCCTGTTGCCGGGCATATAAATCCACATATTATCGTCGACCATGAGCATGATCTTGCCTTTTTCGGAGGCAGACGATTTGTAGAAGACGAGGCTCTTCTTTGAGTCAGGAACAATCCGCACGCCTGGGTGCACTATTCCTGGTGGGTGCCCGGCAAGTTCTACCCGGTCCCCAAATCCTCCTGTCATTTCAAGGTGACGACACCCGAAGGGAGGGTCTTTATCGTGGGCGGCGGGCTGAACTACCCCCTGGAGGAAAAGGAATTCGTGCGGATCGTCGTCGACGACGCGGCATCCCGGATCAAAGAAAAGGGTGGAGCAGCCTTCCCCGAGATAGAAAACCCCACCTCCCATTACAACTTTCGCGATGTGAAGGTGTTTGCCTTTACTCCGGCAGGAAAACTGCTCATATCGCCCGTGCTGAATGACAGTCTCACCGAGTTCGGATTGATCGACTGTGCCGATGAGATGGACCATGAGCCGTTCAAGAAGGCGCTGGCTGCACTGGAACACAACAGGGACGCCATATGGGAGGTCTTCCTCGCGAAGAACCGGTATCAGCGCATGCTCGTTAAACTGTTTGGAGGGCACGGAGCGCTGAAAGCCCGTTCCCACCCCCTGGAGTCCGCTTCCCTAACAAAAGCAAGAATATTCAGAGAAGGGATCACGCCCCACGCTTGAGCTGTGTGACCGACGAGGATTTTTGTGCCCGGCCAGATTAGCCGGAAGTAAGCATGCCGGAGGGCAAACAGCCCGTATTCCGTACCGCCCTGTCTTCCCCCGAGCACAGAGCGCAGCCACTATTATATCAAAAAGCCCGGTGGCCGGGCATATCAAGGCCTCTGCCTCCATCAGCCGTAGCGATACTGCACGCCGAACCCGTCTTCCGGATAGCCCCATGAAACCGATTTTGCCCTGCAGGCGATCATACATGTCCCACATTCCAGGCACCCGGCGTATTCGACCACAACTTCTCCCGTCTCTTCGCTTTGCGAGTAAAGATGGGCCGGGCAGACCGAAATGCAGATCTTTTTCCTGCAGCTGCTACAGATATTCCGGTCCAGTCGTATGTGGCTTTTCTGAGCATTCCTTATCATGTTCCGCGTCAACTTCTCTTCAACGGTCATCATCACACCTTCCTGAAGGAGAGAAAATCTTTAAATCCTTCCCAATTAGCTACGTATGTTCGGGCTATCTCACTGGCCGTCCGGTAGAGACCTTTCTTAGGCTCGCTGTTCACCTCAAAGACAGCGCCGAGAAGGTTGGATATAAAACGCGGATAGACAGTAAACAGCCTCGGGTTTTCGAGGATGTCGCGGGAGTGGCGGAATGTCTCCATATCTTTGATTACGAAGCTTTCCTTCATCCGTCTGTCGTACAGGGAAAGTGATTGACTTGAGAAATCCCCTTTTTTTAATGCCTCATCCACGACTTCCGCGGCTGTCACCCCTGATGCTATGGCGAACTCCATGCCCCTCACCGTCACGCCCATGTTCAATGCAAAACCGGCTGCATCTCCGACAACGAGCATCCCGGGCATAGAGAGGCGCGAAATACCGTTGATACCGGCTTCCGTTATCACGTGAGCGGAGTACTCCTTAAGCTCCGCACCCTTTATATACCGTTGTATTTCGGGTCTCGATTCGAACTGTGCTACAAGCTCAGGCAAGCTTGCTGCCTGTTTGGCCTCGGCCAGTGCGTTGATGCCGATGACAATACCTACTGACAGGCTGTCGATGTTGGTATAAAGGAAGCCTCCGCCGAAGAGGCCGTTGGTCACGGAACCCATGAAAAGGTTTGCCGCTCCTTCTCCCGGACCTACCCCGAATCGCTCCTCTATCGCATCACTGCCCAGCGAGTAAACTTCCTTGACCGCGACGGCATAATTCCCGGGAATAAGCGGTTGCCTCATGTTCGCTTTCTCCGCCATAAAAGAAAGTGCCCCGTCCGCTGCAATGACCACCTGCGCGGGTATTTCTTCGGTGCCTGCACGCACCCCCGCGACTCGTCCGTCCTCCCATAGAAGATCATCAACCCGTCGCCTGGGGATAATGAAAGCGCCCTTCTCCATAACCTTCTCTGAAAGCCAATTATCGAACCGTGCCCGGAGCACTGTGTGGCTCATGAAAGGTGCTTCCCGCCATTTGTCGTGCGTGTATTCTATCCGGGTCGCGCTCTTCTCGTCAGTGATGGTCAATATCTCCTTCACGACTTGCCGTTCAAAGGGAGCGTCGTCAAACAGTCCGGGCAGGAGATGGCGTATCGGCGAGAGGTATATCCTTCCGCCTGTGACATTCTTGCTGCCCGGAGCATCGCCTCTTTCCAGGAGGATCACCTGCCTGCCCGCGTCTGCAAGCCTGTAGGCTGCTGCCAAGCCGGCCAGCCCGCCCCCGACAATGACCGCATCGAATTTATCCATAGATTATCTGCCCAGTCTTTTCTTGAACTCTTCGGTCATAGGGGGAACGACTTCTGCGAAATCACCGACAATGCCATAGTCGGCATAATTGAAGATAATAGCATTCGGGTCTGTATTGATCGCTACTACCACCTTCGAAGTATCCATTCCCATGATATGGTGAACTGCACCTGAAATACCGGCGGCTATATAGAGCTTCGGCGAAACAGTCTTACCGCTCTTTCCGACCTGTTCTTCCTGATCCCGCCATTTCGCGTCTACCACTGATCTCGCGGCCCCGACAGCCCCTCCGATAACATCGGCGAGTTCTTCCAGCATGGCGAAGTTTTCGGCTGATTTCAATCCTCTCCCACCGGCGACTATGATGTCTGCCTCGATCAGGTCCATTTTGCCTTTCGTGGGCTCGCTTATATTGAGGACTTTTGTTTTCACTTGGTCGGCATGGACACCCACCACTTTTTCCGCATAGTCCCCAATGTCTGCACCCGGCTCCTCCTTGACAAATGCATTTGGCCTCACTGTCACAACACCCGGATAGCTGCTGAATGATACCTCTGAAAGTACCTTTCCGCCGTATACCGGTCGCACGAATTTGACAGGATCTCTCGACCAATCAACGGCCGTGACATCGGAGGCAATCCCTGCTCCAAAAAGCACCGCTACCCTCGGCATAAAATCCCTCCCCACCTGGGTTGCCGAGGAAAGGATCAACTGCGGAGTTATCTCTCTCGCATAAGCGGCAAGGGCCGCGGCAAAAGCTTCGGGTGTATATTGCTCAAGGACAGGATCGGAAATACCGACCAGGATATCGACGTACGGCCGGACCTTATTCTTGAGGTCTTCTGAGGGTTTTCCCATCACTACCGCATGGACCTTGAATTTACCTTCATTTTTGAGCCTCTTTGCCTCGCTAAGCAGCTCCAGGCAGGCCTTCTTGGGCTCGTTATCTTTTGTTTCGATGAATAGTAGCAAGTTCTCCATTTTTGCCCCCTAAAGTATACGTTCCACGTCCATGATAATTCTCACCGCTTCAGCCGCAGCCTCTTTCGGTTCGCCAGACAGCATCTTCACCGCAGCCCTTTTCTTGGGCGGTAGATATCTTTCTACTTTTACTTTCGATCCCGCTGTTCCCACTTCCTCCGGCGATACGCCTATCCGGTCCGGTGTTATCCGAGTGATTGTTGCCTTCATTGCCTTCATTACTCCGGTGATAAGTGGCACACGCGGTTCATTCAGACCTTTCTGGGCGGTAAATACTGCCGGGAGCGGCACTTCGAGGGTCTTTTTTGCCCCATCGACAAGACATTCGGCCACTGCCTTGCCGTCATTAACGTCAAGTTTCACGATTCCCCCTACGTGCGGAATTTCCAGAAACTGTGCAACCATCGCGCCAACTTCCCCGCGGTCGTCGTCAATCGCCTGTTTGCCGCACAGGATAACGTCAAAAGGTTCCAAGGCAGTTGCCCGACTCAGTGCGAGCGCGGTGGCGTACCCGTCTCCATTCAAAAAAGCCGGGTCCTCGAGCAGGACAGCTTCATCCGCGCCCATGGCTATCCCTGTTCTCAATGCCTCTGTCGCTTTCCCGGTGCCCAGTGTAATTACCCTTACCTTGCCTCCGTTCTTTTCCCTCTGCCGAATCGCTTCTTCCATGGCGAACTCGTCAAACACGTTCACCGTAAATTTCTGTTCGATCTTAAGGCTTTGGCCATCACCGGCAATTTCTATGATGGCCTCAGCATCCGGAACCTGCTTCGCCAAAACAACTATATTCATATGCTTCTCCTCCTAGAGACTGATCTGAACAACCGTGACGTACCCGTGTCATCGTCTCGCAGCCGTCAGCTTACTTACCACCCCATAACTTACGTTATTGCGTTCCCCTCCGAAGTCTTGTTTCTGCACTGTCAGCAATGCGCTCTATGGCGGTATAAGGGTCAATAACATTCGACTGCGCCTCACCCATGATCCGTTCATACTCCCTGTCGTTGGCACATATCCCGGCAAAGCGCCTCCATAACTCCTCTTTCAAAAGGGTCATTACGAACATGGTGATTTTCTGTCTCCTGCTCTCCGGTGTTCTTCCATCTTTCTGAAGAAAGTCCCATCGGCGCTCGATTGCCGAGACGCACTCATCGATCCCCTCGCCGGCGTGTGCTTTTGTAAGAAGGATGGGAGGCGACCATTCTCCTTCTGTTTTCACCGGTATATGAGCAGACAAAGCACCCATTGCGTCTTCTGCACCGGGCTTGTCACATTTATTCAGCACGACCATATCGCCAATCTCCAGAAGCCCTGCCTTCAGTAACTGCAGTTCGTCTCCGAATTCCGGGGTAAAGACGGTGACAATAGTGTCGCATAAGTAGAAAAGTGCTTTATCCGATTGGCCTGCGCCCACGCTCTCGACTATTACGACGTCCTTTCCAAGGGCTTCCATTACATATACGGCTCCGAGAGCCGCATGACACACGCCACCGGGCTGATCCCTATCCGCCATCGAACGAATAAAAATGTCTCCTGTATCTTCAGCTTCCTTCATTCGAAAACGATCTCCCAACAGGGCACCCCGGCTGTGGAGGCTGGTGGGGTCTATTGCAATAATGCCAAGTTTTTTTTCCTGCTTGTGGAGACGGCTCGCCACCTGGCTGATCAATGTACTCTTTCCTGCGCCGGCGGGGCCGGTAACCCCCACTACATGTGCCCGGTTGATATAGGAAAGAAGTCGTGTAAGCTCCTCATAACCCCTTCGGTCTCTGGCCTCGATGAGGCTGATAAGCCTGGCGCCACTCCTCTCGTCACCCCGGATAATTCTCTCAGCCAGATTCAGCACACCAATCCTCCTCTTTTCAACGCAGTAATGATCTGAAGCCCTCGATGAGCGAACGCAACGTCGCTGTCTCACGATCAATCATAGCTTTCCAATAAGCGTCTTCCCTATAAAGTCTCTCAACACCTCGTGCGTCCCGCCGCCGTAAAGGAATAGACGGGAATCCCTGAAATACCGCTGAGGTGCGTACTCGTGGGCCATAGCGTTTCCGCCGTAAATCCTGGTCAGCTCATCTACCACCTTCAGGCAGACCTCACTTGCAAACAGCTTCGCCTCGGCAGCAGCCATTGTCGCGTCCATGCCGTTTTGAAGCAGCCAGGCGCCGTAATATACCATCAATCTCGCGGCGTTCATTTCCGTATCCATGTTTGCCAGCTTTTCCCGGATGAGCTGAAAGCTGCCGATCGGTTTTCCGAAAGCCATCCGTTTCTTCACGAATTCCAGCGCCTCCGCATAGGCTGCCTTTGCAACACCGAGTGCACTTGCCCCTACCATTAATCTCACTTCGCTAAAAATCTCGCTCACCGCGGCCATACTGTTTTCATTCTCGAGGCCAAGCAGGTTTTCGTAAGGAACCAAAACGTTATCAAAAACCAGCTCTCCCGTGACCGTACCATGACACCCGACCTTGTGAAGTATCTGTCCCGGCGAAAATCCGGGTGTCCCTTTCTCCACAAGAAAGAATTTCAGCCCTTTCAAGCCTTTTCCAGGGTCAGTCGTGGCCAACACGGTGCAGAAATCACAAATGGGTCCGTTGGTGATCCATTGCTTGGTCCCATTGATCCGCCATCCATCCCCGTCTCTTACGGCGGTGGTCCTGGTGCCGGCGAGGTCTGAGCCTGACTGGTCCTCGGTAAAACAGATGGTCGTGATCTTTTCTCCCCGCATAGCGGGATACAGGCATCGCTCCTTTATTGCATCGCTTCCGTACCGGTAGACGAAATGTGTCCCCATCATGGCGTTTTGATTGACGCTTTGAGAGAAGCCTACCGATCCTCGGGCCACTTCTTCCCAAAACATCATGCACATGATCTTGTCCGCGTTCATGCCGCCAACGGACTCGGGGTAGCGAATGCCAAGGTAGCCGAGAGCGGAAAAGTCCTTCCATAATTGCGTGGGAAATTCGTCCTTTTCATCAATCTCCCTGGCCTTCGGAACAATCATCCGGTCGACGGTGTCCCTTATTGTTTTCTGAAAGAATTCCTGTTCCTCAGTTAACGCAAAATTCATTTCCTCCTCCTTTACAAGCCGGTCGTTCTGTGAGGCAACCTCTCACGTCTTTCCCTTGAAAAAAATGCTGAGAACCCTGTGGGTCTTATCGAGTGCTTTTATGGAATGCGGATATCGGGAATCGTAGTAAAGCGCATCACCCGCGTCTATGACGTATTCCGTGCCGTCGTGTTCGATTATCGCCTTTCCCTCAAGGACATAGACGAGGGACCAACCATCTTCCGTGTGGGGATCGATAAAGTCCACCTCGCTGAGGTTTACAAGCATGCCGTCAATCACTCCATCCGATGCGATTACCTGGATTCGTCGTCCCGACGATTCAATTACGGATTGATCTTCTTTTCTCAGTATCCTTATTTTGGGCTTTTCCTCTTGGATGAAGTTGACGAGGGACTGCTTCAGGTGAATCGCAATCTGGGAGAGAACGGACACCGACGGACTTGTCTTCCCGGTCTCGATTCTCTGCAGGGTCATCGTGCTGATCCCCACCTTATCTGCCAGCTGCTTGAGCGACAGCCCTGTTTTATTGCGTTCCTCTCTAATTTTTTTCCCAAGGTCAAGCACACTCCACCTCTCTGCCTTGGTTCATGCCGCTCTTCTTTTGGACCACGGTCAACAGCGCGACTGTCGCCATGCACGATGCAAGAAAAAACCATGGGATCGTGTAACCGTGGGTTAAGTCGACGAGACTGCCAAATAGCGGAGGCCCCAGAACCGCGCCAATGTTGCACAATACAAAAGAAACGCCGGTCGCTGTCCCGGCCAGCTCTTTTCCCTGCATCTCCCCTACGCGCGTGAGATACAAGGCGTTCCAGCCGAGCCCCGTTAAACCGAATATGATAGCCGCGATATAGACGAACGCGAGCGGGGCTCCTACGGGGAGCAATCCTATCCCGCAACACACCAAGACGCACACCACGCAGACAAAAGCGAGCACTCCGTTTCGCCGGCCTTTGAAGAGATAGTCGCTTGCAACGCTCCAGCCAACTCTTCCCAGAGCACCGGCCAGAAATGAAATGGCGAGCAATATTCCGCACTCTGTGAGAGGAAAGCGCAGAGCTGTCGAGGCATACAGGACAAAATAGGCACAAAAAGCGAACTGGTTCGCCATCAACAACGCGCCGGCCATGCACACAAGCAGGAAATCCCTGTTGCGCAAGAGGCTTCGTAGACCGTCGGCATAACTGCCGACAATAATAGACGCGTGAAAGGTTTCCTCTCCGGGATCGCGATAGATAAGAATCAGGATCACTGCCCCAATCAGGGATGCAGCGCCTGCGATTATGCATGGATAACGCCACGATTGGGTGCTGAGTGCAAGTAACGGAAGAAAGAAGGATGCGAGCATACCGCCTACTGTAACGCCGGTCTGTTTTATGCCCATTGCCGTGGCCCTTCCGCTTGCGGTGAACCACATGATAATGGCCTTGCTGCCAGGAGTCTGGTTAGCGCTAATGCCGGCGCCAAGTGCCACAAGCAGGAGAAAAATAACTACATAGGATGACACCGACGAGATAAGGATTGACGAGATTCCCACCAGTGCGAGGCCCATTGCCATTACCCATCGCGCACCGAGACGGTCGGAGAATATGCCTGCCGGTATCTGGAATACCATCGACCCTATACTGACGGCGCTCGTCAGAAGCCCGATACGGGCCGAGCTGAGACCCAGGTCAGATTTGATCAGAGGCGCCAGCGTACCCAAGGCCATGTAGTTAAAGTAATAAATGGTATGGGAAGTCCATACTACTGCCACGATCACCCACTGATATCGCAATCTCATCTCGAACCGTTCCCGCGCTGTCCATCAACCGGACAGCAGAGCCGGACGAGTTTCGCGGTATTTTCAAGCTTTTCCAGGCTCGCCACGGTATCGATCACACGCTCCGCCACCTCTGGAGCCAGCACCTTGGTTGAAAGGTCACGCGCCTTTGACGCGAGCTCAACGAAAGTCATGGGATTCCCGGGATTCCCTTTCGGCGCCGTTATATGGCTCGAATATTGCTGCCCGTCATTCATCACGACACTCACAACGGCTTCGTTTTCGGCCATCGATTCATCTGAAGCTGCCCGTACTTTGCCCATCACCGCGCGCACAGAGGGGTCATGCACTACGGAAGTAGTGAACAGGCTGTCATTGGCATCGCCGAAGACCAAGGCCATGGCAGCCGCCATGGGCAGACTGAACTTCGCTTGGAAGGCCGTCTGCGGATCAGAATCACCAGTTACCCTGAGGTTGAGAGGCGCTACCCGTATATCGATCTTCTCAACCTGACCGTGGTCCGGGTGGTGGCTGTCCCGGATTGCAAGTACCGCATCAATAACCGGGTGAACAAGCAGGCACGCTGCATACGGCTTGAAATTTACCTCTCCAAGCGCGTACTCCACCCCCAGGCCCTTAACGATAGACTCCGGGCTGTACTCGCGGCTGAAAACCTGCGAGAAGCCGCTTTTCTCGTCAAGCATATCCCCGGCCGTTGTGAAGCCCTCTCGTGCGAGGAGAGCGCCGAAGAGACCGTCGGCCGCCGCCTTGCCTGCGTGGAAGGCTTTTCCCATTGTGCCAAAAACGTCCCGAACACCGCCGGCCTGGGTAGCCGCAAGACCCAGCGCAACGGCGGTTTTGTCAGGAGGGAGTCGAAAAAGTCTTGCGGTTCCTGCCGCGGCTCCGAGGCGGCCGAGCACGGAGGTCGCGTGCCAGCCTCGTTCGTAGTATTCCTTTCCAAGGGCATACCCTACCCGTACCGTGGTTTCATACCCGGCCACAAACGCTGTTATCAATTCCTTGCCGGAAAGCCGGAGGTGTTCCGCCGCGGCAAACAATGCGGGAACGAGCGGGGCGCTCGGATGGGTTCTTATGATGTTGTGAGCGTCGTCATAGTCGAGCGCATGGGACATGGTCCCGTTGACGAGTGCAGCCTGAAGCATGCTCGTCTTCACCCGTGAGCCGAAAATGGACGCCTGTCTTTTACCTCCGTGGTCCCGCACTATGCCGAGAAGGATCTTCACGGCCTCGTCGCCTGTCGCCCCGAGCGTGACGCCTATCCAATCGAGAAAACATCGCTTGGTCGCAGCGACCACGTCATGGGGCAACCCCGCGTAGGTGCAATCAGAGATGAACCGGGCAAGCTGTTCCGTATGCCCCATGGCTATGCACCGGCCCCCAATGTTTGAAGATACTCCTCTTTCAGCTTTTTCCTGATAATCTTCTGTGCTGCGTTAATAGGCAGTTCCTTCACAAAGCGAACTACCTTCGGGATTTTGTACCGTGCGAGTTTATCGTCGCAAAAGGCGATCGCTTCCTCTTCAGTCATTGTTTCGCCGTCCTTGAGTATGATGCAGGCCAGCCCTACCTCTCCCCATTTTTTATCAGGGATGCCGCATACACCCACATTGAGGATCTTGCGGTTATCAAGAAAGACCTTTTCGATCTCTGCAGGATACACGTTTTCTCCGCCGCTGATGTACATGTCCTTCTCGCGGTCGACTATGTAGAAGAAACCTTCATCGTCCATTTTAGCGAGGTCCCCTGTGTGCAGCCAGCCGTTGACGATTGTGCCTTCGGTAAGTTCCGGCTTGCCCCAGTACCCATTCATCGGAATAAATCCCGAGACCACGATTTCGCCGATTTCGCCGGGCCGTACCTGATTGCCATCCTTGTCCACAATCCTCACGTCGCCATGGAATACCGGCTTACCGACGGAGCCCCTTTTCCGGACTGCATCTTTCGGTGCAAGCCACGTCAAAGTGGATGTCTCAGTCTGGCCGTATATTTGAGAAACCGTGATCCCGATGTTTGCATAATCCTCAAGGAGCGCCGGGGGCACACGCTCTCCCCCCGTGTAACAGACCCTCAGAGAGCTGAGGTCGTACTTGCTGATGTCGCACTGTTCGAGAATGAAGCGCAGCACAGTAGCGGCAATCTCCAAAATAGTCGCCTTGTATTTCTCGACGTGTATCAGAATTTCCTCGGGACTGAACCGTCCCTTCATTATCAGGGTTCCGCCCTTGTATATCATCGGGCAGAGTTCAACCAGCAATCCGCCTGAATGGAACATCGGTCTCGGGGCGAGCATAATGTCCGATGGTGTAATCCCGTAATAGATATTTGCGTTAAGGGCGTTAAAAAACGTCTTTCTATGCGAAAGGATCGCACCTTTAGGAGCACCTGTCGTTCCCGATGTGTACATAATGATTATGGGGTCCTCGCCGCCCGCCGGTTCCTCCGCAAGAGGTTCTTTCACCGACTGTTCGGCCGTGAGTGAGTCCTCGTAGCTTTTTGCCCATGCCGGAGGCTTCCCCAGGCACAGATAGCACTCTTTTTCGATGGGAAGCGTCCTGCTCAACGGCTCCAGCACTCCAATAAACGCTTCTCCAAAAGCAAGTGCCTTCAAACCGCTGTCCTTAATGATATAGTCAAGCTCCGCACTGACAAATCGGGTATTGAGCGGCACCAGGATGGCGCCGATCTTTGCGAGTGCAAAAAAGATCTCAACCAGTTGATACGTGTTGTACATCAACACACCTACCCGGTCTCCTTTACCGATGCCTATCCGCTGCAGCATGTGTGCTGTCCGATTGATCCGTTCGTTGAGGTCCTTGTACGTAAATGTGTTACCTTCGTAGATAATGGCCGGTTTCCCGGGATTCAAAGAAGCCCATTTCGTTACCCACTGGCCGATGTTTACATTGTTCGCGTTCATATGTTGTCTCCTAGTTCCTTTGATTTACGCTGTTTTCGGACATCCAAGCAGCCGGGTTAGCCTGGTCACCCCGCAGCATGGTCAGACCATCAATATCACACTGCTGTTTCTTTTCTTATCCAGGCTTTAGCACTGTTGGCAGCCACATCGTCAACTGAGGAAAAAGAGCGATAAGAATCAGGAAGAGGGCGATAATGACGAGAAAAGGTATCACACCTCTGGTAACTTCAGCAGCGGTAGCCTTTGCAAGGTCTTGAAGTACGAAAAGATTCAAGCCTTCAGGCGGAGATATGAGAGCCAGTTCCATATTAATGACCATGATTACCGCAAACCATATCCCGCTGAACCCGAGACCGGTCACGAGGGGATAAAGTATGGGCAGCGTGATTACCAGGATCGTGACTGCCTCGAGCGGGCCGCCCATAAAGATCAGGAAAATATTGATGCAGATAATAACTGCCCATTTCGGAAAACCGCTCGATGCGACGAAGCTGAGAATATCCTGGGGAATCTGGCTCAATGCAATTACCTGACCGGTAATATTGGCGCCGATGATGATGAACATGATCATCGCGGTGAATCTCATAGTATCCATCAAGGCTTGAACGAGTTTCTTCAGCGTGAGGGTCCGATAGATAAACGCGCACAGCAGTATCGTATAGATGGCAGCCACGCCGCCTGATTCGGTAGGGGTAAACACGCCGCTATAGATACCGCCGATGATTATAAGAATAGTGACAAGCCCGCCCGAAGCAACTTTTGTTGCTTCCAATATCTCTCTAAAACCCGCTCTTTTCTCCCTCGCTATGTTTTTGTTGCGGGCTCCCACGATCATCATGAACACGCAGAAGCCGAGCGAGAGTATAATGCCCGGGATAAGGGTGCCCATGAAAAGATCGCCCATCGACTCGTTGGTCATTGAGGCGTAGAGCATCAGCGGCAGGCTCGGAGGGAAAAGGATGCCCAGAGTGCCTCCTGCAGCGAGCAGGCCTATACAGAGTTTCTTGTCGTAGCCCCTTGAGAGCATCTCTGGTAGAGCAATAAGGCTTACCGTAGCGGCAACAGCCACGCTCGAACCTGTCATGGCAGCAAAGAGCCCGCAGAAAATGACCGATGCCACTCCTAAGCCGCCGGGAAGATGACGAACCAGCACATTTGCGAACCTGTATATTCTTCCTCCAACGTCCCCGTACCTGAGCACGCTGCTGGTGAGAATAAAGAGGGGGAGGGCGACCTGAACAGTCGAATCCATGGTCGAGTAAGCAACGATCGGCAGACGCACGAGCATTGATGATCCGCCGTAAAGAAATACAAAACCGAATACTCCAAAAAGACCTAAAGCAAAGGCGACGGGTGTGCCGCAAAAAAGAAGACCGAAGAAAAGGAGTGCGAGCCCCAGGTGAGTATGTCCTTGCAGCAGTATAATCCCGGCCAGTAGTATGGCGACAAAAAATACCGTGATCTTCGTGCTCGAAACGAAACTCGGTATTCCCCCCGCGCCGGGCCGGAGCACCCCGCTCAAGGAGGGATTGAAGAGCCGCGCCAGGGTATCCTTGCTCTCAATAAGGAGACGAATAAAAAGGAGCGCGCTACCGAAAGGGATGAAGAACTCGGGGATGAACTTAGGTACCTTCAGAATCATCCCGGCAAGTTCCCAGTTCTTGTAGGCGTCGTACACCCAGGAACTCCCCTGATAGACGAGAATCCCGGAATACAGCAGGCCCAGAAAAAGCCCAAGGAGTTTCAAGTTAAGAAGGCTCTTGCCTGACAGCTTGTTGATTATGAAATCGACATTGACATGGGCCTTCTCTTTCATCGCAAAGGCAAGGGAAAGAAAAGTTGCAGCCATGACCAGATAGATGGTGACTTCCGACACCCAAACCGTCGGCGAGTTGAAGAGATAACGCATGATTACTTCATAGGTGATGCAAAGCGCGGCCGTGGGGATGAGTATGCTCCCCATCCATCCGCAGGCGACAAACAGCACATCAAGCAGCCGAACAATGATGCTGCGTTTAGCCGTGGAATCGTTTGTTTGTATGTCGGCCATTTTCAACCTCCTCAACCCGCCGCGGGCTCGAAAACGTTGTCCGAAGCTCTATAGCCGAGCTTATAAGCAGTTCTTCCTTACGATATCTATGATCTTCTGTCCCTTTTCCGCACCCACCGCTTTCTTGTAGGTGGCCTCCATCTCCGGTGCTATTTTGTCGTGCCATCTTTTCCATTCCTTCGCGTCGAGTGACGTAGCGGTGAGACCTTTCGCCTTGAGGATCTTCCTGTAATTCATATCCGCTTCATATGAATACTGTCGCGTCCAGTTCTGGACTTCAATAGCGGCATCAGAGAAGATTTTCTGCAGATCGGGAGGAAGCTTTTTCCAGAACGCAAGGTTAAAGCCGAGGAGAAAGGTAGAGGAAACACCGGTGTCCGTATCCAGAAAATATTTTGTTACCTCGTACCATTTTCTGTCGACAAAAGTGCTGGGTCCCGACCAGGCGCCATCGATCGTGCCTCTTTGAAGCATGAGATACACCTCGGAAGAGCTTGTAACTACAGGCGCAGCTCCCATGGCTTTAAGGAAAACCGCTATGTATTCGCCTTGAGCCCTTATCCTCAAGTTTTTCATATCCTCCATCTTCCTGATGGGCTTCTTCATAATGCCGGTCTGGGAACCATACTCGATCTGGCTCAAAATCTTGACACCTTTGCTTTCGAAGTCACGAGCAACGATGTCAAAAGCTTCAGTGTCAAAGAGCTTGAAATACTTCTCCCTGCTCGGGTAATAGCAGGAAAAATAGAAGATACCCTGGGAAGGTACTAGCCCGGACCACAGGTCAGGATTTAATATGGCAGCCTCGACGGCGCCCTTGGGCAGGACCATTACCAGGTCCTTATCGCTGTATAGCTGTTGCGAGGGATAGAGCTGCACTGTCACTCGATCCCCTGCTTTCTTCTCGACTATCTGCTTGTACATCTCCAGGGCTTTGGTTAAATGGTGCTGGGGCGGCAGCGTTCCGACCATTTTCACCACCATTTTTGTCGCCTGGGCATCTGCGGGAAGAAAGCCGACAGCAAAAAACATCAAAAGAACGATTCCGATCACACACTTACTACCCGTTACTTTCATAACTCACTCTCCTTGTTTGTGCTCTAAAAGACTCTTGTAAGGTTTCTACTATTCAAGCCTCTTATTCGGGTCCCAATACTAAAGAAACGTCTCTCTTCCTCCTCACAGGATCGATGGTTCTTGAAACTCTCCGTACACGTCTCTGAACACCCGTGTCATTTCTCCCAGGGTGGCATAAGCCTTACAACAGTCGACGAGGTAAGGCATAACGTTTTTGCCTGCTTTTGTTGCCTGTTCCAATTCGGAAAGCGTCCTTGCTACTTCACGGCCATTCCTCTCGTTCTTAAGAGTACGCAGATTTTCAATCTGTCTCTCTGCCGATTCGGCATTGTACTCGTGAAGCTCGACTTCCATTTCCTCGCCCTCGGTATATATGTTTACGCCCACCTTGAGCAGTTCCCCGGTCTGTATGCCTTTTTCAAAAGCATAGGCCTGGCGGGCCACCGTTCTTTGGGCGTAACCGGAGGTGACTGCCTTGATGATCCCTCCGGCCTGTTCGACCTTGGCCATCTCCTCTTCAATCTTTTGCTCCATCTCTTTTGTGATCGTTTCGATGAAATAACTTCCGGCGAGCGGGTCAACCGTGTCGCGGAGTCCTATCTCATCCATCAGGAGTTGTAAAGTGCGGAGTGATAAGATGGCGGCGCGAGGCGTAGGTATGGTATAGGCCTCGTCAAAACTGCAGAGCCCCGTACTTTGCGCCCCGGAAAGTGCGGCTGCCAGTCCGTAATATGCGCCTCGCATGATGTTGTTCTCGGGCTGGGCCTTGGTAAGACCGTACCCTCCGCCGCCGAACATGCCGCGCAGCATCATGTTCTGGGGCTTCTTCACGCCATACTTTTCTTTCAGGTTCCTGGCCCAGAGCTTTCTTCCCGCCCTGTACTTTGCCGCCGTTTCCCAGATGTTGCCGTATATGTTCATATTGAACGAGAACCGGCCGACAAAGTCGTCCACGTCGTATCCCCGATCCCGAACGTTATCGATATATGCGTTTGCGATGAGAATGGCATACGCCATTTCCTGGGCGGCCGTCGCACCTGATTCGCGTATATGGTAGCCGCTGATACTTACCGGATTCGTCTTCGGCATAGTCTTGATCGAATGTTCAATGGTATCGCCGATCAGCTTGACTGCGGGGTCCACCGGGAAGATCCAGGCCCCTCGTCCTATCATTTCTTTGAGTATGTCGTTCTGTGGGGTCGCTGATATCACATCAGCGGGAAACCCGTATTTTTCCGCCGTGGCCTGGTACATAGCCAGAATAATGGAGGCCACTGCGTTGACGGTAAGGCCCGCGCCAATTCTTGCCAAATCGATGCCTTCAAAGGCAATCTCGAAGTCACGAAGGCTGTCGATCGCCATCCCCACCCTTCCCACCTCGCCTTCCGCCACAGGGTCATCGGAGTCATAGCCCATCTGAGTGGGTAAATCGAAGGCAACATTCAAGCCTGTCTGGCCGTGGGAGATGAGGAGCTTGAAACGTTCGTTCGTTTCGGCAGCGGTGCCGAATCCCGAATATTGCCGCATCGTAAATGCCCTGCTCCTGTACCCTTCAGGATGTATGCCCCTTGTAAAGGGGTAGTCGCCTGGCTGAGCAAGGTCCTTGTCATACGAAAACCCTATCCGCTCCAAATCCTCCGGCCCATACACGGTTTTCACGTTTATGCCAGACGGGTATTTCACCTCTGTAATCCGGCCTTTTTTATCCTTGGTATATTTGGCAACTCCCATTGGTTACTCCTTTATTGGCGCGTTTATATGACACAAACAAAGAAACGTGAAGCCGATCACGAACCGCGCACATTTTCTTTCAGAAAAGTCACAATGTCATCAAAAGAGGCACCGCCCGGGAAAATTCCGGCAACACCGATCTCTTTCAGCTTCGGGATATCCCTGCTCGGGATTACCCCACCCACGACCACCATCTTGTCTTCGATACCCTGCTCACGCACTTTTTGCATAAGCTTTGCGGTAAGAGGTATATGTGCACCGCTCATGATCGAAAGCCCTATTACATCAACATCCTCTTGAATCGCCGTGCGGACAATCTGATCTACGGTCCGATGAAGGCCGGTATAAACCACTTCCATACCGGCATCCTTAAGTGCCTGAGCCACTACCTTGGCACCCCTGTCGTGGCCGTCCAGGCCCGGTTTCCCGATCAGCACTTTAATTCTCTTTTCCAAAATGGCCTCCCTCAGAAAGCTTTTATTT
>MVRP01000043.1 GCA_002067405.1 Syntrophorhabdaceae bacterium PtaU1.Bin034 | reverse complement strand
GACGCAGCGCGCTGGAGATGCTCAAATGCAACAACATCGCCGTCATTATCTCGGACAACTTCATGCCGGGTATGAGGGGAATTGAACTGCTCCAGCAAGCAAAGATTATCTCCCCTGATTCCGTAAGGATCATACTGACAGGCCATGTAGACTTTCAATCGGCTGTCGATGCCATCAACAGAGGGGAAGTGTACAAGTTCGTCACCAAGCCGTGGGATAACAAGGAGCTCAGGACCATAGTTCTTCAGTCCGTGGAACGTCACAGGATAGTGCAATCGCTTCGGAAAGCCGACGAGTACTCCTTGTGCTCCCTGGCTCAAACCATTGAATTGAAAGACCCTTACACAAAAGGTCATTGCGAACGGGTCGCAGGGTACGCTACGTCAATAGCAGAGGCCATGGGCCTGGACGAGGCATTGAGGGAAAATATCAGGCGGGGGAGCTGGCTGCACGATTGCGGAAAGATCGGCGTTCCGGAAGCGATACTCAACCATCCGGGTCCCCTTGGCGTGGACGAGATGGGTGTGATCAAGAAGCATCCTTGTTGGGGGGCCGATGTCGCAAGACTGGCACACCTCTCTGAAACTGTCGTGAAAATCATCCTGCACCATCATGAACGCTTTGACGGGCAGGGTTACCCCTTAGGGTTAGCCGGAGAAGACATCCCGCTGGAGGCCCGCATCGTCCACGTCGCCGACATCTACGATGCGCTCACGTCCGACAGGGCGTATCGTGCGCGAACAACGAGAGAGAAGGCGATCGAAATCCTGCTCGCCGGCAAGGGTGTCTGCTCGGATCCGAAGATCGTCGACATATTCCTGGCGATACTGGGAGGACCGGATGGAGGCAGCAACGGAGAGATTTAAGATACTCTTCGTAGACGATGAGGAAAACGTTCTTCGTTCCCTGGTGCGGCTCTTCATTGATGAGGAATGCGAGGTTTCCACAGCGAAATCCGGCAAGGAAGGCCTCCAAATGGTCAAGGACAATGAGTTTGCGGTGGTAATTTCCGACCAGGGAATGCCCGGGATGAGGGGCACCGAGTTCCTGGGACACGTAAAGGAGATGTCGCCGGATACGGTAAGAATCGTCCTCACGGGACATGCGGACATAAATGCGGTGATCGATGCGATCAATAAAGGCGGGGCCTACCAGTACATAACGAAACCCTGGAACAACAACGACCTTGTTCTCTCCGTCCGGGCCGCAATCGAACGATACAGGCTTGTCGTGGAGAACCGGTATCTTACCGAACTGACAAACAGACAAAACGAGGAATTGAAACAATGGAGCGCCGAGCTTGAGACATATGTTCAGCAGCAGACAATAGACCTCACGTATGCCAACAAAGAGCTGCTCGAAACAAACGAAAAGCTGAGGAGGAATTTCCGGGATTTTACGATCACCATCGCCAATCTCATCGAGCTGAGAGACAAGACTGTGGCGAATCATTCGAACGAAGTGGCGGCGATCTCAAAAGAGATCGCGAAGAGACTCGGGTTAAGCGCCGAAGAGATCGGGAATGTGGCCGTTGCCGGCCAGCTCCATGATATCGGCAAGATAGGGATCAGTGATGAGATCCTGTTGAAGGGTATTGAAGCCCTGGCGCCCTATGAAATGCATGAGTACATGAAGCATCCGATCCGGGGCCAGGCGGCCATGGATTCAAACGAAGCGCTGAGGGAACCCGCACGCTTTATAAGAAGCCACCACGAGTCATGGAATGGAAATGGTTTTCCGGACGGCCTCAAGGGTAACGAGATCCCTCTGGGTTCCCGCATAATAGCGATTGCTGACAGGTACGACAGACTTCTGATGACCAGAACCATGCAGGCGGCGCTTGAAGAGATACACGCCTTGACAGCAGTGCAGTTTGATCCGGGGCTCTACCACCCCCTGGTAGAGGTGGTAAAAGAACGCACGGCGGGTCACCTGATGAACCGCAAGGTGGAGAAAATGCTGGGCCCTCAGGGGTTGATCGCGGGTATGGTGCTTTCCAGGGAGGTCCGAAGCGGCACAGGCGTGCTGCTTCTCTCGAAAGGTGTCACCCTTACTCCGCAAAGGATCGAATCCATCAGAAGGCACTTCAATATAGACCCGCCCGATTCCGGTGGCGTGTATGTATGGGTGGATGGGTGAGTGGCCAGGTCCATGGCCCCTTTTGAATGACCTTATTCGCTCGTTGCCTTTCAAAGGGTATCGTCAAACGGCGGGGATCGGCTATTCGGTTGGCGTTGGTTGTGAGAATCTGAAAAAAGAAAGGGAGCCCATGATGTTGAGCCCCCTTCCGGTAGTTCGGGTTTCTTCCCTCTATCTTAGTACATGCCTTCCATTCCGCCACCCGGAGGCATCGGAGGGAAAGGCGCCTTTTCCTTCGGCTTTTCGGCGATCATTGCATCAGTGGTAAGAAGGAGCGATGCAACGGAGGCTGCGTTCTGCAATGCCGTACGGGCGACCTTTGTCGGGTCGATGATGCCTGCTTCCATCATATCATCCAGGTACAGTTCCTTCGACGCGTCGAAGCCGAAGTTGGCGGAGCCGCTCTTCACTTTCTCAACGACTATGGAACCATCATGGCCTGCGTTCTGTGCGATCCATCTGATCGGCTCTTCGAGGGCCTTCTTGACGATCTTCACGCCGAACTGGCGCTCGCCTTCCAGATTGAGCTCTTCCAGCTTGGCTATGGAGCGGACGAAAGCTACGCCGCCGCCAGGAATGATCCCTTCTTCCACGGCAGCCTTTGTCGCATTCAGGGCATCCTCAACGCGGGCCTTCTTCTCCTTCATTTCGCTTTCCGTCGCTGCACCGACGTTGATAACGGCCACGCCACCGACCAGCTTGGCAAGCCTTTCCTGGAGTTTTTCCCTGTCATAGTCGGAAGTGGTCTCTTCGATCTGGGTCCTGATCTGTTTTACGCGGCCCTCTATTTCCTTTTTCTCGCCAGCACCGTCAACGATGGTCGTGTTGTCTTTGTCGATAACGACTCTCTTGGCGTTGCCCAGGTCTTTTATGCTGATGCTGTCAAGCTTGATGCCCAGCTCTTCAGAGACAACCTGTCCGCCGGTAAGAATGGCGATGTCTTCGAGCATGGCCTTTCTTCTGTCGCCAAAACCAGGGGCCTTGACCGCTGCAACCTTAAGCGTGCCTCTCAGTTTGTTGACCACGAGGGTCGCGAGTGCTTCACCTTCGATATCTTCGGCTATAATCAGCAGCGCCCTTCCCATCTTGGCAACCTGCTCCAGAATGGGCAGAAGATCCTTCATGGTGCTGATCTTCTTCTCATTGATAAGGATGACCGGCTCTTCGAGAATCGCTTCCATCTTATCAGGGTTCGTGACGAAATAAGGGGAAATGTAGCCTTTGTCAAACTGCATGCCTTCGACGATGTCAAGGGTGGTCTCCATGCTCTTCGCTTCTTCGACCGTGATGACACCCTCTTTCCCAACCTTGCTCATGGCCTCGGCAATAATTGTGCCGATGGTCTCGTCGTTATTTGCCGAGATCGTTCCCACCTGGGCGATTTCTTTCTGGTCTTTAGTCGGCTTGGAGAGTTTCTTGAGCTCGTCGATCACCACCTCGACCGCCTTGTCAATCCCTCTCTTCAACTCCATAGGATTGTGGCCGGCAGCCACCAGCTTTGCGCCTTCTTTGTAAACTGCCTGGGCAAGGACGGTTGCTGTCGTTGTCCCGTCACCGGCCACGTCGGAGGTCTTGCTCGCCACCTCTTTTACCATCTGGGCACCCATGTTCTCGAACTTGTCTTCCAGTTCCACCTCTTTTGCAACCGTTACACCGTCTTTTGTTACTGTAGGGGACCCGAACGTCTTCTCCAGGATGACATTCCTCCCCTTCGGACCAAGGGTAACCTTCACTGCGTCAGCAAGGGTATTCACGCCTTTCAGGAGTGATTCTCTTGCCTTCTGATCGTATACAATTTCTTTAGCCATTATATGCTCCCTCCTTGTATTAATCTTCGATTATGGCAAGAACATCATCTTCCCGTAAAATGAGATGCTCCTCACCGTCGATCTTGATCTCGGTTCCGGAATATTTGCCGAACAGAATCTTATCGCCCACCTTTACTGTTAAGGGTGATTTCTGCCCGTTGTCGAGAACCTTACCGTCGCCGACTGCGATCACCCGCCCTTCCTGTGGTTTTTCCTTTGCTGCATCAGGAATGATGATCCCACCCTTTGTCTTTTCCTCTTCCTCGATCCTTTTGATTACGAGTCTGTCCGCTAATGGTTTGACCTTCATCGTATCACACTCCTTTCTTGTTTTTGGTGATTAGCAATGCACGGAAGTGATTGCCAAAATCAATATAATCGTGGTCACGTTTTTTTGTCAATAGCACCAGGTGATTTTTTTCTTGCTGTTGAGAGAAAGTCTCCGGGACCGGGACCACCCACGTAGCCTGTTTGACTGTTGAGGCAACGGTGCTGAGGGGCAGAGAGGCATGGGGGCAGCGGTGAACAAGCATTTTTTTTCTCCTCCGCCCTCAGCATAGCAAGGGGCGACGCGAGCCAGGAATCCAACGCCTTTTCCTTTTGTTGAGAGGAAGGCTCCACTCGGCTTTGCTGCTGGAGGGGGCGACGCGAGCCCCAGTAATTCCGCCTCTTCCTTTTTATGAGGGGGTGGCTCCAGCGGCTTTGCTGCTGGAGGGGGCGACGCGAGCCCCAACAGTTGATTGCCGGCACTTTTGGTACTATAATCATCGTTATGAAAAAACTGATGTTTGCTCTTTTCGTCACCATTATGCTTGTCGCGTCCAGCGTATACGGGCAGGATTACGAGAGTGCGCTGAAGACCGCAAAAAAAGAGAACAAACCCCTGGTCCTTTATTTCGTCAGTAGAGGATGCGGCTACTGCAACTTGATGGACAGGAACACTATGGCTGACCGGGAAATTGACGCCATACTCAAAAAGGATTTCGTGTTTCTCCGGATAGACGCGGATAAATCGGACCTTTCGAGGCTTTACCGGATTACCGGAACGCCGTCTTCCTGGTTTCTGGAATCATCGGGCAAACGTATTTTTGAAGCGCCCGGATATATACAGAAGCCGCTTTACAAGAAGGTCCTGGAATATGTCAAGGACAAGCATTATAACGAGATGGATCTGCAGACCTTTCTGAAAAAGACGTCAGACAGAAAGTGATACTTCGAAGCTTTGCGGATCGGCTGCGGCTTTCAAAGACCCGGGTCGCGATTTCTTGACTTGAGCAGCGCCTACCTGCTTTGTAATGGAATTCACTAGAAAACACGCCTGAAATGGGAGAAATATTTCTTCCAGTAGCCTGCGTCAACGCTGTCTATTGCGACACCTCTCGACCTCGACGCGTGAATGAACTCGAGCCTGTTGATCATTATGCCCACGTGGCCTTCCCTCTTTATGCGGAACATCACCAAATCCCCGACAGCGACATCGCCATATGATATTTCATGCCCGATCTTGCTCAACCCTTCAGTTGAACTGGGCAAAGTGATATCGAATCGCTTATACACATAGTGGACCAGCCCGCTGCAGTCAAAATAATCCGGCCCCTTTGCCGCGCTCTTGTAGGGTCGACCAAGGAGTGTCACTGCGTATTGGACGATATCACCCTTTACCTGAGGGACAGGAGTTGATTCGTACACCCTGATCTTCTTAGGGCCACAACCGAACGATAAGAGAAGGGAGAGAAGGAGCGTAAGACTTACGAAAAACCGAATGCCTTTCGTCAACCTCAGCCGGTCGCCTCTCACCTATACGCTCGCAATACCTCAAAAACCTTTCTAAAAGAACCATTATACAGAACATGGTTGAGAAACGGAACGATTTTGGGGGCTGGATGGTACCCGATGGCCAGGCCTACCGCTTCGAACATGCCCTGATCGCCCTCGCCATCCCCGACTGCCACCGCCTCTTCTTTCCTCAGACCCATGTTTTCCAGTATTTTCCCTACCCAGTAACCCTTGTTGTCATGTTCCACGTTGATCTTGCTTTCCCCCGTGAGAATCCCTTCTTTCACGACAAGCTCGTTCGCCATCGACAGCGTCATGCCGAGGTCCTGCCTGACCCTGTCGACCAGGAAGGTAAGCCCTGTCGAGAGAATGACGGTTGTTATGCCCGCGTCTTTGATGGCCTGCACGGTCTCTTTTACTCCCTTGTGATAAGGGATCTCGCCTGTTATGTCCAGAACCCGCTGCTCGGGGATACCTTTCCACAGGGCTGCATCCCTCCGGCAAAACTCCGCATAGTCAATCTTTCCGGCGCGAAACAGCTTCTGGAACTCGTCCGCATGGTCGTCCCAGAGGCCCAACCTCTCGTGGAGATATTGCCAACTGCTCTTAACGGGCGTAAGCGTGCCGTCGCAATCAAAAAATACGATCCTGATACTCATGGTTTCCTTATAGCACGGTGCCGGCAAAAAATCTATTTTTAAAAGACCTGTGAGGCCTTATAATAACATATGCCCGTCCTTGACGCACACACCCACCTTTTCCCCCCTGAAATAATAGAGAAGAGAGAGAGAATAGCATCGGATGACAGGGCGTTCGGCATAATCTATGGTGGCAGGAAGGCGAGGATGGCCGATGGTCAGCAGCTTTCCGGGTACCTGGAAAAGGAAGGCATAGATGTCGTCGTGGCCTGCGGGTTTCCCTTCAGGGATCCTGGGCTTGTCCGGCTGACGAACGATTACATGCTGGAGACCGCACGGGCGGACAGGAGAATTGTGCCGTTTGCCATCATTGATCCGGCGCATGAGACGACATCGATACGTGAGGCGGAAAGATGCCTGGAGCGAGGGGCCCGGGGCATCGGGGAGATAGCCTATTACGGGGGTGGATTCGGTGAAAGCGAGCGAAGGGCGCTCAATGCCCTCGCGACGTGGATGGAACAGGCCGGTATGGTACTGATGCTGCATGTGAATGAGCAGGTGGGCCATGCTTATCAGGGAAAAACTGCTGTTGATTTTGGCGAAATCATCCGTTTCTTGGAAGACCATCCGTCCCTGAAGATCATTCTGGCCCATATGGGAGGCGGGATCTGCTTCTATGAGTTCATGCCCGAGATCAGAAAGAGCTTCTCTCTGGTGTATTATGATCTGGCCGCAGTCCCGTTCCTCTACTCTGAAGCGATATACAGCTTTGCAGCGCAGTTCCTGTCGCACAAGGTCCTGTTCGGCTCTGATTACCCTCTCCTCCCGTACAGTCGCTACAAGTCCGCCCTGGAGAGGTTGGATAGGGAGGCAAGGGAGAGAATTCTCTATGACAACGGGAAAGAACTGCTTGGATTATGACCAGCAATCCACTGCCTCTTCCTTTTGTTGAGGGGAAAGGCCGGGGCGCCCGCTTGCGGGTCGTGGCTTTACTGCTGAAGCAACGGTGCAGAGGGGCAGCGGTGAACGAGCATTTTCTCCTCCGCTCGCCATCTCCTCCGCACCTCAGCATAGCAGAGGGGCGACGCGAGCCAACGACTTAATTGCCTCTTCCTTTTGTTGAGGGGGAGTCTCTGCGGGCTTTGCCCGCAGAGGGGGCGACGCGAGCCCCGATAATGGAGGGAAAGATGATTGTAGAATGGGATCCGGAAAGGCCCAAGAAAAAAACGACCACCCTGATCAAGGAGACTCTCGAGAACGGGGCAATTATAGGCTATCCCACGGACACCTTTTACGGTTTAGGATGCGACCTGTTCAACATCAAGGCAATCAAAACGCTTCACGCCATGAGGGGTCTCAGCGAAAAAAGAGCCCTTAGCCTCATCTTCAAAGATATCAAGGACATAAGCAATTACGCCATTCTTTCCGATTTTGCGTTCCACGTGCTCAAAAGCATGCTGCCCGGCGCCTACACTTTTATTCTCAAACCGAAAAGAATAGTGCCGAGACTTCTCATGACGGCCAAAAAGGAAGTGGGTGTAAGGATACCGAACCACCCTGTGCCGCTCGGCCTCACGACACTTCTCGGAAGGCCCATCATCAATACGACCGCAAAGATTGTGGGGCAGGAAGCGTTATCCGATCCGAGGGACATCGAGCGTTACTTCAAAGATCAGGTTTCTATCGTGATCGACGGAGGGCTGATCGTAGGTGAGCCCTCGACGGTGGTGAGTCTCGTTGATGATAAGGTAAATGTGCTCAGGGAGGGCAAAGGGCCCCTCACAGATCTGCTTCGGAGCTAGCCTCTTCTGACGCAAGGGCTTGTTCCATCTCCTCTTCAAATCCTTCGCCAAGCTCGTCGCCCAGTTCGCTTCCCATCCGTTTCATCAGCTTCTCGACGGATCTGGGGTCGTTCTCGTCGAGATCGCCCAGCTTGCTCGGGTCAAGAAGGCTCTCCATCCTCTGCTCTTCACTCTTGAGGATTGCCACCCGGGAAAGGACCCTTCTGACATCTTTCGATTTGCATTTCTTGCAGTACGGCTCGATCTCTTCCGTCGACCTCAAGAGGAGGAATGAAGATGTTTTATGGCAGGCATCGCAATAATACTCGTAGATCGGCATGGAACTATTTTATTTTTTTCCGTGAGAATTGTAAAGCCTTTGGATTATATTGTACCATTAGGGAAAAATGAAGATTTTACCTTACTGCAGGGATTGCCTCAAGAACCTCGCGACGCAGGTCGTCGCCTTATCCCGGGGCGGCCAGAGTCTGCTCGATTCATCTCTTCGCCTCGTCGACGAGATGTTTTCCGGCGATCGGAGCCCGACCGACATCTCAAACACGCTTTTAAGACAGGTGAGAGACAAAACAGGGGCTTATGATCCGTACGCCGACCGCAAGGCAGTCGAATTCGAACGGGCCATGGAGGCGGCTAAACGACTGAGAAGCTTTTTCCCTGATACCCTCGAAGGCGCGCTCTGGTCATCGGCCTTTGGGAATGGCGGGGATTTCTTTCTTGAACACCAGTATACGGTCAGTCAGTTCGGGTTCAGCGGGAACGTGGCTAAAATAGCGCATCAGGTTTATATTAGTAACAAAATTCTGATACTTGGCGACAACGTGGGCGATCTCGTTTTCGATCTGCCCCTTGTAGAGAGGCTGAAAGGGTTGGGCAAAAAAATATTCTATGCAGTTAAGGAACACCCGGTGCAGAACGATCTGTCAATGCCTGACGTTGCAAAGTTCGGGTTGAAAGAGATGTGTGAAAACGTTATCTCGACCGGCACCGATGAAGTGGGCATCAGACGCGAAGAGATGTCGGGCAGGATACGGGAATGCTGGGAAGACGGGAGCCTCGTCATAGCGAAGGGCATGGGAAACTATGAGACTATCTCGGAATACGGCGGGGAGCGACCGGTGGTGCATATCATGAAGGTGAAGTGCAGAAGCGTAGCCGAAACGCTTGGAAGGGAGATCGGCGACTATATTGCTATCCCAGGTGGTGACCATGGCTAAGAAAGACTATTACGAAATCCTCGGCGTGCCGAAGAGTGCGTCGGAAGACGACATAAAGAAGGCGTATCGGAAACTGGCCCTCAAATACCACCCCGACAGGAATCCGGGAGACAAGCAGGCCGAGGAGCAGTTCAAGGGAATAAACGAGGCATACGCTGTCCTGAGCGACAAGGACAAGAGGAAGGAATACGACACCTATGGCATGAGCGGGTTCCAGCAGCGCTACAGCCAGGAGGATATATACCGGAACTTTAATATAGGAGACCTGTTTAAAGACCTGGGATTCGGAACCGGCGACATTTTCAGCATGATCTTCGGCAGGCAGCCGGGAGGCCCCGGGGCGGGCCGGGAAACCGGGAGGCCCGGAGGGAGACGGGTCTACGATTTCGGTGATTTCGTCACAAGAGACAAGACCACCCACGGCGAGCTGGACCTCAACTACGAGCTGGAAATACCGTTCATGGATGCTATGCGGGGAGGAGAAAAAGTCCTTACCTTTACCAGCCAGCGAGGCAATGAAGAGATCAAGGTCAAGATACCGAAAGGGATAAATACGGGCCAGAAACTGAGACTGCATGGAAAGGGCAGCAGGGACCCTTACACGGGAAGGACCGGCGACCTCTATGTGACGATAAAAGTTGCGGAGCACCCTGTTTTCAGAAGGCAGGGCAACGACATTTACGTGACAAAAGAAGTAAAGCCGACTGATGCATTTCTCGGCGGCACGGTTGAGGTCTCCACCATTGAAGGCCCGAAACAGATCAAAATTCCCGCGGGTATGCGGGCCCATTCAAAGGTACGTCTGAAAGGCCTTGGTGTGCCGGACATGAAGCAAGGAAGAGGCGACCAGTATGTCGAAGTGACGATAGACGTCCCCCGCAAATTGACCGATAAACAGAGGTCCTTGCTCGAAGACCTGAGGCGAGAAGGACTTTAGTAGTGCTTCCGAGGAGGCATATCCTGGACGTGTGGGAGTTTACCAAGAGGCCCGAGGACCTGCTCCCCATGTCCGCTGCCACCCTCGCCGTTGACGCGATAAAATACCTGAACTCAGACCCGAAAAGGGACCACCTCGTGGAGACCCTGGAGTTCAACGAATTTCTCTGCTACATGTACCCTTCTCTGAGGCCCCACAATCGCTCCCTGCTGTTTCACGTCGTATCGGACCTGGTCGGCCTTCTCCTCTACGGCATACCCAAGAAGAGAAGGAATTCCATCGAGAGCCTCGAGATCATCGACTACTCCACCAAGAACTTCTCCTATCCGATCGTCAGCGTGTGGAACTTTCTCAAAAGCAGAGTGAAGACCGAGAGAACGACAGACAAGACCATTATTGACGGATTCATTAATAAGATCAGGATCGAGGTGTATATACTCCAGCACTTTCCCTTTGTCGAAGATATCTTTCTCGCTTCCCGGAGCCTTGTGAAGGAATGGGTACCTTCTCTTTCCCATTTCTATCGCATAGAAGGCGATGAGATTGTGAAGACTTACGAGCAGTGGTCGGCAAGATGGCTCTCAAATGAAGGGAAAGAAAAGGTGATAGATGCGATGATAGAACGTCTGGTCTTGCAGGCCCAAAGGGACTATGCGGTCACGCTCGACAAGGACCACGTGAAAGCATTGATCATGAATGATCCAAGGACAAACAAAAGACATAACGACAGCTTTTCAAAGTGGTATACGGAGGGCGTGAACATCTTGTTCAGAATCTGACCCGAAACCGTTTTTCGACCTGTCAGCCTTCCTCGTTTTTCTCTTCCTCCACAACCTGTTTGGCCGGTTCCGCAGAGCGATCGTGCAAGCCGGTATAGACACGGGTGAATTCGGCACCGAACAGGAGGATCTCTGCTGAAAAATAAATCCAGAAGAGAAGGATGATCACCGAACCTGCTGCGCCGTAGGCGGATCTCATGCGGCCGCTTGCCAGGTAAAACCCAAGAAGGAGCTTCCCGACGGTAAAGAGGAGCGATGTCAACGCGGCTCCGGCCCACACATCGGACCACCTGGTTTTCACACTGGGCAGGATCTTGTAAATCACCGCGAAAAGAACCGTGATCAGAGCGAAGGACAGGAGGAAGTTGAGCACGTCGAGAGCTTCCGCAAGGCCGGGAAGGGAACTGGCCAGACGGCCGATCACGGTGAGGGCGGCACCGGCGAGGAGCAAGGCAAGGAGAAGCATTCCGATGGCGAGTATCACAAGAAAGGAAAGCAGCCTTGCCTTCAGCATGCCTTTCAGGCTCCCTTGCTGAGGCACTTCCCATATGGTGTCAAGGGCATCCTGAAGCTCGGCAAAAACTCCGGTTGCGCCTATTATGAGCGCGATCGCGCCAACGACCCACGCGAGAAGGCCCGAGCGAAAGCGGCCGGCGCTTTCCACCATACCTTCGATCAAAGGAACCAGGTCCTCGCCCACGAGGTTTCCTATCTGCTGGGAAAGCTCGCCCTTTGCCGCCGCCTCGCCGAATATGGCGCCCGCAACTGCTACGACTATTACAAGAAGGGGGGCAAGAGAGAAGATCGTGTAGTAGGCGATCGCTGCGGCGAGCCGTGAGTCTTTATGGATGCGCCATCCCGCAAACGCTTGCTTCAATAAACCCCATAATACCCATGCTCCCATCGCCCACAACTCTGTTTTGTGAAGATTTTGCCGGGTAAAGCCGGTCCGGCTAGGAATATAGGGTATTGAGCAGGGCAAGTCAAGCTTTGATACCGGCTGAGGTCGGTCTTTCCTACCCGTCACACAGGGTCGGTGCCTGTCTTTCCCGCTCCGGAAATCGCGACAGTTTATTTTGACATTGTCGATGACTATATTTGCACTAGTACACTTAGGAAACCAATAATGGGGGCAGCAATGAGAAAGATTCTTCTGAGCTTCGGTATCCTCTTTGTCCTCCTCGTCTTTGTTTGCCAGGCGGGGGCTTTCGAGTTGTCAGCCGACATGATAACCAAGGACGGTGACCAGAAACAATCGGGCAAACTCTACGTAAAAGGAAACAAGTACCGCATCGAGATGAAGAACGGCTCGGAGTACGCGATCATCCGGCATGACAAGAACAAGTCATGGATCGTGATCCCGGATCAGAAGGCATATATAGAAATGCCCTTTGATCCCAAGAAGAAGCCGGCCATCGAGGAAAAACAATCCCACGAAGGAAGCAGGAAGTTCCTCGGGTCCGAAGTAATAGACGGACGGGAGACAAAGAAGTATCAGGTCAGTACGAAAGAGGGAGACGCAAATGATTCCTTTTACCAGTGGATAGCTACAGATTTGAATTTCCCGGTCAAGACCATGGCCCTTAACGGGAGCTGGAGCATCGAATACCGGAACATCAAGACATCGGTTCCGGACAGTCTGTTCGAGATACCGGAGAGCTACGAGAAAATAAACATGCCGTCGAATGCCACCGGGGAGGTGAAAAGATCACGCTGAGTGCGAACGTTGAATGTGGGGAAGAATATGAAAAGACAGGTCTTGAAGACCTGTCTTTTCAATTATTGGGGCCAGTGTCGTCCCCTCCACCGTCGGAGCCTCCTCCTCATAAAGAAGAAAAAGCGTTACGTACGTTACAGTTTTACAACGTTTGCTGCTTTGGGACCTTTGGGACTGTCTACTATATCAAAGCTCACCGCCTGACCCTCTGACAGGGATTTGAATCCCTCGTCCTGGATCGCAGTGTAGTGCACAAACACGTCTCCTCCGTCATCCTTCGCGATAAATCCAAAACCTTTGGATGCGTTGAACCACTTCACCGTACCTTTTGCCATACTTCAAATACCTCCTCGAAATGATGGAAGACGGAACAATGCAAAAAAGAAACCGCAATACGTTTCACGTATTGCGGCTCTACGACAACACGTCCGAAACTTCGGGTATAATAATCGCACAGAAGATCGGAAAGTGTCAATTATTTTCGAAGGCACCGGAAGTCGGCGCACGGCCTTGCAAATCCTGCGATATATTCATATCATATAGGGACTATGGACAATATACTTGAATTCGCCGTTCAACTGGCTTTCGAGTCGGGAAGGATACAAAAACAACATTTCCAGAAAGATCTCTCCATCTATCACAAGGGAGAGACCAACATCGTTACCGACGTCGACCTCAAGTGCCAGGAGCGGATCATGAGTCTCATCGGGAAGGAGTTCCCCGACGACTACGTGGTGAGCGAAGAGAAGGACAATATCTTCGACGGCCACAAGAACAGGTGGATCGTGGACCCGATCGACGGCACTACCAACTACGCCCATGGCTACCCCTTCTTCTGCACGTCCATCGCCTATGAAGTGAAGGGCGAAGTGGTCTGCGGCGTGGTATACAACCCGATCTTTGACGAACTTTTCGTTGCGAGGACGGGAAAAGGCTCCTTTCTGAACGGGCAGAGACTTAAGGTTTCTACCACGGCCCATATGAGACAGTGTCTTTTGGTCACCGGTTTTCCTTACGATCTCCCGACAAGCAGCCGCAACAATATCGACCATTTTATCGCCTTTCTTTATAAGGCCCAGGCAGTCAGGAGGGACGGATCTGCAGCGCTTAACCTTTGTTACGTTGCAGCAGGCCGTTTTGACGGTTTCTGGGAACTGAAGCTGAATGCGTGGGACACTGCCGCAGGCGTCATTGTATTGGAAGAAGCAGGCGGAAAGATCACCGGTCTCAAAGGGGAGCCCTTCGACATATACAAAGGACAAGTGGTGGCCTCCAACGGATTGATACATAACGAGATGTTGCGCGTCCTGGAGGAGGGAAGAACGTGAAAGAATACTCTTTGGAAGAGATAAAGGCCATTGCGCGGCCGAACCTCGGCGAGGAGGTCCCTCTCGTCCTCTTTCGGATATTGAGGATCATCGGTATGAGGAGCCTCCTCGGCGAGACTGCGGGCCAAACCCTCTATATAATGGGGAAATCGGTAGGAAATATGCTGGAGGCAAACTCGCTCGAAGACTTCAAAAGGGTCGTAGAGGAGCTGAAGATCGGCGTGCCCGAGGTGGAGGTCGTCAACGAGGACCACCTGATCGTGAGGCTCCAGGAATGTATCACCTGTGCGGGTTTCCCTTTTACGGGTGAAATGTTCTGCGATATGGAAAGCGGGATCATCGCCGGTTTGTTGGAAAAGGTGTACGGAAAAAGGGCTAAATCGAGGCAGACAGCAAGTTGGTCAGTGGGCTACAGCTATTGCGAGTTCGACGTCCTGCTTTATTGAACATGGAAAACAAAGAAGAATTGTTCAACAAGAAGCTCAAGGAATGCGAGATACAGCTCGAGGACGCCAGGGGACTGTCGGCGACCCGCGAGAAGCTGCTTCTGGCGAACATAAAGGAGCTCAACGAAGTATACGATACGCTGCAGGAGAAGATCCGTGAGCTCAGGGAACGGGACGAGAGGATCAGAAGCTTTGACGAAGTACTCACCCGCACCAACCGGCTCTCATCCCTGGGCGAACTGGCAGCCTCCATCGCTCACGAAATAAAGAACCCCCTTATCTCCATCCAGGGTTTCGCAAAGCGAATCGAGACCGCATCCGATACCGACAAGATTCAAAAATACGCGAGCTTTATTGAAAAG
The DNA here is from genome assembly GCA_002067405.1 of Syntrophorhabdaceae bacterium PtaU1.Bin034. The sequence goes on along the minus strand of MVRP01000043.1, from coordinate 11,728 downwards.
GAAGCCGAGCGCCTGTCGAAGGTCCTCATGCGTCTTCTCGATTTTTCCCATATGTCGGAACCCGAAAAAGAGCAACTCGATTTGAACGGCATTCTTGACGATACCATTCTCTTCACCGAACACCATCTGACGAGGTTCAAGAATATCAAGCTCACCGTGGAGAAAGAAGAAAACCTGCCCACAGTGAACGCTGACAAAATCCACCTGCAACAGGCACTGATCAATATTGTGATGAATGCCGCTCAGGCCATGCCGGAAGGCGGCCCTCTGGTTATCAGGACAGGAGCAACAGAAGATCGGTTCGTCTGGATTTCCGTCACCGATAGCGGCGTGGGAATAGCAAAAGATGATCTGAACAGGATCTTCGACCCCTTTTTCACCACAAAAACCAGGGGCGACGGGACGGGGTTGGGACTCTCCCTCACAAAAAGGCTCGTAGAAGCCAATGGAGGCACCATAGAAGTGGAGAGCGCCGAAGGTGAGGGCAGTACATTCCGTATGGTGCTGCCCGCAGGTGAAGAGCCGGGCTCCGCTCCTGACCCGCGGCTTTAACCGCAACTACTTTTTTATAATTCAGAAGATCACGCCTCTCAAAAACGCCAAATCATTTCGTCGTAAGCCGCCACCACCTCGACGCCCGTCTCTTCTTGCAGCGCCTTTGCCAGAACTTCCGGATCATCCTTGAGCATGCTCATGCCGAAGTGGGTCATGATGGCCACCTCCGGCCTTATCCGGCTGACAATCTCCCTCACATCAGCCAGCGACAGATGATCGATGCGATCGCTCTCCCGGATCGGCTGCACCCTCAGCACGTTCACTATAAGAACATCGACCGGGTAGAAATCCGGCAGCTCCTCAAAGAAGCGCGTGTCGGCGATCAGTCCTATTTTCTTGTTCAGGTTGAAAATCATTCCATAAACTTCGCCCGGATGCACGTGCCTCACGGGAACGGAGAACACCACATCCTTAATTATGTATTCCCCCTTCTCCCCGAGAAGCTCTATCCGTTCCAGATACTTTCTTAGGTATCGCAGCACTACCCCTTCTTCCCCCAAGGCATCTTCCGGGCAAAAGAGAACCCCTCTTCTTCTGTGGCCCCCTTCGGTCATGGCTTCAACCATCACGTTCACGTCGTTGGAATGGTCCAGATGCTTGTGGGTAAGGATAATGCCGTCAAGATGAGCGGGCTCCAGTTCGCCCCGGCCGTTTCGAACCCTCACAAGTGCTCCCGGTCCGGGGTCGATGTACAGGTTTGTATCCCTGTAATTGAGCCACAAACCCCCTGTTGACCGCATCTGGCTGGCGACTACGAACCGTGCACCGCCGGTTCCGATGAATTTCACAAAGCCTTCCATCACTTCCCCGTTTATGGTATCCTTATTTTATGTTTTCAAAATATGCGTGTCAATTTGGGCTAAAGGCCATGAAATATGCAGTTTTAGATTCTCATTTGGGCAGCGTCGTCCTCTTCGCCAGGGACACCCATCTCTGTCGGCTGGATATGTATCCACCCGATTCGGACGATGTTCATCGTCTGATCGCGATGGAGTTTCCGGAAGCAACGGAGTCTCCCGGCCGCTTCAGGCACGCCGGCGAACTCCTGCGGCGCTATTTTGACGGCGAAGAAGTGCTCCTCGATATCCCCATCGATCTCTCCGGTCTCAGAGATTTTACCAAACGAGTGCTGGAGGAGACGAGGAAGATCCCGTACGGGAAGATTGCATCTTACGGCATGATTGCCGGCCGCCTCGGCTACCCGAATGCTGCAAGGGCAGTTGGCCAGGCGCTGAAGAGAAACCCGATCCCAGTGGTCATACCCTGTCACCGCATAGTCAGGGGAGACGGCTCACTCGGCGGCTTCGATATGGGCCTCGACACAAAAGTGAGACTTCTGTCGATAGAGGGCCTGCATGTTCGCGAGTTGCAAAAGTCTATGCTTCTATCCTAACTAACAACAAAACAACGTCACAAGGTTCATCATGAAACAGTGGTTTGTCGTGAACACGAAGCCCAAGAATGAAAACCGCGCCTCTCATAATCTCACCACCGCATCATACGAAGTGCTGAATCCGAAGCTGAAACTGCGAAAATACCGGGAGGGCCGGTTTGTCGAGGTCGTTGAAGCCATGTTCCCCAATTACATATTCGTGAAATTTCACCCCATTGACGACTACCACATGGTGAAATATGCGAGAGGGATCAACAAGATCGTCACCTTTGGCGGAAAGATGGTCCCCCTTCAGGAGGAATTCATTGAATTCATAAGGGGAAAGCTCGTCGATGGCGTGGCGCGGATCGAAAAAAAGAGATTCAGGAAAGGGGAGAAAGTCTTCATCAAGGACGGACCGTTCAAAGGATTAGGCGGCATCTTCGAAAGGGAACTGGAAGGCGAAGAGCGCGCCATGATACTGCTGGAAGGCATCAATTTCTACGCGAAGATGGTAATAGACAGCGATCTCATCACTGTGCCCTGAACAACGAGGCCGATCACACAGCACTGCAACCGCTTTCCGGTTGTGCAGTTCCTGAAAAAAGGAGATTCATGATGAAACCGGACACCGCTCCACTTACCATACTCCTGTTTGTCTTCGTCGCTCTGCTTATTTTCAGCGCCCCTGTCCATGCATTCAGAGAGGGCAGCCAGAGCTGCACCAAATGCCATACCCTTTCCGACAGGGACATGGCACCGATTCTGGAGAAGATCAATATGGCGGCTGCAAAGGTCCTGAGTATCAGGATGAGCCCGATAAAGGGGCTGTGGGAGGCTTCAATCGAGAACAAAGGCCAGAGGTTTGTCATTTACGTGGACTTTGCAAAGAAATATGTGAGCCCGGGACCCCTTATCGATTACGCGAACAGGAGGGACGTCACACGCGAGAGAATAGAGGAATTGAACAGGGATAGAAAGGTGAACATGCAGGGCCTTTCACTTCAAAACGCCCTGTTGCTCGGGAAAGCGGACGCACCCATAAAAGTCGTTGTCTTCACGGACCCCAACTGCTCGTACTGTGCCAGACTTCATCAGGAAATGAAGAAGATCGTTGAGAAGAGGCCCGATATTTCCTTTTACATGAAATTGTTCCTCCTGAATCCCAATCCTGCCAACCGGGAACAGGCGACCAGTATTATTTGCAGCAAGGCAGAGCCGATGCTCCGGGCTGCCTTTGAGAAGAAGCCCATACCCAAGCAGGAATGTGCGACAGGAGAGATTGACGAGAACTTGAAGTTCGGGGAGGAGAACGGCATTAATGCGACCCCGGCCGTTATCTTTCCTGACGGAACAATACAGATGGGTTATTCCGATGCGGCCCAGCTGGAAAAGAGGATAGATGAGGCGGCCGCCCGACAGAAGAAGCCGGCCGAAGCAAAGAAGGTGAAATAATTTCGCTTCTTGCTGCAAAATAGTCCCGAAAGAGAAGGAACGCGCCTTTTGTCGTTGACCGTGCTTGTCAAACATGCTAAAGTAATTAACTTTATTTCAAATGGCGATGTTCGCCATTCCCATCAGAGGAGGAGAGGTTGAGAAAAAACAAGTCCGCAATAAAGAGGGCACAGCAGGCGGAGAAGAGACGTCTCAGGAATTCCCATGTCAAGTCGACAATGAAGACGAACATAAAGAAGGCGCTCTCTGCCGTTAACGAAAAAGACACGGCGAATGTCGAGGCCGTTACAAGAACGGCTATCGCTTACATAGATAAGGCAGCATCCAAGGGTGTTATCCACAGGAACCAGGCAGCCAGAAGGATTTCCAGGCTTGCGAAGAAAGCCCACAAGGTTCTTGCCGAATCTGCCGGCTAATCGCTGTTTTTACATGAATTTCCCCAAGGACGGGCTTGAAGCCCGTCCTTGTTTTTTCCGTTCGCGCCACCCGGGCAACGACCGACCCCGAAACAGAAATCCTGAAAAACATCATCCGGAGAAGCATTTACGAGAATAACCTGCTCCCCGGATGCTGATCCTTCCGGGCCCGCTCACCTGCCCCTCAACGGTATATTGAACATCGAGAAACTTCTTTATTACCGCAAGGTTGGTGAGAAGGTGGGGTGTTATGGCCGTGGTAGTGAAAGACGTTGTGCCCGGCGCGAGGGCAAGGTAGATCACGATCTGGTCAGCGAGATGCGGGTCGATGCAACCGTCCCGATGGTAATACTGAAGGAAAGCCGATGCAGCCTCGGAACCCACAACCTCCGCCCGCTTTCCGCGAATGCCTACGGACGAGAACCCGGCAATGCAGGCACCGCCCTCCGCCTTCAGAAAGACAAACGTGCCGGGGCTCGGGGCGGATACCGATGTTACCTTTATGTCCGTGTCGATCTTTATCTCTCTTAAGACCTCCATGGCAGCTTTCTTCTGCCGCTCCGCGATGGACAAAGGAAGATTCGCTACTGCGCTGATGCCCCTGACGGCCCATACGGATTTCTTTTCAGGAAACGCCGGCCGGTGAAGCGAAGCCCCTTCCATGATCGGCCGCACATGAGCCTCAACCTCCCCGCCCCCTCTCGGATAGAACCCGTAGACCCTCAGAGAAACTTTCACCTCCGGGCCCATTCCGGTCAGAACCGGAAGGAATATTTCACGGATAAAATGCATAGGCGGACTGATGGGCACATGAGTTCCGCCCGAAAGAACGAGGTGCGATTCTGCGTCGGCGAAGACAAGCGGCGGCAACAACGTCTGCAACACGAGCGGTGTAGCGCCCGCAGTCCCGATATCGAACCGGTAGTCACCTCCCTTCACCGTACCCGGCTGGAAGGCGAGTTCGGTCGAATCGATCCTGTCCCCTTCGACGGACGCCGAGCTTATTGTCTTGACTGCCCGCACGCCTGCCAGGTGCTGCGCCCTGAGACCGGGCTTCGGCCGGTTCTTCCTGATGTGATAAATGCGAAAAGGCAGCTTCAGCAGACTGGACAAGCCGAGGGCCGTCCGTATGATCTGCCCGCCCCCTTCTCCATAGCCGCCGTCTATCTCGATCATCTACGATCCTCGCTGCTTCAGTTTTTGGTTTTGCTGCTTTTTGTCGCCCCACTTCTATTATAAGTTCGAACTGTCGGACCTCGCAAAACGTACCGTTTCCTCTTATTTGAAAAAAATCCTTGACTAGCTACTCGTTTATCGATATATTATTATCGATAAACGAGGTGGCATAAAACATCGGCTATGCACGACTCACTATTGCGAGGGAGGAAAAATGAAACTGAAACACAGAATATTTCTTGTGTCTTACATTGGTATCACCGGTTTTCTGTATTTGGTATCCCTTACGCTTTTGACCGCGAAGCTCTTGATGTCCTTTCCATGAATCGAATAGATTATAGATACAAAATTATCCAATTGGAGGATGCCCGAATGGCCCAGAACGACGAGAAGGATAGCCAACCCATGAAACCGATTCCTGAGCCTACGCTCCGCCGGCTGCCGATATATTACCAGTACTTGAAGAAAATGCAGACGGAACGGAAGATCGATTATGTCTCATCGAACCAGATAGGAAACAACCTCAATATCCTGCCCATTCAGGTCAGGAAGGACCTGCAGATAGCCGAAGCACTGGGCAAACCCAAAATCGGCTATGAGGTGGCCGAGCTCATCAGCACCATCGAGGCGTTTCTCGGGTGGGACAACACGACCGACGGTTATCTGATCGGTGTCGGCAATCTCGGCTCCGCCCTCCTCGGCTACCAGGGCTTCAGGGAATACGGCCTTAACATAATTGCCGCTTTTGACAGTGATCCCGGAAAGGTCGGAGCGGAAATATGCGGCACAAAGGTACTTCATGTGAACAAGCTGGCCAACATGATCGAGCGGATGGGCATCAAAATAGGCATCCTCACGGTCCCGGCGGGCTCGGCCCAGGAGCTCGCGGACATCATGGTAAAGGCGGGCATCAGGGCGATATGGAATTTTTCGCCGGTAAAGATCACCGTGCCTGCGCATGTTATTGTCCAGCACGAAAACCTTGCCTCGTCGCTCGTGGTTCTTTCAAAGAAACTGGCCCAGGCATTGAAGGTAAATTACTAACAGAGAGGAACATACAATGGAAACCTTGCGAAAGTTCGAGAGAGTTTGTGAGATCGTCGATCAGAACGGAAGAAACGCAGCTCGTCTCATACCGATACTTCAGGCAGTCCAGGCAGAATACCGCTACCTGCCCGAGGAGATCCTTAATTTTGTCGCCACATCCCTCGGCCTTTCCCCTGCCCGGGTTTATGGCGTCGCTACTTTTTATTCGCTCTTTACGCTGAAACCCAAGGGGAAGTATTTGATCAGGGTGTGCGACGGCACTGCCTGCCACGTCAAGCAGTCATTGGATCTTTACGACACCCTTTGCAAAAAGCTCAAGCTGGGAGACGGGAGAGATACGACAGCAGATATGCTGTTTACCGTCGAGACGGTCAACTGTCTGGGCGCGTGCGGTCTCGCTCCGGCCATGGTGGTCAACGAGGAGGTTTTCGGCCAGCTTACCCCCGCCCGTGCCAGCGCAATCATAGATGAGATCATCCGGAAGGAGGCATGCAGTGAATCTGACGACCCTCGAGCTTAACAAGATAAAAGATACATTCCAGAAAAGGCAGGAGCCCCTGTCCCATCGGGTAGTGGTCTGTGCCGGTACCGGCTGCCTGGTGAACGGCTCCCTTAAGGTATATGAAGAATTCGTCGAAACAGCGAAAGATTCGGGGCTCAATGCTGTCGTTGAGCTGAAAAAGGAAGAAGAAGGGGTTTTCGTTTCGAAGAGCGGCTGCCAGGGCTTCTGCCAGATCGGTCCCCTTGTCACGATCCTCCCTGAAGGCATCATTTATACAAAAGTCACTCCGAAAGACGTACGGGAGATAGTCGAGAAGACATTGAAGAAGGGCGAAACCGTAGAAGCTCTCCTGTACAAGGAGCCTGACACGGGAGAGATATGCACGACGGCCCGGGAAATACCTTTTTATAAGAAACAACAGCGCTTCGTGTTGAAAAACTGCGGGCTCGTCGACCCGGAGGATATTAACGAGTATATCGCTCAGGGAGGCTACCTCGCTGCGGCAAAGGCATGTCTCGAGATGCAGCCTGAAGATGTCTGTAACGTGATCACCGAGTCGGGACTACGGGGACGTGGCGGCGGCGGCTTTCCCACGGGAAGAAAGTGGCATGCGGCGCGCGTCGAGACAAGCGACAAAAAATATGTCATTTGTAATGGTGACGAGGGTGATCCGGGTGCATTCATGGACATGGGCATCATGGAAGGTAACCCCCACAGCGTGATCGAAGGCATGATCATCGCATCCCGGGCAATAGGTGCCGACGAAGGCTATGTGTACGTGAGGGCCGAATACCCCCTTGCGGTCAAGCGTTTAAGAAAAGCCATTGCCGATGCATATAAACTCGGAGCACTGGGAAAGAACAGCCTTGGTTCAGATCACACCTTCCACCTTCAGGTAATGGAGGGCGCAGGCGCGTTCGTGTGCGGCGAAGAGACCGCGCTCATGGCCTCCATTGAAGGGAAAAGAGGGATGCCGTCTCCAAAGCCCCCGTTTCCCGCACAGAGCGGACTCTGGGGTAAGCCGACGATCATCAACAATGTTGAATCCCTTTCCACTGTGCCCCTCATAATAGCAGGCGGCCCCGACAATTTCCGCACAATGGGGACGGAGTCTTCTCCGGGCACCAAGACATTCGCGATCACCGGTCACGTGGTGAATACGGGACTGATCGAAATGCCCCTCGGATCCACGCTTCGCGAGATAGTCTACCAGGTGGCGGGCGGCATTACTTCCGATGACGGAAAACCGGTCAATGACGGTTTCAAGGCTGCCCAAATCGGCGGCCCGTCGGGAGGATGCCTCACCAGTGAGCACCTCGACCTGCCCCTCGATTTCGATTCAGTGAAGAAGGCCGGGGCAATGGTCGGCTCCGGCGGGCTCGTGGTGATGAACAAGAATACCTGCATGGTGAGCGTGGCCCGGTTCTTCATGAAGTTCACCCAGAGCGAATCGTGCGGAAAATGCGTCTTATGCAGGGAAGGGACGAAACAAATGCTGGCCCTGCTCGATGACATCATACAGGGACGGGCCACCGAAGAAACCCTCAACATCCTCGAAGAACTGGCCCAGATGGTGCAGAAAGGGTCACTGTGCGGGCTGGGGAAAACCGCGCCCAATCCGGTGCTCTCCACGCTCCGTCAGTTTCGCGACGAGTACGTGGCTCACGTCAAATACAAGCGCTGCCCCGCGGGCAAGTGCAAAGACCTTGTACAGTTCCGGATAGACCCGGAGCTTTGCAGGGGGTGCACGGTGTGCGCGAAGAAGTGCCCCGTGGCCGCCATATCGGGCGAAAAGGGAAAGACCCACTACATCGACACGGCCCTTTGCACGAAATGCAGGACCTGTGTGGATAGCTGCAAATTCCAGGCAATAACAACGGGAGAAAGCCATGAATGAAGAACGGTGCGTGGTAATTGATAAAAAGACGATCCCCATAGAGCATGAAAAGAACCTGCTTGAGGTGATAAGAAAGGCGAAGATCGACCTTCCCACCTTCTGCTACCATTCGGAACTGAGCGTCTACGGCGCGTGCCGCCTTTGCATGGTGGACGTATCGGGTCTCGGGCTTGTGCCCGCCTGTTCCACGCCGCCGACGGACGGAATGGTCGTGAGCACGAATACCGAAGAGACGCGAAAGATGAGAAAGATAATCGTCGAGCTTCTCCTCGCAAACCATAGCGAGAGCTGCCCCACCTGCCAGAAAAGCACCACCTGCCAGCTCCAGTCTCTTGCCCGGCGTCTCGGGATTACCAAGGTGCGCTTCAAAAAACACGACCGGGAGGAGCCCCTGGACGACTCGTCGCCGTCCCTCGTGAGAGACCCGAACAAGTGCGTCCTCTGCGGTGACTGTGTCCGCATCTGTTCCGAGGTCCAGTCCGTGGGCGCCATAGATTTCGCCTTCAGGGGAGCGCAGACCATGGTTATCCCTTCCTTCGGCAAAGACCTTGACAGGGTGGAGTGCGTCAACTGCGGCCAATGCGCCCGCATCTGCCCCACCGGCGCCCTTACGCCGAAATCCGAGGTGGAGGAAGTCTGGAAGGCGCTGCATGACCCGGATAAGATAGTGGTTGCCGAAGTGGCGCCTGCCGTAAGGGTAGCCATAGGCGAGATGTTCGGCCTTGAGCCGGGCGTCACGACAACGGGCCAGATAAGCGCTGCCCTTCGTGCCATCGGCTTCGACCGCGTATTCGATACATCTTTCACCGCAGACCTTACCGTAATAGAGGAGGGCAGCGAGTTCATAAAGCGGGTCGAAAAAAACGAGAATATGCCCCAGTTCACCTCGTGCTGTCCTGCCTGGGTCAAGTTCGTGGAACAGTATTACCCCGAGTTCGTGAGCAATCTTTCCACCTGCCGCTCCCCGCAGCAGATGTTCGGCGCCCTCTCGAAGGAATTCCTCTCCGCAAACATGAATGTGGACAAGAAGAACATCGTTGTCGTATCCATAATGCCGTGCACAGCGAAAAAGTTCGAGGCAAAAAGGCCTGAATTCAACGACAACGACGTGCCGGACGTAGATCATGTCTTGACGACCCAGGAACTGGGACGGATGATCGAGGAGGCCGGCCTCCACTTCAAGGACCTGGAACCCGAGGCGTTCAATATGCCCTTCGGCTTCAGGACAGGGGCCGGGGTCATATTCGGAAATTCAGGAGGCGTGTCCGAAGCGGTCCTGAGGTATGTGACCGAACGGCTTACGGGTGAGAAAAGGGATAATTACGAGTTCATGAGCGTGAGAGGTGAAAGCGGCATACGGGAGACGAAGCTCTCGGTGAAAGGCAAAGAGTTCTCCCTGGCCGTCGTCAACGGTCTCGGCAATGCACGCAGTCTCATCGAAAAGATGAAATCGGGCCGCGCACATTACGATCTCGTCGAGGTTATGGCATGCCCGGGAGGGTGTATCGGAGGCGCGGGCCAGCCGATATCGCACAATCCCTCTGTCCGGCAGAAGAGAACAAAAGGCATTTACGAGAACGACAGGATGCTGGAGCTGCACAAATCCCAGGACAACCCTTACGTGACCGAGCTGTATAAAATGTACCTGGGCGAGGTGGGAGGTCACAAAGCGCACCAACTGCTCCATACGGCCTACAAAAGCAGGAAGAGGATCGACGATGCGCACTTGTCCCTGAGAGGCTCAAACGGCAATACAAGCCTCGAGGTGAATGTCTGCTTCGGGACGAGCTGCTTTCTGAAAGGGTCTCAAAAACTCCTCCAGGAGATACTCGCCTATCTGAAGAAGAGCAATCTGGAAGACGCGGTGTCCGTGAACGCTTCCTTTTGCTTTGAAGAATGTGACAGAGGACCTACCGTACGGATCGGCGATACGGTGATCGAGAAATGCACGCTTGAAATGGCGGCAAAAGCCATCGAGAGACAGGCGCCGGCACCCCCTTCGCAAAAAGAGGTGAGAAGTAATGTCTGATGCCGGCAGTCGCCAAATCGTATTTACCCTGACTGCCCGGTGCCGTGACTGCTACCGGTGCCTGAGGAGCTGCCCGGTAAAGGCCATCAGGATGAAGGACGGGCAGGCGTACGTGGACGAAAAACGCTGTATTTCCTGCGGCACCTGCATCCGGGTGTGCCCGCAGCAGGCCAAATCGTTCCGTCAGGATATCGAGATGGTCCAGACAATGATCGAAAGCGGCCGGTTCGTTGCGGCGAGCATTGCACCGTCCTTTGCCGCCGTTTTCACCGGCTGGCAGAGAAAACGCCTTCCCTCTGCGCTTCGCGCCCTGGGCTTCCGGTATGTGGGCCATACCTCTCAGGGCGCATATCAGATTTCCGCCCATATGGCAAAGCTTGTTCAGGATGATGGTTCACGGACGTACGTGGGAACAGCCTGTCCTGCGGTGGTGAGCTACGTGGAGAAATACCATCAGAAGATCGTGCCCTATCTGTTGCCCCTCGTCTCGCCCATGGTTGCCCATGCAAGAATGCTCAAAAAGCGGCACGGCCCGGAGAGCGGCGTGGTTTTCATCGGACCCTGTGTGGCCAAGAAATCGGAAATCCTTCGGCCCGGTGTTGCAGGAGCGGTCGACTATGTCCTCACCTTCAAGGAACTGATGACCTGGCTGGAAAAGAGGGACATCAATCTTTCCATGTGCGAGGAAAGTAACTTTGACGAGCAGCCGGTCAACTGTGCGCAGCTCTATCCCCTTCCGGGGGGCAGCATTAAGACCGCCGGGCTGAAAGATGACGGGCTGGAGCTGAACATGGTGAGGGCGGACGGGGTACTTAACGTGAAAGACCTTCTCTGCTCGCTTCCGGGCGATTCTCCCTATACGCTGCTCGAGCCGCTCTTTTGCAGCCAGGGCTGCATAAACGGGCCCGGAATCGGTCAGGATGAAAACATCTTTGAAAAGAGAAAAGACATCGTGGAATATGATCGGGAGGTGTCAGGGCTTCCCGTTCCTCCCCTTGAGCCTTACGAGCTTTTTCATGCTGATTTTGCCGAAGAGTCCCGTTTCCTTCCCGAGGTGTCGGAAGAGGAGATTCAGAGCATCTTCGAGAAAACCGGCAAGGCCGATCCCCAGCAGCGGCTGAACTGCGGTGCCTGCGGATACGACACGTGCCGGGATAAGGCAATCGCCGTTGCTCAGGGCATGGCAGAGCAGGAGATGTGCATCCCCTACATGAGACGACTGGCCGAACGCCGTACGGACCGCATTCTCGATACCAGTCCTAACGGCATTGTCATCCTC
>MVRP01000042.1 GCA_002067405.1 Syntrophorhabdaceae bacterium PtaU1.Bin034 | reverse complement strand
GGCGTACCATATTCGAGAGCATCTCGCACATGATCGTATCGTCGTCGATGATGATTACGTGTGCCATGGAAGCAATATGTCCCTAATTATAGGACTTCTTGTTAAATTTGTAAATGCATGCAGCCGACAGACTGACGGCAGCAGATATCGTCAGTATTGACGCATATTTATGAATAGGAGTACAGGTACATTGCATGCAGAAATCATGTCTTCCCTCAGTTTTCTGTACCCCACCATGGAGCTGACAGCAGTAACGTCATCGTTGCCGGTAAAGCGCCTGAAAGATACGAACTTCATCCTATTTTGAACGTCTTTACGTACCTCTCCGGAGTTATTGTATGTTGAAATATAAAGGACGAGGCTCCCTGGCTGCAACTGCCGAAAGACTGCTGTGGAAAGATGCCCGGCCACTTCCAGAAGACGTTATCGGCCTCGCGTCCCGTAGTCGGGCGGCTGCTCGGAACCGGGCCCGTACGTCCTGTAATATTCCGGGCTTTGTGCCGCGCCGTTCTGCTGCTGCTGATTCGAAGCGCAGCCACACAAAAGCAGAAGGGATACGGTGACTGCCAATAGAAGATGAAAGAAAAATAACTTGGACAAAAGGATACTCCTTTCTTGCATTAGTGAAATCTGTTCCATTTCAACAGCCGCCATTTCTATCTCATTCTTATGTCGGCCGATGCTCCCACCACGGTTCGATTAACGCCCAACAATAGATAAGTGTACCCCATATGATGTTCAAAAGCTGCTTGAAATTTCCCGGGACGCTTGTCCTTATCGACGATCCATTCCGTAATAAAAGGGCTCGAGTGGCGAGCTCCCGCCCTACTTCGATTTTGCCAATGTCCGGGCCTGCCTCGCTTTTCTTGTTGAACGGCGTTCCTTATCATGGTATTCGATAGAGAAACGCAGCGAGGTTCCCCTATGTTGTCTCCTTTGTCAGCATGGTTACGCTTCTCGATTTCGAAAGATCCACGAAAAATGGAGCGACACGCTTCGACCCGCGGTCGAAACCCGGCGGGACCGGCTATCAGGCTGCTGTTCGCTGCATGCATTCTCATTGCATCCTTATCCGTCGCTTTTGCCGATGGGGACTTGAAGTTCTTCGACCTCGGCGATCTTCGCCTGAAGAGCGGAGACATAATCCGCGATTGCCGTCTGGCCTATCGCACGTTCGGAGAGCTGGCTCCCGACAAATCGAATGTGGTCCTTTTCCCCACCTGGCTGGCGGCCACCACCCAGGAGTTGATGGACCTCGGCTTTGTGGGTCCGGGCAAGATAGTCAATTCGTCCAGGTACTTCGTGGTCGCCGTCGATGCATTCGGCAACGGAGTCTCTTCTTCTCCGTCGACGAGCAAGCTGCAGCCGGGCGCCTTGTTCCCCCGTTTCTCTGTTCGAGACATGGTCGACGCCCAGTATGCGCTCCTTTCCAGGCACCTCGGCCTGACCGGCATCTACGCGATCTTCGGTGTATCGATGGGCGCCATGCAGGCATTTGAATGGATCGTCTCTTACCCGCAGTTCATAACCCGCGCCGTGGCTGTTTCCGGCACGCCTCATCTCACGCCTTACGACAGGTTGGTATGGAACAATGAAATCCAGATACTGGACACGGTTTCCGCGGCTGACGGAGGAAAGACGGCGATGCGAACGATGCTGCCCGTGCACCACGTCATGTCAAAAACCCCGGAGTATTTTGCCCGCATGAACCGGAATGAGCTCACGCAGCTCGTTTCTTCATTGGACGCATCAAGCACACGATACAACACGGAGGATTGGAAATCGCAGGTGCAGGCGATACTCGGTCACAGTGTTTTCAGACAGTTCGGAGGTTCGGAAGAGAAGGCCGCTTCCGCAGTGCGGGCGCGGACACTGGTAATTGCTGCAAGGCAGGATGGCATGGTCTATCCCGGCCCGGCAAAGTCCTTTGCGAGACGACTGGGTGCCGAGACGGCAGAACTCGCGGGCGATTGCGGCCACCTCGCCGCATTCTGCGAGAAGGACCAACTGCGCGAAATCGTACATGAGTTCCTGGAATCCAAACAGGGCATCGACAGCAGCAAGTGGAAAAGGCAACTCCTGTTCCGCTAAAGGGCATCGTGAGTACTACTTCACCTGCCAGACCTGTGCCTTACTGATGCCGTTGTTTACCATGAAATCCTGCATGGCCTGTTCGTCATCCGTTGCCTGCAAACTTTCTTTCCCGTATTTTTCCCTGACTTCGGCAAAGTCCTCGTCCTCAATTCTTATCATGAATATCTTTGCCATCTCCCCCTTCTCCTTTCTGTGTGGTTTTGCCTCACGGCCTATTTTAATATAGGGATTACCGGCTGTTCCTGGCCACCAGTCCGTGGTAAATCATAAAACACGAAGAGCGGCAGAAGCGCGAAGGTTGCCTGCTCCGCACTCAACTTTTCTCGACGGAAGGCGAACATATATTAGGCGTGACGTTTACGGCAGGGCACGGGCCGTGTATCAATCACACATGGTCCTGATGACCCAAAAACATCTCTACGAACAGGAGGTTGTATGAGCTTCAAGAGGATTTTGGTTTTTACAGCAGCAATCGTACTTTTCATTACCGCCGGAGCGCTGGCCAAGTCACCGGGCAAGACCGGGGCCGGTCAGGAAAAGAAGACTCCCTTTCAGAAAATGGACAAGAACAGCGACGGGAAAGTGTCGAAGGATGAATTCAGCAGCTATTTCAAGGATCGGTTCGCAACGCTGAAGGGGAGCAATCCTGAAATAACCGTCGAATCCCTGGAGGGCTATTTTGTAGCGTTATACAAGGACCTCGACAAGTCGGCTGATGCCCGTCTTGACAAGGCCGAGCATGAAGTTCCGGGTAGGATCGACAAGAACGGGGATGGCGTGATCACGCCTGATGAATGGAATGCGTTCTTCGTGGAAAGAATAAAGGTCATGGATAAAGACAAGAACGGCAAGATCACCGAAGAGGAGTACGATATTTTCTACAACGTAAATTTTAAGGCACTGGACACAAACGGCGATGGGGTGGTTACCGTGGAGGAATGGATAGCCAACGTTCCCAAAGCGACAAGCACTGATCCGAAACCAAAGGAGCGCAAGCCCCTGAAGAAGACTTCCGGCAAATAGCTCAATCTTTACCTATTCAAAGCAACGCAAAAGGAGAACAGCCGCCTGATTGACCGGGCGGTTTGTTCTCCCACCCAAGGATGGCAGAACAAACCGTAGCGAGCTTCGTCACACGGAATACATCCCAGGCGAAGGACATAGCTTTTCCGACCGGCACGAAACATCATGCAGCCCCTACAATACAATTCATTGCTGCCTTGCCCAAAGAAGTATTATATACTTCTACTCTGTGATCCGTCTGCCTGTTATTGCTGCCGTTGTCGTGGGAATGATCGTGATGGCCTTTCTCGTCGAGAGTTATCATGCGTCAGGAAATCCCCGGGTATGCACTGCCTGCCACAGCATGGGAAGCGCAGGATCCACGTGGCGGGCCTCAAACCACAAACAGTTTGCTTGTGTCGAGTGTCATATGCCTGTGTCCGGCACTTTCTCGCGGGTATTCTACAAACTGCGCGCCGGGCTGCACGACCTCTGGCGCGAAACGCTCAGGGATTACCCGGCATCCCTGTCTCTTTCAAAGGATGCGAGGACAATCGTGAACGGCAATTGTCTTCGCTGCCATCAATCTACGGTCCAGCGGATAACAATGTTGGCAGCGCAGCCTGTTGCCTGCACGAAATGTCATCGCCGTACCGTACACCACGTCACGAAGCAGAGGGAGGAGTGAGATGAACAAGACAATCGTCGGTCTTTTGGCAGCTATTGTTGTTCTTGCTGTTTTTGTCATCATGCGTGTTGCGATTGCCACCCCTGATCCTGCCCAAAAAATAAAGCAGCTTCCGGCAAACGAGTATGACCCGGCCGTATGGGGCAAATATTATCCCCTTGAATACAAGAGCTTTCAGAAGAATTTGGAGATGAGCGCATCGCCGACAGGATTCGGCGGGAGCATTAACGTGCAGAAATCGCTCAAGGAGCCGGAGATACTTATGAATTTCAAGGGCATGGCCTTCAGCGAGGACTACAGCGAGGACCGGGGCCATCCCTACGCGCTCGAAGACCTGCTGAAATCGAAACGGGTGACCCCAAAAACCCCGGGCGCCTGCATGACCTGCAAGACCGCAAACCTCAAGGACCTCTGGCAGGAAACGGGCTGGAATTACGCGAAGGCGCCTTTGACGGAGATCACGCCGAGGCTCAAGCATTCCATTACGTGCGCCAACTGCCACGATCCGCAAACCATGAAGCTCCGTGTGATAAACCCGGCGTTTGTCGAGGCGATGAAGAAACGCGATATCGACGTGAATCAGGCATCGCGCGAGCAGATGCGGACCTACGTCTGTGCTCAGTGCCACGTAGAGTACTATTTCGAGCCGGGGACCACAAAGGTCGTTTTCCCGTGGGAGAAAGGCCTGGAGCCCGAGAAGATATACGAGTATTACGCCGCACGGCCTTCAGGCTTCGGTGAAGACTGGGTGCATCCCGATTCTCAGGTGAAGCTCCTGAAAGCGCAGCATCCCGAGTTCGAGACATGGAGCGGAGGCGTGCATGGACGGGCGGATGTAGCGTGCGCGGACTGCCACATGCCCTATATGCGGAAGGATGGCCGGAAATACTCATCCCACCGGGTGACAAGCCCCATGAGGCATGTTGAGGCATCTTGCGGGCCTTGCCACGACCAGGGGAACAAATGGCTTGTCGCTTCGGTGAAATCGACTCAGGATAAGGTCTGGCAGTTGCAGCGGACTGCGGGCCAGACAGTGGCGCACGCCCATGAGGCACTCGCGGCAGCCAAAGCCTCGCCCGCCCAGATGGAGGAGGCCCGGGAACTACTGCGCAGAGCTCAGTGGTACTGGGATTTTGTGGCTGCCGAAAACGGGATGGGGTTCCACAATCCGACCCAGGCGCTCAATACGCTCGCCCTCTCGATCGATTCGGCAAACCAGGCAATACTGGCGGTGAAGACAGGTAAGTAACGACTCCGGGTACCGGCTCGGAATGAAAGGCCTTTAGCCGGCCCGAAATCCAAAGCGGGGGAGGAATAGACATGCCCCGACTGCAAAGGGTTTACTGGTGTTTATTAACGGCACACACAATGCCCTGCTGTCGCTGCCGAATGACGGCAATGGCGCTAATCGGCTCACGAGGAAGATTGTTCTTGTTCCCTGACCATGGCTCGTGCCGCTTCCATCGCCCCTTTTAGGGAATCATACTTCTGTCCCAGGACGAAATAGTCGGTACGGACCCAGTTGCCCTCCGCATCTTCCTGGGTCACCTCCAGAACCTCGATGCCGTCAAGATTTGTCACTATCCGCGATGTTCTGCTCATGTTGGCCTAAAGGCACTCCCTGGATCTAAGCAATTCAGCCTGAATGAAACTGACCGTAGCAGAGCCGTAAGGATATTCGCCCCAATCTTGCGGCAGAGAGGCGGTGGTTTCCATTTTAGCCCCGGCATTGTCCGGCATCACAACGAAAACCATGACAAGCCCCAAAAGACCCATACTGCGAGGTCGACGGACGCAGAACTCAGGCAAGTGACGCCGTCGTATGAAGCCATTGGTAGAAACTTTCCCGTGTCCCGAAGGCATCGGATACCCCTTGCGGTTAATTGAGCAAGCCTGATAGCCCGTTCCGAAACGTTATGATTGAAGTGCTTCTCCCTCAGGCTGCCTTTGTATCGTCTTTACATTGATGGCAAGAAGGGGGCAATGGCACTGTTTGAAGGGCGCATTGCGTCTGTCAGGCTCTTAATCTGTTTCTTGGATGCACCTTTGGCGCCGAGATCGACAAGGTCGAGAGATGCCATGATTTTGCTCCTCAACCCTGATATGTTCTCTATAATTATGCGCGTATGCCCCCCAGCTCCGACATCAATGTCATATTCTAGCGGTTTTTGCCGCCTTCGTCAATGGCCCTACTTCACTTCTCGGTGACTTCTTTTCGCGGACACGCTGACGCCCAATGCTCGAAAGCTCTCTGTTTTGTCGAGGAGTTCTTTGCCTTTGCACGCAGTTTCCGGGTGCTTTTGTGAAGTCGTTATCACATGAGGAGTGGTAAAAATGAATGAGGGAGGTCTTCATTCACTTTCGTTGAAATAACAACGTATGTCGATACTTGAAATGCCCTATTATCAGGCTTTGGTCTTTTTTTCCAGCACGTCCTTTATTGCCCGGGACAGCTCTTCCTTGGTCAGCGGCTTCATCACAAGAGTGCTGATTCCCGCCTCTTTTGCGGATTTTTCATCAATAAAGTGGGTAAAGCCGGTGGTCAAAATAATCGGAACATCCCTGCGTATGGCAAGAAGATGCTTTGCCAGCTCTATTCCGGTCATTCCCGGCATCGTCTGGTCGGTGATAACGATGTCGAAGGCATGCGGATTTTTGGAGAAGAGGTCCAAGGCTTCACTAGGATGAGGACAGGTGGCAACGGTGTAGCCAAGTTTCATGAGCATGCTCTGGATCGTCTGTCGGATTGCCTCCTGGTCGTGGACGAAGAGGAGTGTCCCCGTTCCTCCGGGCAGGCCGCTTTTCGGTTCCCCCGTCGCCTTGGCATCGGTTTTTACCTTGGGCAGAAAAACCTTAAAGGCCGATCCGCAGCCAGGCTCGCTTTCGACACTTATGGCCCCTTCGTGACTTTTTACGATCCGGTGGACTACCGAAAGACCAAGTCCTGTCCCTGCGGACGTATCCTTCGTTGTAAAGAATGGCTCGAATATACGGCTTCTGGTGGATTCGTCCATTCCGCAGCCGGTATCCGTCACACATATTACCACATAGTCTCCCGGCCTGATATCGGGACTGGGGAGCGCCCGCTTCGTATCGAGGCAGACATCGAAGAGAGATAGCTCCAGAAGCCCGCCGTCCGGCATCGCCTGACTCGCGTTGGTAGCCAGGTTTACCAGCACCTGTTGGATTTGAGCAGGATTCGCTACTACCATATCCTCAGTTGTCTCTATCTGCAGCCTTATTTCTATGGTACCGGGAAGAGAAACCCGCAGAAATTCCAACGTCTCCTTCATGACCGGAGACAGGGGAATAGGGTTGCGTTCCTTGCCCGATTGCCTGCTGAACGTTAGTATTCCCCTTGTCAGCTCCCTCGCACGCAGAGTCGCTTTCATGATCTGTTTGATGTTGTAATACGCAGGCTGATCTTCGTGTAATTTGTCGGCTGCCAGTTCGGCGTTGCCTATTATTGCGACAAGAAGATTGTTGAAATCGTGCGCAATGCCACCCGCTATCACTCCCATGGCTTCCATTTTCTGGGCTTGGAGGAGCTGTTCTTCCAACCTGGACCGTTCCTTCTCGGCGCGCCTTTGCTCAGTGATGTCGATATTCATCTCCAGGATCATGGGCAAGCCGTCCTTTCCGGCAAACGGGAAAGTGTAGATCTCAAACGTCCGGCCGTTTGGGAACGTCGTTTCCCAATGATGCGGCTGGCCGGCAGAGGCCGGGATAAGCGCCTGGCATCCCTCGCACGGCTTGTCTCTACCAAATTGGCTCGCGAAGCACAGGTGCCCCTGGTTGTCCCCGAATGCCTCGCAGTAAGCGCGATTAACCCACTCAATATGATAGTCTGACCGAAGGATACTGAGCATGACCGGCATGATATCCAGAACACCCAGGAACCGTTCCCGCTCGACCCGGATCTTTTTACCCACCTTGAACATCTGTCGTACGCTCCTGCACGCGCGCTTCATCCCCCGACCCGCAGTCCTCCACGGTGCGCGAACGTTCAATCCCATCCAGCCTGCGCTCGCCGACCTGTTGATCATCGGCACACCACGTCGCAGACTGCTTTATAACCGGTACTCGATGAATGCCTTGCCATCGCCGTCATTACTGAAGAACTGCATAAAGCCACACTCGGTGCGCATGAACTCGACAGCTGCCGCGAGTATATTTTGTCGGGTGCAAAATTCATTTCGGTTTCACTTCAAGCTTATATTGCAGATTTATGAGCCGGCGCGAACCCCCGGAAGCTCGCCGGGAGTCGCGCCTGGCTTTCGCGCAACGCCTCCTCGGCCCGTTTTCCGAGGTGCGACCGGATTATGGTGGGGAAAAGCGCTTCCTGTGGTTGCTGATGTTCCGCATCGTACCTTTCCGTCGCAATTCCCAGTTGCTATCACGTTAGCGGTCTTTCCTGCGTCTGGCCAAGCCACACGCATTATTTTTTTCCAGGGCCTGAAACCGTCTTCTCTCGGATAAGTCCTTCGCAGAATCTCGATTCCCCTACCTTCCCGTCGCTCTACTTACTTCCCTTGGTTGATTTGATCCGCTGACTCGCCCATTTCGTAGCTCCACAAAGAAATTTAGTTTATCAATTCTTATCTGCCCAAAACACCTACTGGTTTCAGTAGGTGTTTTGGGCACGCATAAAGAGCGAAACATCCTAGCCATTAAGAACGTTGGTTAACATGCCTGACCAATCCCCTACTATTTCCTGTAGGTGCTTTTGTCTTACTCTCCACGATAAAAACGATGTTAGTCACGAGCACCCGCGAGGGGCCCGAAAAAAGGAGGAACAATATGCAAGAGAAAGCGAGTAGGAAACGCGTAGCGGAAACCGGGTATGCTGAGACGTATCCTGTGCGTGATATTTTTATTCGCGAGTCGGGATACATAATGAAAAGCCTGGTAAGCCAGGATGAAAAGATTCAGGCTTACCGTCTGAGGTACAGGATTTTTTACGAGGAACTGGCATGGGTACCCCGGTCCGGGTCACTGCTTGAAATTGACGAATACGACAAGTACACCGCATCTTTAGGCATATTCGATCGGCAGCATGTGCTGGTAGCCTGCACAAGGGTCGCCCTTCCCGGTACTCCGTTTATGATCGAGAAAGAATTTTCATCACTCATAAGTCCCTTCCACAAAATCAGGAAGCAAAATGACATAGCGGAGATATCAAGGTCGTGTGTAGCCCCGGAGGCGCGCAAGTTATCTGTGTACGGCACCTTTGGCGCCTGCAGGGTTTTTACGCTCATTTACAAGGTCGCCTACCAGTGGTGCTCCGCAAACAACATCAGATATGTATACACGGTAGTCGAACCAAGACTGTACAGGGTTCTTCGGGCGCAGGGATTTCGAATGCAGCTGGTAGGTGAGCCGGTAACCATGCCCGATGGCTGTGTGGCGATGGCGGCAATCATCGACTGGGATGAATTCGTATCCGTCAACGCTGCAAGGCGTCCGGAATTCGCCGAATGGTTTACTCACTATGGATCAACCCGTTATGAAGGGCAACGGCTACAGCCTGGGTCTTATTCACAACCGCAAGTTTCGCCATGATGTTCTTTAGATGGAATTGCACGGTATTTTGACTTATTGAAAGGATTATTGAGGTCTCCCATATGCTTTTTCCATCCTTGGCCCAGTTCAAGACTTCCTTTTCTCTCGAGGATAATTTTGGAGCTGACGGATTTCGTGGGGTTGGTCCCTTACTCTGTCCGACTATTCTATTGAAAGCCTGGTCTAAATGAGGAATGGCGTATTCAAGGATACATTCCGTCCGCGGATGATGATCTACCGAGCCCCCAGCGAAATTGAACAGGGATCTCTTATTTTCGTTGGGGGCTCTTACTCCATAAGAGTATCCTTCTTTAAGCCCGAAATCCTGCGCTGTAGAGATAAATGTTCTCGTAGTCTTGGCACGGTATTTCTTATACGTATCGGTCCAGTACTGAATGCCCTGGCCGCTTCTGCCACTCTCCAGCACAATGGGGTCAACCTTGTCGAAACCCTGAGCCATATAGAGACTGCACCAATCGGAAGGGAAGTTGACATTAATAAAATGGTGCGGGTCAATCACCGTGCCGGCCCTATGAAGGGCACATACCGCAAAATCATAGGGAAACAGCCATTTGAGGTCACCAAGGAGGCTTGCCAGATGTTCTTCAGTAGAGCAAAAAAGGCTTTTATGGATCAACTCAAGGAGGCGCGACAGGTCATCTTGCGACAGCAGCGATAACGGACTTTCCTTACTCATTGTCATTTACCGTCTACTTAAGGGCAGAACGACATGGCACCTAAGTGCCCCAAACCGACCTTCTTGATCTCCCATCGACAATCTGGTTAACAGATATTGATATAACCGGCTAAAGATGTCAAGAAAATGCTGCTTTCCATTGGTAATAAATACATACGCACGCATCGCATCGCACGCTTTATGGAAGAAGACTTTGTGATTTTGACAATTCCCGGAATTCCTCAGCCTTGTTTCTGATGAGGCATAAAAAACGGAACGCAGATGACCCATGTAATTCCAAACTGCAATCATGTTATTACCCTTATAGGGTTCAGGTGAGACTCGCCTCACCCCGCCTTTTGATCTTCACAAGCCTGAGTTATCCCCCTGAACCGACAATGGATTCGATGGATTGAATCAGGTCCTGTGACGATATGGGTTTTGCCAGAAAATGGTGCCCCTTTATGTAACCGCCTCTTTCTTCCAATTCTTCCTGCTTTATTAAAGCAGTGAGGAAAATTACAGGAATCGATCTTGTGACCGGGTCGTCCTCAAGGGCTTCTGCTACCTCGGAACCGCTCATTTCCGGCATCATTATATCGAGTAGTATAATATCCGGTCTGTTTCTCCTTGCGAGGCCAATCCCCGTCTTGCCCTCGGTCGCGGTTTGGACCGTGAACCTGCCTGTCTTTTCCAGGTTCAGCTTCACTATCCGGCCGAAGCGCTCTTCGTCGTCAATGATCAGCACATTGGTTTTTCCTATCATGTTGTCTCCTTCAAATCAGCATTCAGTTCCTCACAGCGGGAAGATCAACAACGAGACGCAAGCCTTTTCCCTGGTTGTGCTCCGCGCGTATCCTACCATTATGACGCTCGATTATATGTTGCGCGGTTGATAGTCCGAGCCCCACGCTCTTCTCTTTTCTTTTGGTCGTAAAGAAAGGATCGAATATGCGATCAAGCAAGTCATCCGAGATCCCGGTTCCGGTATCTGCAATCACCAAGCGAACCTTCTCTTGCCCGTTTCTCTCTGCAGTGATCATAATCGTTCCTTCGCCGAGAGGCATGATTGCGTCGATCGAATTCATGACCATGTTGATGAGCGCCTGCTTCATCTGGTTAACATCTATCCTTACGTCCGGAAGATCCTCCTCATACTGCGTGACAATCTTGATTTTTGTACACTTCAACTGGCCGCTTATAAGGACCAGCACTTCCTCTACCAGCGGCCGGATATCGCTCTTTGTTAACGTAAAAGTACTCTGACCTGAAAGACGAAGTAAATCCTTCACAATTTTGTCGGCCCTCCAGGAAGCTTCTCTGATCATCTGCACTGCTTCTACCTCCGGCTCAGAGCTAAGCAACGATTGAAGGTAATCGACACTCTGGATGATGATGGCTAGAGGATTCCTTATTTCATGTGCCACCCCACTCGCAAGCTGGCCCACCACAGCGAGTCGAGCACTGTGTACCAGCTGTGCTTGCATCTCCTGGAGTTGCCTGTAGGCTTTCTGCAATTCTTCATGGTCCTGTTTCCGGTCGGTGATATCCGTAAATGACACAACCGTCTTTCCTGTTTGCTGGATACTAACGACGTTCATAATCACATGTCTGATACTGCTGTCCCTTGTCACTATCGGGACTTCATAGCAGGACGGCAAACGGTTCGACCCAATCATCCGCTCCCTGTATTTCGCCTTGACGATTTCCCTCTGATCTTCTGCCACAAATTCCGCCCAGCTCTTCTTACCGCAGACCTCATCCGTCGTGACACCAAACATACTTTCACACGGTGAATTTGCCATGGCTATGGACCCTTCTTCATCCAGAATTGCAATTGCTGTTCCGCTGTACTCGAAGATCGCTTTATAGTAAGCCTCTGATTCACGGAGCTTTTGCTCCATGAGCTTTCTTTCGGATACATCCCCTCATGTAAGCCAACGTTGCCGGATTGCCGTCATAGATAATTCTCGCCGCCGACACCTCGATGAATATGGTCTCTCCGGTTCTCTTTATCCCTTTCATCTCGTATCGATCCGGTGCCGGTTGGTTTTGATGGCGTCTCTTGATAATGGCCGTCACCCTCTCCCTGTCGTCAGGATGAATCGTTTGGCCGGGCGGCTTCCCAACCACGTCTTCGTAACGTTCGAACCCGAATATCTCGAGAAATCTTTTGTTTGCAAAGAGCACGCGCTCGCCCGTGACGACTACGCCGTCATTTGACCGTTCTATGGCCGTCCGGTAACGTTCTTCCGATTCTCTCAGAAGCTCCTCGGCCTTCTTGCGCTCCCCGATGTCCCTCCAGACCGTGTAGAGGAGTCGCCTTCCGTGAATCGGGATTACCGTCAGTGAAACCTCAACCCAAAGCTCTCTCCCGTCAAACCCGCGATGCATCCATTCAAAGCGGCTCGTCCCCTCTTTCATGGCGAGTTCAATGAGTTCCGGCACCTTCTCGGACGACAGTCGCCCATCCGGTTGCCGCTCCCTGGAGATGTCGAGCACGTGCAATCCGGTCAATCGGTCCTTGCCGGTCGCTCCCATAAGCTTTACAGCCGCTTCGTTGCAATCCACGTAAACGCCGTTATCGAGAAGAAGTATTGGTTCTGCAGATTTTTCAAAGAGGAGCTTGAACTTCTCTTCGCTTTCCCGGAGGGCTTCTTCCGCCTGCTTGCGCTCGGTAATATCCACAACCGTTCCCTGATAGTAAAGAAACTCGCCGGCTTTGTCATAAATTGCCCGCGAGTTCAGTGATGTCCATATTTTGCTGCCATCTTTCCTGTAAACCTGGTTTTCGAATCCCTTTACAAAACCTTGTTCGTCGAGAAGCCTCTTGTATCTTTCGTGTTCCTTTGGATCGATCCATAGTTCGTCCTTCACGTTACGCATGCTTCTCAGCATCTCTTCAGGCGAGCCGAATCCGTGCATGCGGGCAAGGGCCGGGTTAACCTCCAGCAGTTTGTCTTTTGTCGACCGGTAGACGCCCTCCACGGCATTTTCATAAAGATTGCGGTATTTCTCTTCGCTTGCGCTGAGTGCCTCAAACATGCGTTTCTGCTCGGTTATGTCTTCGAAAACGGCCACCACCCGCTTCTCGTGCAGGTGCCTCCCTATCGGCGCGGCGGTAAGCCTGCAGATAATGACCGTTCCGTCTTTGCGCCGGCAGGGGGTCTCCGTGGTATAGGTGCCCCACTTGTCGATGGTGCCGTAGCCCTGCGTGCCTATCAGCTCGTACTCCTCATCCGTACGGTACAAGACCCTTGTGCTCTTCCCTATAAGCTCTTCGGCTTTCCAGCCAAACACCCGTTCCGTTGCATCGTTCGTAAAGATAATGACTCTCTCCTGTAATCCAAGTACCGGGTGCGGGATAGTCTTCAGAATCGAGGTGTGAAGGAGTTCCATATTCTCAAAAGGCATTTTAACATCTAATCCTGACTTTTCGGAAATACTCGTTGTTGCCTCACATGATCCCTGCCCCGTTTTCCCGGACGTAACTTGACTTTTCATCGCTCACTTCCCCGCTCCTTTCTTGGAGGTGAAGGCCATCAATGGTTGCCGGTGGTTTGCAACAATCAATTCAATGGTGAAGGTCGTTCCCTGACCAAGCTCGCTCTCTACCGATATTGTACCGCCATGGGCTTCGATAATCTGCCGTGTTATCGAGAGTCCCAAACCGGTGTTCTTGCCTTTCTCCTTTGTAGTAAAGAAGGGGCCGAAAATCTTTGTAAGGTGGTCCGGGGGAATGCCGCAGCCAGTGTCAGACAAAGTGATGACGAGCCTATCTTTTGTCACCGTTACTTTACTTGTCAGAGTCCCGCCTCCGGGTGTCATGGCGTCTACTGCATTCATTATCAGATTGATAAAGACCTGTTTCATCTGGTTCGGGTCAATCAATACCTTAGCGCCGGAGCTGTAAAACTCCCTGACAACCCTGATATTCCTTAACCCCATCTGGTGCTCTACCAATGACAGGCTTTCTTCGATTACAGAGACAATATCCGTCTCTTCAAAAACGGACTGTGTTTTACGAGAGAAGCTTAGCAGGTCCTTGATGATCTTGTCTGCCCTGAGGGCCTCGCTCTTCATCATTTCCCCGACCTCTTTTAGGATGGATCAGGGGATAGAAAGGCGTCGAGGTATTCTATGCCTCCGAGGATGACCGCAAGCGGGTTTTTGATTTCATGGGCAATTCCACTTGCAAGCTGGCCCAGCGCGGCCATCTTTGCCGTCTGTATGAGCTGGGCCTGCATATCAGAAATCTCCCTCAAGGCTTCTTCGCGCTCGCTTTCCCGAAGCTTACGATCGCTGATATCCTCTGCCGTCCCCTCATAGTAGAGCGTTTTTCGCGCGTGATCCTTTACTGCACGGACGTTCACCGAGGTCCATATACAGGCACCGTCTTTGGTTCGAATCCGTGCCTCATAGTTTTCTACGGCTCCGCGCGTTTCAAGCAGCATCTGAAGCCTTTTGCCATCTTCGGGGTCTACGAACAGCTGATTAACTATGTCGGTAACGGCTGCCGTCATTTCCTCGGGTGATGCAAAACCATTGATGCGCGCCATGGCCGGGTTAACCTTTATGAGGCGTCCCTCGGAGGTGGCCTGAAAGATCCCTTCGACAGCGTTTTCAAAGATCGAGCGGTATTTGTCTTCGCTTGTCCGCATGTCCTCTTCAGCCTGCTTCCTGCGATTTACCTCAACGAAGGAAATTGAGAGTGCCTCCAACTCCTCGCGATGCTCGGCCGTATACCCTGACTTGTTGTCCCCCAGTGCAATCAATCCGATGACATTGCCCCGGTCGATCAAAGGTACCCCGAGAAAGGGTGTGGAAAGCGACCCGGTCGGTTTACCGATATGATCAGCAAACTGCTCAGGATTATTGATAATGACCGATTGCTTCGAGAGTACCACCTCTTCCCAATTTCTGCTGCTATGGATTTTTTCTGTTCAAGGATGGTTGTCTCTCTTTGATGCCAAACAAAATAGACAGCCATTAAGAGCACTACCGTTGCTGCTATACATGAATTAAATTGTAATCTGCTCTTTATCCGCATATCGCTTCTGAAGCCTCCCTCAACTGGATTCCGGCTCAGACCCCCGAGCCGAACATTAGCACGAATAGTCTTGGCGGTATGTTACCGGTCTACGTCTATCGTTTTAAACGACAGCTCGTTATCACCGGTAATGTTTAATTGCAGAGATCTAACGGTTCTGAAGAGTCTGAATGAAAACGTTTCAAATCCTTCTGCATCCCCACCTTCATACGATTGGAAAGCAAACTCTGTGCCAGTCATAAGTGACCACCATATCTTTGACAGCAGTGCATTTGAACGATAGCCATAAGGATGGAGCGTTCGAACCATCAGCAGGACGGGAAAACGGCGTGTGACCGTCCGGCCGAATAGCTGCCGGAGCAACAAATATCGTCCTTTTGTCAATCGTTCGGGAAAAGCGGAGACCTCCGTTCCCTTGAACGTCTTCTTTTGTGAAGAACCGTATATCGATCGAGAAAACCTTTCCGATGATAGTGTGCGTGTACGCCCAGTGAGCAGAAATCGAGGGGAGGGTGATTGTTTATTTCTAATGAGATTTTGGGAACATCAAAAACTCCTTGGATTGCACTGAGTTAGCCCCTTCCAAGAAACTCATGTCCTGCTCATTGCCCGTTTTATTATCTCCGCGAGTTCCTCCATGGTGAGCGGTTTCAGCGCTACTTCAAGGACTCCGGCGGATTTCATCTCCCCTTTTGTCGGGATCTGAGTAAGCCCGGTAATCATCGCAATAGGAATATCGGGCCTGATTTTATGTGCCTCTCGCGCAAGCTCCGTTCCGGTCATATGGGGCATTATATAGTCGGTCAGAAGCAGGCTGAACCGATGAGGATTCTTCTCGAAAGTATTCAGTGCTTCCCTGGCCCCTCTGCTCGTAACCACACGGTAACCGAGTTGTCTCAGAAGGTCTCTTCCCAGCCTGATGATAGAGGGGTCATCGTCAACAAACAATATGGTGCCTGATCCCTTTTCAACGCTTGGCGCCACTGTTTCCCCGCCTTTCTCGCCTGCTGTTATGCAGGGTAAGAACACCTCGAAACTGGACCCTTTGCCCGGCTCGCTCGTGACGGTGATCGCTCCCCCGTAACTTTTCACTATTCGCTGGACCACGGCGAGACCCAGCCCCGTCCCCTCCTCCGGTTTCTTTGTCGTAAAAAAGGGATCGAATATCCGTTCGAGCATTGAGGAGTCCATCCCGCAGCCCGTATCCGCAACCGTCATTCGGAAATAAGGACCGGGAGCCATACCCGGTTGCGGAAAGTAAGATGCGGACTCGAATTCGAGAGCGGTGAGAGAAACCTCGAGAACGCCTCCATGCTCTCGCATCGCGTGGGCAGCATTTGTGCAGAGGTTCATGAGTATCTGCTGGATTTGAACGGGGTCGGCGAGTACTGAGCGCCCATCGGAAGAGATCGATTGCCTTATCTCTATCGTCGCCGGAATGGAGGCTTTGATCAACTTCAGCGTTTCCTTCACAATGGGTGCCAGCTTGACGGGTTTCCGCCCGGTATCGTTCTGCCGGCTGAAACTCAGGATTTGTTTAATGAGATCCCGTGCCCGGAGTCCTGCCTCCCGCACGTATCCCAATCGACGGCGAGTCTTTGTGCCTTCAGGGATATCATCTATCACCAGGTCCGTAAAACCGAGGATTGCAGTAACGATATTATTGAAATCATGCGCTATCCCGCTCGCCAGCGTACCTATGGCTTCCATTTTCTGCGCCCTGACGAGTTGTTGTTCAAGCCTTCGCTCCTCGGTAACGTCCCGTTTTACCGATACGTAATTGGTGATGGCGCCACTTTCGTCCCTGATAGGCGAAATACTGATCTCCACTTCATAGAGAGCCCCATCCTTTCTTCGATTTACCAGCAGCCCCTTCCATACCTCCCCACGGCTGATCGTCTCCCACATGGTCTTATAAAAAGCAGCGCTTTGCCTGCCGCTTTTGAGGATGCTCGGCTTTTTTCCAATGATCTCGTCCCTGGTAAACCCGCTGATTTTCTCGAATGCCGGGTTTGCATATTGAATGATGCCTGATTTATCAGTAATCATGACACTTTCTGCTGCCTGTTCAACAGCCGTCGCCAATATGCTGTTCCTTTCGTTCTCCATATTACCCTGACTATTCCTTTTTAGTGGGCTGTGGTGTGTCGACTGTTCATCCGGGGCAAACGCCTTTCTGCCCATGATATTAAAATGTTAACATCCGGCAGAAGCGATTGCAATCGAACGGAGAAGACCCGGCATTGCGCTCATTATAACCTTCGGAACTCCTGTCTGCAAAACATAGAAGGTAACGATGCGGTCAAAGGGAAAGCGGCCTTCTCGATGGAGAGCGATTAGCTTGGGGATGAAACGCTGCGGTACCGCATTCCCCTGTATGATGCTCATGGCCTTTCTTCCTTCCTGAAGATGAGCCGGCCCGTCCGGTACAGCGATGAGGGCCAGGATGCCTTTCGGCTTAAGTGCCTGAACGGCGAGCTTGTGCAGCTTCGGGTCGCCCGTGATCTCAAGGACATAATCGATCCCTTTGCGGACAAGATCGGAGATGCCCTCTCACTACGACTGGGCATCGCCAGGGGACCGCGAAAGGCGCCCGGCCGCCCCTCCGCTCAGCTGATGAAGACCTTCCGGTACCGCTGCATTTCCTCCAGTGCCCTCCCGCTCCCCATGACCACGGAGGTAAGGGGGCTCTCGCTCACGCTCACCTTGAGGCTCGTCTTTTCCTGGAGTCTCTTGTCAAGACCTTTGAGCAGCGCGCCGCCGCCGGTCAGCACTATTCCCGAATCCTGCAAGTCGGATATCAGCTCAGGGGGGAGTTTTTCCAGGGCCCTTTTTACTGCATCGACAATTGCCGATACAGGGTCCTCTATGGCCTCCCTGACATCCTCGCAGGTAACCGCGAGGTTCTTCGGTATGCCGTTCACCAGATCTTTTCCTATCACGGAGATGGAGCCGCATTCAACCGATTCGTGAGCGGATCCTATCTCCATCTTGAGCTTCTCCGCCGCATTGAGACCTATGGCGACCTGATACTTCCTTTGCAGGTATCGAACGATGGCTTCATCCAGCTCGTCTCCTGCAACCCTGAGTGATTCGCTGTAGGCGTTTGCGGAAAGGCTGATGATCGCCACTTCGGTCGTGCCGCCTCCTATATCGACTACCATATTGCCCCGCGGTAATTCTATGGGCAGTCCGGCTCCTATTGCGGCAGCCATGGGCTCCTCGATCAGGTGTATGTTATGGATGCCGACCTGTAAGCATGCGTCAAACACCGCTTTCTTCTCAACCTGGGTAATGCCCGACGGGACGGCAACGACCATTTTCGGCCTCGCCACCCGGTTGTTTTGCCTTACGACGGTGAGAAAATACTTGATCATGGCCTTGGTCACATCAAAATCGGCTATGACGCCATCCTTCAGGGGCCGTATGGCGGACATCTGCTGAGGCGTTTTCCCGATGAATTCTTTGGCATCCCTGCCGACAGCAATGATCTTTCCCGTATTCGTCTCTATGGCAACCACCGACGGCTCATTGAGCACGATGCCGTGCCCCTTCATGTATATAAGGGTGTTGGCTGTACCGAGGTCCATGGCGAATTCGGTAGAAAAACTTGATAATAAGCCAAACAGTCTCTTCAGAAAATCCATTGTGGGAATCCCCCTTTTAATGTTTATGCTGTTCTTGTTGCCTTGCCTCTGCGCTCTGCTGTATCCAGGATATCCCACAAGCCGCGACCATCTCTTGGGAAAGAGGCGGTGCCGAGTTCTATGACCGCCTTCGGAGAGGTGGTGTGGGTTGATATGTTTTTGACAATAGTGAACCTGAGAATGTTCAGTATATTCTCTCCTTCCATTACATCCGATCCGTCTACCGCGGCGAAGAAGTGCCCGCCTTCGCTCCTCGTGATCATCGCATTGCTTCCCACGCAGTACTCGATGCTTTGGTGCATCTTTCGAAGAACGTCATCGGTAAAATCCATTCCCAGCGATCTGTTGTACCTGTCGAAATTGAGAAGCTTTATTGAGACCACTGAGAATTCTCTTTTCTTGTGCGCCAATTCCGCAAGTCCGTCGAAGAAGGATTTGAACCGGAGAGCCCCGGTCACGGGCTCGCGGTCTCTTTGCGCTTCCATTTCTTCCCGCATATTCAGCCGGGCGAGGTGGAGTGACAGAACGACTGCCGCATCGCGCAGCACGCTGATCGACCCTTCCCTCAATTGCCTTGCCGAAAGGGAGGCAAAACCCGCAAAGCCGAAGCATGTGTCCTCGGTCTTCAGGGGAAATCCGAAATACTGTCTCACCCTTATTGCTTCGTTCTGGAAGAGCAGCGGCTTTTCTCTCAAGTAGCCGCTCTCGTACGGCAGAAGAAATTCCGTGCCACCGTCAATGACGGTAGACGCTATGGTGCCCTGCGCGGGACATCGAGCGCCCTTAAGCTCCGCAGCGCCTGTCCCTGCAGCGCCGACGATGCGCAGCTGCCCTTTCCTGGCGATGCCCGCAAAGGCGCTGTCTGCTCCCGATGCGGCAAGACCCTCCTTCAATATCTCGTCCACCACCGATACATCATCCCCGAGAGGCTCCCTCAAAAAACCGATGACCCTCCGGGTGAGTGAAAGTCTCTCGTGCTCCTCCTCCATATCGCGGATCCGTTTTTCTCTCTCCAGCTCCTTTGCGAGCACCGTCACGAAATGAGCCAGTATCTTCTTTTCCTTGTCGGTGAAGGTCCACTTCTTTTTGCTGTCCACCACGATGACGCCGGGTATTTCCAGAGGATAGGCCATGAACGATTTTATCTCCTCTTTTTTCCCGTAGTAGCCAAGCGTCTCTTCGTCCTTATCGAAGTTCCCGATGATAAGAGGTTCTTTGTGCTTTACCGCCCACCCGGGCAGCGTCCCCTCCAGAGGGACCGCCTTTGACTTGTCGAAGCTCTTTGCAAAAGTGACCGCTGAAGAACACGACAAAACCTTGCCGTCCCTGACAAATAACGCCACGGTGAATGCCTCGTAAACATTGAAAATAAGCTGAACGAAACTATCAAGAATCATACGGTTACCCGTTTGACATCAATCATTAATACCACTTCGCGGAGTGAAAAGCTATCACGATCCAACGGGTCCGTAAACGTCAAAAGCCGCCGCTTGCCTGATACCGTACCTGTCCGTAAGCCGGCAGAAATTGCAGTATTCCGAATGGGAGGGATAGCCGCACGACTTGCAGTATCGCTTTTCACTCCCGCCTTCCTTTGCTTTGCCTTCTTTCCTGGCCCGTTTTATGTACCCTTTTACGAATGCGATCTTCGTCGCCGGAGACATTTCTTCGATCCGGTTGAGAACACTCTTGTAGAGCAGCGTTCTCGCACCCTTGGAATAAGGACATTCCTCGTAAACATAGTCGATGTTATTCAGGACCGCGTAAGCCGCAGCCTCCTTTTCCGTGCAGAGAAAGAAGGGTTTCACTTTCTTTGCCAGATGCCCTTCTTCCGCCTCAAGCACAACACCCTTCTTCCACAGGTACTCTTCCTTCCAGTAAAGGATGTTTCCGAGAAGGGCCGATGCCTCGTCGTCGAGATTATGGCCGGTTGCGAGAACAGGGTATCCGTGCTCGGTGCAGGCCCTGTTCATTACGTATCTCTTGATCGTGCCGCACAGCGAGCAGGGAGGTCTTTTCATCATCCGCGAAAGGTCACTGATCCCTTTTTCAAAGGCACGGGACAGAGAAAAGGAGTAGAGCCTTCTGCCCAGTCTGTCCGCCATCTGCTTTGCCCTCTCGAACGAAACGTCGGAATAATCCTGAATCCCGAGATCGATGTAGATGCCGTCGGCACAAAACCCGAGCCGATTCGCGAGATACCAGAGAGAAAGACTATCCTTTCCCCCTGATACGGCGACAAGGACCTTTTCCTCTTTGCCGATTAAGGCGTATTTGTGGATAGTATCTAAGACGCGTTTTTCAAAAAAGGCTATAAAATCGGCGGCGCACAGTGCGGTATTATACTGCGGCAGGCGAAGGCTTGCCTGTTTTCCGCACACTCTGCATTTCATCCGCCGGATATCACCCGTATGATCTTTACCTGATCGTCCCTTTCCAGCATTTGGTCCTCGGTGACCAGGACGTCGTTGGCGATTACCAGGTGGGCTTCGCGGCTCAGAGAGAACATTTCAAGGAGCCTTTGCACCGTAATACGCCTCTCCACCTCATGCACCTTTCCGTCCCATTCGACTTTCATGGCAAATTCATAACACAACCCCCCTGCGATGTCAAAGGTAGGGGAGGCCCCAAATCCACCCCCTACTTTCCTTTTACCTCCTCTTTTCAGATTTGTCTTTCCTGATTAAAGCGGGCATAACCCATGGATGGCGATACGCAGGGCTCCCGTCGTTCG
The DNA here is from genome assembly GCA_002067405.1 of Syntrophorhabdaceae bacterium PtaU1.Bin034. The sequence goes on along the minus strand of MVRP01000042.1, from coordinate 5,405 downwards.
CCGGGGAAAGAACGGGGGGCCGGGTGCCCTCTTTGGCGGGGAAGAGCACCCGGTGATTTGGCGGTAATACCGCCGATTATCCTGATTAGGGGAGAATGAACATTATCTGTCCTTGAAAGAGGGTTTTCTCTTCTCCGCGAAGGCATTCATGCCCTCTCTCCCGTCCTCCGAGACGTAACTTACTACGAAACATTCGTTTTCGAACGTGACAGCGGTCGGTAAGTCAACATTCATTCCGTTGTCGATTGCTGTCTTAATAAGACTGACTGCGACTCGCGGCTTGGACGCAAGCTCTTCAGCCCACGCCTTTGCCTCGTCCAGGACCGCTTCCTTCGGCACGGCTTTATTCACCAAGCCTATCCGGTATGCCTCATCTCCACTGATTGTCCTCCCCATGAGGAGAAGCTCTTTTGCCTTTGCCACGCCTATAAGTCTGGGCAGCCTCTGGGTCCCGCCGGAGCCTGGTATAATGCCAAGATTGACCTCGGGGCAGCCCAAACTCGCATCGGTCGCCGCGATCCTCAGGTCACATGCAAGGGCAAGTTCACACCCACCGCCGAATACAAAGCCGAAGAGAGCGGCAATCGTCGGTTTTTCGCAGGACGCAACTTTGTCGATGCACCGCCTTGAAATCCTTCCGAACTGGAAGTATGCAGGAATGGTCTTCCCCGCCACTTCCTTCACATCCAGTCCTGCGGCAAACGCCTTGTCCCCCGATCCGGTCAAAACAATTGCCTTTACCGATTCATCGTTTTCGAGTTCGCAAAAAACCTCATAGATTTCCGTGTACGCTTTGGCATTAAGGGAGTTGACCGGTGGCCTGTTCAATTTCACTATCGCGATACGGTTCTCCTTCTCAACTATAAGTGTCTCATACGGCATATGTACCTCCTGGTTATCGTTAGACTACTTTCGAAACGCCTTTTCCTTCTCCAGGACCTCTTTGAACGTTTCCTGCCAGTCGCTGTCGACCTTCTTCACTATTCTTGTTTCAGGCGTCTCCTCACCCTCCTTGCGTACTATGTGGTTGTGCCTCCCCCTGTAAATGGGGCAATTCCTGCATCCGACTTTTGAAAACGGGCACTTGTCTATGTTTCGGGGCATTGCGGTACCTCCATTATGGCATTACATCCCAGCGAGCAACTGACCTGAATGGCAGCCAGACAAATCGGGGACGACCCGAACCCGTTCTTCCCAATCCACCAGGGGGGGCTGGGTGCCCCTTGCTGTAAAAGGGCACCCAGCTAATCGGACGACTTTGCCGCCCGTTATCCCGATTAGGGAGGTTCTCCTTTTATCACCCGACTTTCACTATCAAGGCAGCCGCCGTGTCACCGGCCGCGCAACCTGTGAACAGGCCGTATCCGCCTCCAAGCAGCACAAGTTCTTCAATCATTTCAATAATCCCTCTGCCTGCAGTGGGACCTTGAGGATGCCCGTAGATCAGGGACGACCCGTAGTTGCACATCTTATTCACATCGACACCCATTTTCTTGGCAAAATTAAGGTCATTTGTGGCAAATGGATTGTGGGTCTTTATTGCCTTGATATCCGAAATCTTGAGGCCCGCAATATTGAGGGCCATTTCGGCAGCGGGGACAGGCGCGGCAGGCATAAAAGCAGGTTTAACCCGTGCAAAGCCATAGGAGACAATCTGTATCTCGGTCTTCGGGTCGGCACTCAACGCTCTGGCCCTGTCCCGGCTTGTGACGATGATGCCGCAGTTACCGTCGGCGGGGAAGGTCTGGGCTCCGAAGCTATGTACTCCACCCGGCCGCACAGGTTTCAGCGCGGCCAAGCCTTCAGCTGTCGTAACCGTCCACCCCTCGTCCTGATCAATCATTTTGGTCTTTTTCTTGTTCACGGCCACTTCAGCAGGGAACATATAACGCTTCTGGAATTCCCTGTCGTGTGCGAGCGCCATCTGGTACTGTTCATAACGCCGCAGCACGACCTCGTCGCACTCCTCCTTGGTAATGCCCACTTCTTTGGCGACATTCTCGGCGGTCTCCACCATGGCCACAGGCACCCGTGGATTTCCCCCGAAGTTGTCCATGTTCCAATCCTCCCTCTCCGGCTCACCTCCTGGACCGAACGGGTTGGCCCACGTGGTGTGAGGCCCATTCGAACAGCGATCACTCATGAGGCCGAAGCCCACACCATAGGTGCCGAGCTCGATGTTCTGGGCGCAAAGATTGAGAATTGTCGTCGAAGTTGAGCACGCCTGATGAATAAAAAGCCCGGGTACAAATTTCTTGTCGTCTGTGAGTATCGCACCCGACCACTGATGCGCGTAAAACCAGTGGTGTTGCGCAACGGTGGTACCGAAATACAGGTAATCGATGATCGTCGGGTCGATCTTTTTCTCGAGGAACCATCTCCTCGCCGTATTGGCCCCTAGTGTAATACAGTTGTCAAATTGCATGCTCCCCTGCCACCGGCAAAAAGGGGTCGAGTAGTAGCCTTTATACGGTATGTACACCTTGGTAAAAGCTTTCATCATGTCTCTCCTCATAATATAATATTGGTTATACGTACCAATGTTCCTTTTGTCCTCATCCGTTCTTCGCTATGAAGACAGCGCCCATATTGCCGTCCAATCTCACCTTCATTCCGTCTCTCAACACCTTGGTGCCATCGAAAGTGTTCATCACGACGGGTATGCCGAATTCTCTTCCCACGATTGCCGCATGCGACAGACTGGCACCGCGGTCGACGATAACACCGCCAAGGAGAGAGAAAATGTGCGTCCAGTTCGGCATGGTCATAGGCGCAACGAGGATGTCTCCCTTTTGGACCTTTGCGAACTCGGCCTCAGTCCGGACAACCTTCACGATGCCTTCGGCAATGCCCGAAGAGCCGCTTACGCCGAAGAGGTCTATCTTCAGTTCAGGCCTCGTCGCCGGCATTGTGCCGATCACGACCTTCATGGCTACAGGATCGAGAGAATCAGCAATCGCCTTCATGGCATCTTCGACTGAGAAGCCATCCTTTATAAAAATCGGGTCATTCCGCTTCTTGTCCCACCTCTTCCAGTCGGCCTTTCTGCGTTCAACGATCGGTCGCAGATTGAACATGTCGGGGTTGACCCCCACCCTTCTGATATCGTCGGGGACCAGAAAAAAGATGTCGTCAGCGCCATCGATCGCTCCTGCCTTCGCAAAACGTCTCCCCAAGCCAAGCGCGCTTCTCCGTATCATTGCGTGGGCGTAAAGATTGAGGTAATGGTTTTGCTCCTCGCTGAACCAGGCGGAGTTCTGAGCCAGTTTGAGTAATGTCGCGAACCATCCCCTCTTCTCCTGAGAGATCTTCTCCAGCACTTCCTTTTCGGTCGTAATCCTCTCTGCCTGTATCTTTTTCCTTTCCTCATCGAGGTTGTAGCCTATCTCCTTTTCCAGGTCCATTTTGATGATGTTGTAGGCAGGGGAAGGGTCTTCAAACCAGGTCGGCAGATTGATTTCCGTCATCCTCTCCATGCGCCATCCGGCCTCTGCATCAATAAAGGCGTCGAACGCCTTGAGAAATCTTGGTCCGTTTTGAGCAGATTCAAGCACGCTTCTTATATCGGCAGTCCGTGTGGAGAGAATGACTTCCTTGAGATTCATATCCCGGGCGCTTTGTCCCAGCTCAAAGAGCGCTTTATCGACCTGGAAGCTTTTGTTATCGAAGCCGCGGATCAGCTTGTGGAACTGGGGGCTTGTATCGTCGATATGCAGAAGTTCCTTCGCCATCTGCTCAAATAGGACGAACCCCGTATAGACCCCGTACATCATGTACATACGGAACTCCCACATGCTGCGGCAGGTATCGATCGTCTCCTCGAAGTTCCTCAAAAGTTGACTATTGGTGGCCGCATTCAAGTCCAGTCTTTTTAGATCCTCGTACCTGCCTGTTATCTCCTCCAGGTAGCAATCCCACATCCTCTTAAAATCCTGAATGAAAGGCTTGATAGCTACCCTGAACCGCTCCTCGCGGGCCTTCCTTTCATCTGCGTCCTTGACTATCAGGGGCGCAAAATAACCCCTTCCATCCTTTAAGCGGCAGTCCCACCCCCTCAATGTGGGGAGCGAAAGTTTTTCGGCGCCGTACTGCATGCCGTGACGGCAGAAATTGACCCAGAACCAACCAAACATGGGCGTCCATGCATGGACCGAATGAGCAACATCCTGGAACCAGTACGGAGAGATATCGAAATCGGTCTCCTTGTCAAACTCATAACCCGGTACACCGCTGTAAATCCTCATAGCCCTTTCTCCTTACGTCTTTTACGCCTCACTCTTCCGGCGAGCTTTTTGAAGACTCACCATCGTCCTCGTGTCCCTGCATGAGGAGGGTTCGGCCATGCAGACGGAGGTTTTTCCAATGGCCGAACCCGATCTGCGGCTGCAACTACCGCTTCCTCATGGTCTGTATGAATACCAGCCTGCTCCCGTCTTTACGCCCAGGCGGTTGGCTCTTACCATCTGCCGCAACAGACGGGGCGTAGTCCATTTCAGATCCTTGTCAAGTTCCTTGTGCAGATACTCGACCACGTGGTAAGCGATATCAATGCCGGTAAGGTCCATAAGCTCGAAGGGGCCCATCGGGTAGTTCAGACCCAGCTTGGCCGCTTTGTCTATGTCCTCGACGGACGCAACGCCTGACTGGTATAAGTTAATGGCTTCCATCAGATGGGGTATCATGAGCCGGTTCACCACAAAGCCGGGGATGTCGGAATGCACTTCAATCGGTTCCTTGCCCAGGCTCCTTGCCATATCGATGCAGCCCTTGACCGTCTCATCGCTCGTATAATGGCCTCTGATGACCTCGACGAGACGCATCAACGGAACCGGGTTGAAAAAATGGAGACCGGCGACCTTATCCGGTCTCGAAGTAGATGCTGCGATCTCCGTAACCGACAAGGATGAGGTATTCGTAGCAATAATCACCTCCTTGCGGGCGAGCTTGTCCAGTTCCTGGAAGACCTTCTTTTTCAGTTCCATCTCCTCCGGCACGACTTCCACGATGAAATCTGAACTCTCCAGATCTTCGACCTTGGTGGTGCCTTTGATTTTCGCAAGAATCCCGTTTTTTTGTTCCGCCGAGATCTTGCCCTTCTCCACGCTTTTGTTGAGGAATTTGTCTATTTTTTTTATCGCCCCGTCTACCAAACGATCCTCGATATCTGCCATAACAACGTCGTACCCCGCCTGGGCGGCCACTTGCGCAATGCCGTGCCCCATGGAGCCGGCTCCCATAATCCCGACACTCTTGATCGCCATACTGCCTCCTTTTTTACGGTTTTGTTTGTATCTTCTTTCTCGTTGGCATCCTTTAGAGAATGTCTTTCGCATCGCTTATGTTCAGTTCCAGCATCCTCGTGCTTGCGAGCAGGCGGATCACGTTCTTCTTCACCGCCTCGATGT
>MVRP01000041.1 GCA_002067405.1 Syntrophorhabdaceae bacterium PtaU1.Bin034 | reverse complement strand
GTGCACAAGCCCCTCGGGTAGCTTATATTTAAGTAATCAACGAAGGTGGTGCGACTGTGACAAGAATGAGCTATGTGCGAATCGTGAGCCTGTGTATGTCCTGGGTTTTCTGGTTCGCCGGCCGCTCGGGAGCAAACGAGGTCCAGAGCCTCGGACCGAGCTGAGCCGGCTCATTCTCCGTGGGGTCGGTCGGCTCCATCCTCTTGTTCCTATTCGTTGTCGGATTCATCGCATTTGTCATCATAATGACGAAGAGGCGCGAGAGTATTCACGAGCCACGCCACGAAGACGAATTTCGGTAAACGACCCGGACGGCGCTTTCTCCCGCAGGTCCGGCTTCATGCTCTTCTGAATACAGGAAAGCGCTTCTTTCCCACACTTGCTGATCATTGACATACACCGCGAGAAAACCTTAAGCTGTTGCAACAAAATTCTGTCGACTCTCCTTCAAGAGGACGAGATCGCATTTCAGGGAGAACCATATGCGGGGAAGAACAACTATCTTAAGCAGTGCACTGCTACTCACCACACTCATTTTCCTTGTCGCAGCGTTCGCTGAAGAAAAGGATGTCCAGAGAACAGAGAAGAAAGCGAACTACCCCCGGTTGGCCGCTACAATAAGGACCACAAGGGGCGACATAAAGCTCAACCTTTTTCCGAACCAGGCGCCCGTTACCGTCCTCAATTTTGTCAATCTGGCCAAAAAAGGCTTCTATGACGGTCTGACTTTTCACAGGGTCATTCCGAACTTTATGATCCAGGGAGGCTGCCCGATAGGGAACGGAACAGGCGGTCCCGGATATCAATTCAAGGATGAGTTTTCGAGCGAGCTCAGGCACAGGAAGCCAGGTGTCCTTTCTATGGCGAATGCCGGCCCTGACACAAACGGCAGCCAGTTCTTCATCACCCATGTCCCCACCCCATGGCTCGACAACAAGCACACCATTTTCGGCCAGGTTGCGGGTGCGGAGGATCAAAAGGTCGTGAATGCCATCGTTGCCGGTGATAAAATCAACGGCATTACCATAGAAGGCGATTATTCGAAACTGGCTGAACAGTACAAGGATCAGCTTGACGCCTGGAACACGACACTGGACAGGAAGGCCCGGAAATAGGGGTGTTTTGAGGAATTATCGGGTAAAGACGGCCACCGGGTAGAATGCTGCCCGGTCAGAAAGACTTGCCCTTCATCATCTCCTCTAATTCCTCGATAAAGCCGATTTGCCCTCCCTGGATCTTCTCTTTAGCGATGTCAAGCCCGAACCATTCCGCCCTGTCGAGTTCGGGAAATTCCTGTTGCATGCCTGAACGAGGGGGCCACTCAAGGGCAAAAGCAATGCTCTTCAGGGCGCCGGGGTCCCAATCGGCCTCAAAGGCCCAGGCATGAACGGTCTTTCCGCTTTTCAGCCGGACAGGCTTCAGAGGCAAAAAATCTCCCCGAGGAGAAAAACCTGTCTCCTCCTCGAACTCTCGCATCGCCGCCCCGAAGGCATCCTCTCCCGGTTCTATCTCGCCCTTTGGAATGGTCCAGGCTCCGTTGTCCTTCCTTGACCAATAGGGCCCACCGGGATGGGCCAGAAGGACCTCGAAGCGACCCTGCCGGCGACGGTACATAAGCAATCCTGCACTTTGTTTTGCCATCCCTTAGCTCCACGAAATATTCGGGACACGACATGCCTGTTGCACGGCTTGTCGAGCAGGAATATTCACGTTCACATTGTAACCAAACGCTGTCCGGATGTCACTAACTGTGCGGATAAATGTTGGTTTGGATAAACCTGATGGCCGCCTGTTCTTGTTGTCATTCCTCCCCCAAATGTGGCAACATTTACGCGCCGGATGGATATTTCCTCAAATGGGATCGTCCGGCCGACGAATGAAGAAGAAAAAAGAGTCAATGTTTGATAAAACCGCAGACCTGTCAAGGAGGACGTGATGATGAAGAATATCTTACTGGCCGCCATTATCGTAATCCTGAGTTCTTCCCTGGCTATTGCCGGAGAGAACGTGTCTTCGACGATTAAAGAAGTAACGATCTACTCCAGCGGGGCAGTAGTGAAAAGAGAAGGCACGACAAAGATCGGTCAAGGGAGGCACGATCTGTTGGTGGACGTAGACGTCTTTGCCCTCGATAAGGATTCGATAACCGCAAAGGTTTTCGGTGAGGGAGAGGTGCTTGGCGTTCAGTTGAACGAAATCAATGTCCCGGAGTTGCCGCAGGAACCCGTGAAGGCCCTTGAGTCGAAGCTCAAAAAGCTGAAGGAATCAAAGAGGCTGCTTACGGATGAGAAGGACGTCCTGGCCAAGAAGGAGGCGTTCCTGACCTCTATCGGCAGGTGCCCCCAGGGTCAGGCATGGTCAGACGGAAAAACGATCCTGCCAAAAGTGCACGAACTGGAGCAACTGCTCACATTCCTCACCGTCAGCTTCAAAGGTATCAACGACAGAAAGCAGCCGCTTGACGTGAAGATCGAGGATTTGGACAAGGAGATCGGGGCTGTGGAAAGGGAACTCGCCTCTCTCAGGGGCTCAAGGCAAAAAACGAAAAAGGTGATCGAAATTGCCTTTAGCTCAAGGAAGGAGCAAGCGGTGAGGATAGAGACGGCATATCTTGTGCCTCACGCATCGTGGCATCCCGTCTACAACGTATCTGTTCCCTCAGACCTGAAACAAGCCGATCTTGTCATGTTCTCGAGCATAAAGCAAAAAAGCGGCGAGGACTGGAAGAATGTCTCGCTCTCCATCTCGAACGTGGTACCCCTGAAAGGTGCGTCTCTGCCCGATCCGGGGAGCTGGTTTCTTGATATCAGCAGACCCAGGCCGATGATGAGGAAGGCGGGAAGCATGCCGGCAACGGCAGGGGTGTCCGCGCCGATAACGGCAGAGGCCCGCCAGGATTTGGCCCGGGAACGGGAAGCCGAGCTCGCTTTTGCCGAAAAGACGGAAACACCTCTTTCTTTTGAGTACCGGCTGCCAATGCAAGTGACTGTGGAGTCGAGGGACAAGGAAACGATGGTGCCCCTCTTTTCAAGAAAGCTTGACGGACAATTCTCCTACTATGCAGTGCCGAAGGCAAATCCGCTGACCTTTCTTGTGTGCAGGGCGAGCGCCGACAAAGAGCTTTTAAGCGGTTTCATGAACGCCTACTTCGCCGGAAGGTTCGTAGGGAAGACCTTCATCGCGGAAAAGAAGGCGGGAGAAGACTTTCAAGTGAATCTCGGGGCGGACCGCGAGGTAAAGGTAGCGAGAGAAACCTTGCGGGACAAGCTCAAGGAGACATCCTGGGGATTCGAGAGAAACACCGTCGTGCGCGATATGGCTTACAAAATAACGGCAGAGAATTTGAAGGACCGGCCGGTAACGATCAGGATTATAGACACGATTCCGGTTTCAAAAACGGACCGGATCGAGGTAAAAGACCTCAAGGTCACGCCCGAAGCGTCTGAAAAAGCCTATCAGGGCCGCCAGGGCGTCTATGTGTGGGATTTGGAGATCGAGCCCGGGGCCAGGAAGCAGATCAATATTGAGTTCACCGTAACCTACCCGAGGGATGAGCTGGTGATCGGTCTATGAAGCTTCCCTCACACAGGGTTTGATGGCCGGGATTTCCGGCCATCTTTTTTTTGAGCATCGGGAACCAAAGGCAGCAGCATTGACACAAGCAACTGAAATGACGAAATTTACTCCAGAAGACCACTATCTGCAAGGCTTCATGAACGACACACAGGAAAGGAGTCAATATGGTACATCGGAAGCTCGAAAAGATATCACCGGTACCCCCCGACCAATGGCCGCGCATCATCTACCACTTCAACAAGATCAATCGGGGAAGAAGGATCAGCATCGAGGGCTATGGAGGCACAAAACCCCATGAACATCCCCAATACACGCTGCCGCTACTCTCCGTAACCTATAATCCCCCTGAAGAAGGCGACTTGCTTACCATAGCCGTAGGACAGGAGCGCGTTGAACACGAGTACCGTGTCGAAGCGCCGAGAGAGCTTTGGATGGAAACACCGGACGAAGAAAAAGGTCAGGCGATGGAGATCGTCGATAAAGACAAGAGGCACACGGTAATAAGTCTTGAATGATCTTGCGTTGAACTGACGTAGAGAGGGGGATGTGCTACATAGAAGCGCGTTTCTTTTCTCAGTCTCTCACGTTCTCATCTTCTCAAGCTCTCGTATTACCTCGATGCCGGCCTCACGAACACTTTGATAGTTGCCGTCTTCACCGGATGCGGTATTTTTTCCCACGGGCGCACATATTCCATCGTGATCTCCGTATCTCCCCTGCCGGTGGCAAGAAATGTCCATATCTCCTCGCCCCCCGACCCGACCGGACCGCCTTCATAGGTTACATATTCCGACCTCAGAAGCTTGACAATCCGTTCGTCGATCTGCCCGGCAGGACGCCATTGATAACCGGTGGTCCTATTCGAGTTCAGCCTCACGGTAAACTCTTTTCCTTCTTCCGTCATCACGACAAAACGGACCTGCTCGATGTCCTTCCGGCTGTCTGATTTGGGGACCTTCTTGGGAGGAAGTTCAACGCGAAGAAAGCGTATGGCAATGAGTTTTCCTTCCCTGTCAAAATCAAATGCAAAATAGACGGTGCCCAGTACCTCACAGGCATGGCAAAAGTTGCGAAGGGTATAGGGAACGGTAAATGTTTCCCCTCCGTCAGGGGATGTTTCGACCGTCGGATACTGTTTGGGGGATCGGTCTCCGGGCCACAGGGTGACCCTCGGATATGACTTCTTTATCGCAATATACGTCTTGTCCTGTTCCATACCTTCTTTTGGAAGCTGCCCGATATCGTCCACATCGACGATAGGAGGCTCGCCGTTCAGAAGGAGCACACCGTAGTTCTCGTTCGCCCTGAACGGATAAACGATATAGGCCACATCCACCCTGCCCGTCTCCCTGAATTTACGAATGAATGCCCCGGCCCCAAAAGACCTGGTAAAGGATACCGCCTCAGGCGATGCGCCAAAACTTGCCATGACATCGGCGAAGCATTCTTCTACCTGCTTGCCGGATAATTCTGCGCAGCGCTGCCTCGCCGTCTGGACCGTTTGCCTGTCCGCGCCCCACACTGCTTCTTTGGTTATGGCCGTACCTGTTGTTTCTTCTTCGATCCCTGCAGTCTGGGCAAAAACCGGAACCACACAACAAACCGTAACTATCAGAACAGCAAATGCCAGTGTCGCTACTCGCATGACCCCTCCACCTTGACCGTACGACCGGCAAACCGGCTCTCCCCGGACGCACAGTAAATTCTTTGCATAAAATAGACCGTTTATCAAGGGAAAGTTGCTCACGGCCGGTCGACCGGAAAGAACTGAACCTCCCCGCAGCAAGGGGACATGGATCGTGTCTCACATTTTCGGCAGGCGATAATACGGTTCTTCCGGACCGGGGCGAGCCGGGTAATTCCTTCCCGAACGTTTTTGAGAAAAGAGGGAGACGGATCTGCCCGTCTCCCTTTCGTTTACTTCGTCACTACCTGAATGGTTCCCGTGTTTCCCGTTCTCCGGTCGACGGCGAGGAGCGTGACGCGCTGGCGAGGCCTCAGGGAGCCGGCCAGCTCTATAAAACCGTCTATTCCCGCTACAGCCTGCCCGTTGATCTCAAGGATCATATCTCCCGGCTCAAAGCCGGCGACTCCCAGTGGCCCCTTGGCGTCTACCTTTGCCACCGCTACTCCCTGCTTCGGATCAAGGCCGAACCTTTCCGCCTCTTTAGGCGTTATGGCCCTTACCTCGACGCCGAGCCGGTCTTTGATGGTTCCGGCCGTATGTTTCGCAGCTTCCTGAAGATTGCCTATCTTCACCACAACGTCCTGCTTTTTGCCTTGCCGCAGCACGGTCAGCTTCACCTCCTGGCCGATAGGCGTCATTGCCGAAAGGTTGCGCAAAGAGCCGCCGTCCACGATCTCGTTCCCCTGGAAAGCGACAATCACATCGTTCTTCTTCAATCCCGCCCGATCTGCGGGCCCGCCCTTCACTACGTCATTGACCACAGCGCCCCTGTTGACGGACACGTTCAACGATTTGGCAAGGTCGGCCGTAAGGTCCTGAACGCCGATACCGAGCCAGCCACGCTCCACCTTACCCCGGGCGATTATGGTCTTCGTCACGTGCACCGCCATGTTGCTCGGTATGGCAAAGCCTATTCCCTCGGAACCGCCGGACTGAGATGCGATGGCCGTATTTACGCCGATGACCTCTCCGTAAAGGTTCAGGAGAGGCCCTCCGCTGTTGCCGGGGTTTATAGCCGCGTCAGTCTGGAGAAAATCCTGGTAACTGGTCGGATCCGTAATGCCGCGCCGGTGCTTGGCGCTGATGATCCCTTGCGTGACGGTCTGGTCAAGGCCCCTCGGGTGCCCTATTGCGATCACCCATTCGCCGACATCCATCCTGTCCGAATCGCCGAATGTAATGTGAGGCAGGGGCTCCTTTGCGGTTATGCGTATCACTGCGAGGTCGGTCTTGGGATCGCTCCCTACGAGCTTTGCAGGGAATTTTCTTCCGTCGGACAGGGATACCTCGATCTTTGTCGCCCCTCCCGCAACGTGGTGGTTTGTGAGAATATTGCCCTGAGAATCGATTATCATGCCGGTCCCAACACCCCTTGTCTCACGTTTGAACTTCTTCGGGCTTCTCGGATTTCCAAAAAAGTACCGGAAGAAAGGGTCGTTCTCGAAAGGGAAAAGAGGATTGGCAACCTCTTGACGCTCCATCACGTCGATGTGGACAACTGCGGGGATGTTTTGTTTTGCTACCTGCACGATGGCCGTGCTCAAGTCCGCAGGCGCCTTTCTCTTCACAGCCGGCTGGGCAAAAAGCAGATCGACAAAAGCGAACAGGAACATTATTGTTACAACGGTAAGACAACAACGGCGTATCGATTTGTGCCGCGAGCGTGTCTTCTGCATGGCATCTCCTTTGGCTTCTCGAGATGAATCTCGCCGCAGCAGGCTTGCGGGGAACCATCCGGATTGAAAATTTATAATAATCGTTTGCCAGCGCATTGGCAACCGCTTACTCCCTTATAAATTCCTCTCTCTCCCTGCTCCAGTTGTACCGCGTCAGCCCCTTACCGGTCTGGATGTCGTCCTTCTTTACCGTGTAGGGGGCAAGAATACCGATTATATTGCCCTTCATGTCTTTTTTGAACACGATGCCGGCGTTATAAACCGTCTTTTCAACAACCTTGCCGTCGATAACGGCGTATTCCTCATGCCTTTTCAAGGCTGACCCTGCCGGCTTTACCTCGTTGTCATTGATCACGTAAAAATAGACCCTATCTTCCTTGAGCACTCTTTCCGGTGCATCTGCGCAAGGATTCTCATTAGACCTTTGAAAGGACAGGCCGATCACGCCCTTGCCGCCGATCCTCACCGTCTTCTCCATCTGTATACGGGACAGGCCGGCAGGGGCTTCGTCGTCCTGATTATCAGGCATGATTGTCAGGCGGGAAGTAGTCCGGTCTATCACAAGTGCCGCGAGCCGCTCGTCGCGAAATTGGTTCGATTCTTTCTCCTTTGAAAAGCATGCGTAAGCAATGAGGCAGCGGATTGGCCTTTCGTCCTTGATTTTCTCTACATAGAGCAGTCTTGTGGATATGCCCGCCGCCCGGCCATCCGATCTTCCGCACTGGGCCGCCGTCTCGGAGCAATGGCTTCTGTACGTCTCCGGCAGCGCACGCAGGAGGATACGCCTCACACGATCGCTCAATGACCTGTTTGCCTTATCCTGCTCGTAACGGGCAAAGAAATCCTTTAGCGCCTGGTGATCCTCGCCCTCTATCAGTGATTGATGCCCGGCTTGCGGCACATTGGGCCGGCAAAAAGCGGGGCCGGAAAAGACAAGCGACAGAATACCGGCGATGACGATAAGAGGAAAATAAAACGTTTTGCCTTTTCTCATGTTGAACCTCTCCCTCACTCAAGCTTCCTGGTCCTGTCTGTTATCGGGTTCATGATGTGTGATGTTTGTTATGCTTCAGCAAAGGTTCGTGCCAACGGCGCCCCTTTTTGCAAATCAACAAGCAAGAGGTGATCCCCGCATGTTTAAGGCGGGACTCGGCGCCCCGCAGGCAGCAGGAGAAACGGCACGCGAAGATGGCTGTCATCAGGAATTGAGCCGCATCTTCAGCTCGAGGACATTCCTCTCCCCTTCCCTCCGGTACTTGACGTCATCCACGAGCTTCTTCATGAAGAAGATACCGAGCCCGCCGATCTTCCGCTCATCTATGTCGGCCGTGAGATCGGGCGGAGGAACGGAGAGAACGTCGAAGGGAGAGCCGGTATCGGCAATTTCCATGATGAACCATTCCTTGTTGTCGGACTTGCACGACAGCTCTATATCACCCGTTTTCCCCTGGTATGCGTAGTTTATTATGTTGACCAGCACCTCTTCCAAAGCGAGTTCGATATCGAAAATCTTCCTGGGATTGAAGCCCGTTGCTTTTGCCGCTTCCGTGACCCCGGCGATAAAGGCGCCCAGGTTCTCTATCCTGGCAGGTAAGGATAATGTCGAAATGGTCTTCATTTCCCGAACTGTTCAAGAGCTGCTTCGGTTGATTCAAAGACTTTGAATATGGAATAGAAGCCCGAGATCTCGAAAACTTCCTTCACGTGGCCCCCAAGGTTTGTAAAGGCAATATCTCCCTGCTCGCTTTTGAGCCGCTTTGCCGTAGCGAGAAGGGCCCTCAGTCCGGCGCTGCTGATATACTCAAGATCATTCAAGTTGACCAGAAGCTTCTTTTCGCCTCCGTTCACAAGCTGGGTCAACTTGCTTTCAATTTCGGGAGTTGTGACGGCATCCATCCTCCCCTTAATCGCCACTATAGATATGCTGCTCTCTTTTCTTGTATCAACCTGCATAATTACCTCCGGCTCCTGATTTCACTTGTTTATGCGACCATTCGTCACACCTTATGTACCATACATCAATAAAGAATACACCTTTATTTTCACCTTTCCCCGTTGCCATGCCGGTGGGAAGGCCCACTGAACAGGATGCCCATGATCGTAATGTCGTCTGATTGTGGAACCCCCGTTGAAAAACGTCCTACCGCGTCTTTTAAACCCTTGATCGTGCCTTCAAGGGACCGGTCACTCAGCCGACGGACCTCCTCTATCAGCCGCTCCTCGCCGAAGAGATGACCCGATCCGTTTATCGCCTCTGTAACGCCGTCGGTATACATCAAGATTGCCTCCCCGGGGCCAAGAGCGAGACGCAGCGTCGTATAATGCACACCCTCGATGACCCCCACCATGGGGTTCTTCGCGCTCTCCATGAACGTGACCGTGCCGTCCCGCCTCATTATCACCGGCGGATTGTGCCCGCCGTTGGCATAATTTACCTCGCCTGTAACAACGTCGAGGATGGCAAAGAAGACGGTCACGAACATGTTTGTATCGTTATCCTTGGAGAGTTCCTGGTTCACCCTCGTGAGAATCTCCCCGGGCGTGCTGCCCACACCGGCTTTTGCCTTGATGAGAGTCTTGGTGACGGCCATAAAGAGCGAGGCGGGGACACCCTTGTCCGAGACATCGGCAATGATCAGGCAGATATGGGTGTCGTCGACAAAAAAGAAGTCATAGAAATCGCCTCCCACTTCCTTCGCGGGCTCTATAACGGCGTAGATGTCAAATTCGGGCCGGTCCGGAAAAGGCGGGAACATCTTGGGCAAAATGCTCATCTGGATATCGTGCGCGATCTTCAGCTCGCTCTCAATCCGCTGCTTCGCGGCCATAGTCTCGGTAAGCTTTCTGATGTATTCCTTCAGCGACACCCTCATCTGTTCAAAGGCCTTCGCCAGCACCCCCACTTCATCGCCGGACCGGATCACGGGAAGCTCCGCGTCCAGATCCCCTTCGGCCATCCTTTCCGTGACCTCTGCCATACGGCGCAACGGTCCTGTGATGGAACGAGAAATAAGGACTATGGCGAATGAGAGGGAGGACAACCCCACGACCATCAGAATGGCCATAATCACGCTGTACTTCTTCACATCCGCCATAAGCTCGGAACGTGGAAAGAGCACGGCGAGCGACCAGTCGTTGGATGGAATGGGAGCATAGTACATGAAGCATTCTTTCCCCAGTATTCCGGCGCCAAGGGGTATGAATCCCGATTCCCCCCTGATCATCCTTCGCCCCAGTTGCCTTAGCCGTTCGTCTCCCGCTTCTTCGGCCAATCCAAAAATAGTCTCGTTCATGATCAGTTCTTTCTTGGGATGGGTCACGATCATGCCGTTTTGACTGATAAGAAATGCGTATCCTGTGTGGAGGATCTTCAATGAAGAGACTATTTCCTGCAGCTTCTCAAGAGAGATATCTGCGGTGACCACACCCGCAAACCTCGAGGCGCCGTCTTTATACTTATAAAACGGAACGGAGTATGTCGACATGAGGACGCCGCTTGAGGCTTCAGCGTAGTATGGCTCGCTCCAGTCAGGGCGGTCCAGCTCCTTCGGTATTTGATACCAGTCAGACAAGAAGTAGGCTGCCTTGCTGTTTCCGAGGTCGGTGAACCCCAAGCCATCGCCGATTTTATAGAAATACGGCGAAAAGGCGCTCAGGTTCTTCGGAGAGGCAAAAGGCTCGAAAGCAACAGCGCAACCATAGACTTCCCGGTTGTTTTTCACCATTGTCTGGAGGAGAGGCATCAGCTTTTTCGGCTCGGGATCATGCAGCTCGATGAGATACTTTATGCTGTAGGGGATCTTTTGAAGGGCGCGGAGGTTCGTCTCGATCCTGTTGACTGTTGCGAGGGCCAGGTTCTTCGCGCTCTCTTCCGCGTTCTTCTCGATCATTTTGCGGGAAAAGAAGTAGCCGTAGCCGAGGACGCACAAAAAGATAAAGCCGCTCACGGACACAAAAAGCAGGATCAGCTTGAATGCTATTCCCCTATTTCGAACCATGCTGCACGCATCCCTGGTAGAACGTCTCGAAAGGCGGGATATCCCGTATCAGGCCGGCGTCCTTCAGCTCCCGGCCGACGAGCATGAAATCGGACTGCTTCAGCACCCCGACAGTGCCCTCATCCCCTGCCTTCGGGAGGATCAATTCCTTCATTTTTGCAAGCATCCACCTCTGATGCACCCTATTCGCGGGAACCCGCGCGGCTGCCGCATATTCGAGCACGATGTCGACCGCTTCCTCAGGGTGGGAAAAGGCGTAGAGCCACCCTTCCAGAGAGGCCTTCACAAAAGCGCACGCGAGGTCCGGGTCACGGCGAAGGGTTTCTTCAAGGGTGTATATGCCGTCTTCCGGGAAATTGAGGCCAAGTTCGTGGAAAAAGAAGACAGTCAGTTCTTCGGGATTGACCCCGGAATTGAGGATGGTGTGGTACTCGTTGTACCACATGGCGCTGGCCACATCAACACCGCCCCTGAGAAACAGGTTGACCGAGAACGACTGGGGCACTATGGTGACATTTATCTTTTGCTTTCTAAAGAAGGCCTTCGGCTGGATCTCGAAGTCACCACCCCACAAGCCCACCTTCCGGCCGTCCATGTCCCGGGGTCGCGTGATGCCGCTTGTTTTCTTCGTGACAAGCAGGAGGGCCGAGCGTTGCACCACCTGCCCGATGTTTACCAGCTTTATCCCCCCGGAACGCGATTGAAGCGCCGAAGAAAGCCAGAGAGTGACAAAATCGGCATTCCCGTTGGCAAGGTACTCGCTTGAAGGCCGATGGGCACCTCCTGCCAGGATATCCACCTCTATCCCGTATTTCCTGTAAATCCCCTTCTTGTACGCAACGTAGTATCCCGCAAACTGGGCCTGTGGGCTCCACTGGGGAAGAAAAGTCACTCTTTTCAGCGGTTCTTCCGCACGGACCGGCGCCGCTACAGCCAGACAGACCAGAAGAGACAAAAGAAAAGCTCGAATGCCCATGACACCTCTGTCGACCTCTATTCGCTCACAAGTAGCGTGTGGGGTCTTTAATACCCGCTTCCAGAAACCCTTTCTTCCTGAGGATGCAACTGTCACAGACCCCGCATGCCCGTCCGTCCCCGGAAGGATCATAACAACTGTGGGTAATGGCGTAATCGATTCCCAGCTCAACACCCCGGCGGATGATCTCGGCCTTCGTCATCGAGATCAGGGGCGTTTCAATGGCGATCCGCATTCTCCCTTCCACTGTAGCCTTTATGGCAAGATTCGCCATCGCTTCAAACGCCTGTATGTATTCGGGCCGGCAGTCGGGATACCCTGAATAGTCGATCACGTTTACCCCGATAAAAACGTGAGAGGCCTCAAGCACCTCCGCCCAGGCAAGCGCATAGGAAAGGAAAATAGTGTTGCGGGCAGGCACATAGGTCACCGGTATGCCGCTTTCCATTTCGGCTTTGCTTCTCGCTTTTGGAACGCCGAGAGCGCGGCTGGTGAGCGCGGAACCGCCTATCTTTCCGAGGTCGATGTCAACCACCATATGCTCTTTGGCCCCGAGAACGGCCGAGACCTTTTGTGCGGCCCGCAGCTCGATCTCGTGACGCTGGCCGTACCGGAAGGTAAGGCTATAGACCTCATACCCCTGCCGGATGGCAATAGCCATAGCCGTCGTTGAATCAATGCCTCCGCTCGACAGCACGACGGCCCGTTTCACCACTCCGGATTCTCCCCGAACCTCTTTATGCCCTTCTTTCATGGAAACAACCTACACGGCTACGGCCCGGCTCGCCTCGGCCCAGTCCTTTTGAACGATCTCCATGATCTTCTCCGCCCTTTCCGAATAAAGACGGATACCGTCCCAATTCGGCTGTCCGACCACTTTCTGCATCAGGATCCCGTCGGTGCCGAACCACCTCGGGAGAAGACCTCCCAGAAAGTAGCCTCGGTTCCTGAGAATTTCCACCACGTTGCCAATGAACGGCCATGCAAGCTTGAGCCACACCTGAAAGACAGTCATCCCCCTTTTGGCCAGCTCAGCCTCCTTTTGGGCAAACAGGTCATCAAAATCCGCTCCCGCCTCGTTGACAATGATCCGGGCAACCCCGGCAAAATCGAACACCTGGATTTCCAGGCCTGACGGTTTGTCCGGCAATCCTTCTTTTCCCGGCAAGAAGTCATCCTGCCTCCCGATGCCCGGGGTGGAGTACAGGTATTTCAGTGACTCCTCATATCGGGCCGGCAGGTACACAACCTGCGCCCGCTCACGATAGAGGCGAAACATGGACAGGGTCGCCACTCTTCCTGACGCGCTCTTCTCCGCCGTATAAGCCTCCCGGGGCATGAGGTCGACTTCCAGGGCGGTCTCGACAGGCCCTACGTCTGACCATGATTTCTGCATGGCCGTGTGGTTGCATACCGCCTCGCCGAAGACCGCCTCCATGCCGAGGGCGGGGATCATCTCATCACACATATAATGATTCACCTTCCTGCTCACACCAATCCCTCGATACGCGGGCAATACCAGACCCTGACCCGCCTCGTAAAGGTCCGGATTAGGGGCGGAGCGGTAGAGGGCCTGGTAGGCAATGATCTCTCCATCGGGTGTCCGAACCACCACGGGGATGTTCTCCCTCGAATTGAAGGCGGCGGTCAACTCGTCAGGGTCGTACACAAGTTTCACGGGGTAGCCCTCGCCGTAGACCGTGCGGAAAAGCCTGGCGACCCCGGGGCCGTCTTCGGGACGAAAGATGTCAAGGGAATACTCGATACTGCCGGGTCTTTCGGATTTCATTGGGATCGACTCCTTTTTATGGCCGTTATTTCAAGCAGTATAACAGCAATGAGGGTCAGAAGGAAGCACAGACAAAACAGGGCGGCATAGCTCCAGACACCCAGGATAAAGCCGCCGGCGAGAGGGCCAAGAAAGAACGCAGCCTGCATGGCAATAAGGGTGAGGTTCAGATTCAAGCCGCGAAAGGCGGGGAGAGACACGTCAAAGACCAGGGCATTTAAAAGGGGCATCACCACACCCCATCCAAGGCCAAAAGCGACGGCAAGGGCATAGAAACCCGAACCCCGTGCATAAATAAGGGCGAGAAAGGCAATGGAAAGGCCGGCCAGGCACCGGACCGCCAGAGAAAACTTGTCCCGCCTGTCGAACAGGTGGCTTGCACACAGGCGCACCGCGATCATGAGCGCAGTTGCGATGGTAAAGAACAGCTCCGGGCGTTCTATGCCTATATGTCGTCCGAATCCGGCAATATAGAAAAAGACTATCGTATAGGCCACGTAAAAAAGCATGTTCACCATGAGAAGCGCACAGACGGCCCCGTTACGCAGGCTTTTCAACAAGCCTTCGAAACCCGGCGTCGCGGCGCCCTTGTCAGAACCGGAGAGGTGGGACCGGGGTCCGACAAGAAGGACAATGGGAATGGATAAAAGCATCAGAACGGCAAATCCGGCAAGAACACCGGGGAACTGCACATTGCGGGCCATAACGAAGCCGACCGCAGGCGGCACCAGGGCATACGGTACGAGCCGTATCAATGAAAGAAAGCCGAATGCCTGGCCGCTCATGGAAGGGGGAATATAAGATACGATGGCTGCCGTCATTGCCGCTACAAAGCAGACAAAACCCGCGCCCTGGACGATACGGATCGTTATAAGCACGGAAAGACTGTCCGAAAACCCGTAAGAGAACAGGGCAGCGGCCATGCCGACAAGACCGGCAATCATCCACCGGCGGGCATTGCCGGGATGAAGGAAAGGTGCAAGAAATGGTTGCAGGAAGAAAGCCGCCAGGGAATCGGCGCCTATAATGAAGCCCGCCCAGGAAGGGGCCACCTTGATAGACCCCAGGTACTGCTGCAGGTGAAAGAAAGAGGCCATGGCCGCCGAGCCGAAGAGGAAGACTATGTTGAGACTGACGAACCCCGGATTAAGAAGCCGTTCTCTTTTTTCTCCGGCATCCGGGCTGTGGCTGCGCAGCGCCTCCGCCTTCATGTACGAGGCCCGTATTGCGCGAGCCGAAGCGCGAGATTTGCCGATACGGCTTTCCGATACGCCGCGCTCGCCCGTATGTCGGAGATGGGAGAGACAGCATCATTAATGAAAGGAAAGGCGCAACGGAGGCTTTCTACCGTGAGGGGAAGCCCTGTAAGCGCCTTCTCCGCTTCTTTCGATGTGACGATCGTGGGCCCTACGCTTCCCCACGCGAGCCTTATCTTCTCGATAATGCCTGAGCTTGTGACACGAACAAGCGCAGTCAAACTGGCAATGGAAATTGCGAGCGCCTTTCGCTGTCCAACTTTTTCGAAATGATGGATGTTGAATTCCTCTCCCTTTTTCAGGCGGACCCCCGCGAGGATTTCGTTGCCGCTGATGGCGGTCCTTCCCGGACCCGAGATGAATTGCTCCAGGGCTACACGCCTCGTGCCTGCCTGTGCCCACAGCTCCAGCTCAGCGCCAAGGAGGTACAGCGGAGGCAGCGTGTCGCCGGCAGGTGAAGCAGTGCAAATATTGCCGCCAATGGTCGCCATGTGACGAATAGGGGGAGAGCCGAGCACGCTGACGGCTTTTTTCAGGACGGGAAAGTGCTTTTCGATGACGGGGCTTTCCAGGAGGGCCGTGTGGGTGGTGCATGCACCGATAAAGATTTCTTCCCCTTCTTCGCGTACGCCCCGGATCTCCGACAGCCTCTCAAGGCATATCAGCGCAGATGGTTTCACGAGGCCGCTGCGCACTTTGACAAGCAGATCGGTGCCGCCGGCGTAGAGAGCCGCTTCAGGCTCCTCACAAAGGTGCGCCCAAAGAGCGTCAGTGGTTTCCGGCAAAAATACCCTCATTCTTCCTTCTTACGGCTCCTTGCCGTGCTTGTCGCTTCTATCGAATCGACAATCTTCTGATAGCCGGTGCACCGGCACAGATTGCCGCTTATAGCCTCCCTTATCTGCACGCGATCAGGCTGCGGGTTCCTTCTCAACAGATCGGATGCAGCCAGGATCATGCCGGGAGTGCAGAATCCGCACTGGACTGCCCCGTGGTCCACAAAAGCTTCCTGTATGTCGCTCAGGCCGTCACCGCCGTCTTCCCGCGCCACCCCTTCAATGGTGAGGATGGTCCTCCCTTCGAGCTGCGAAACAAACATCAGGCACGAGAGGCGGGTTTCGCCGTCGATCAGCACCGTGCATGCGCCGCACTCTCCGGTCCCGCACCCTTCCTTTGTGCCCGTCAGTCCGAGATCTTCTCTCAACAGGTCAACAACCCTCCGGGACGGATCGGCTTCAACGGTAATGGCTTTATGGTTCAATACGAAAGAGATTTTCACGTCCTGACCTCTTCGCTCTTCATTCCGTCTTCTCTCCGTGAATGGCGAAATACAGCCGCTCGGCGGTCAACGGGGCCGAACCTGCTCTTACTCCCAGGGCATCGGCCACGCCATTCGCCACTGCGGGAAGGGGTCCGTTAATGCCTATCTCTCCGGCGCCCTTCATGCCGAAAGGCCCGCTCTCCTCAAAAGCATCGACCGTGAGAGAGATCATATCCGGAACATCAAGCGCCGTCGGGATCGTGTAGGTGGCAAGGCCGGCGGTCCCGATAATGCCGTCCTTTACCACGAATTCTTCGGTAAGGGCATAACCGAGACCCTGCGCGATGCCTCCCTGAACCTGCTGCTCGAAGGTTTGAGGATTTAATATCCGCCCCGCGTCGGTGACCGCGAGATAGTCTTTGACCTCCACGCCGCCGGTAAGCTCGTCCACCTCTATTCTCGCCAGATGGGCGCCGTACGAGAAGAGCACATGGGGGCCCATGTAGATAATATCCGAGCTTTCCCGCGCAACCGGCGCGGTATAGTAATGTTCCACAAACCTTTCGTCCCCCAGGGCAATAGAGATGTCGGCAAGAGGCAGCCTCCTCCCCGTCTTTTCGTGACAGATGCAGCCAGGCTCAAGGCTGAGGCCGGATGACGGGACATCAAGCAAGACCGATCCCCTTGCGAGAATCCTTTCTCTCAGTTGCCCGGCCGCTTCGACGAGGGCATTCCCGTAAACGTATGTGCAGCGGCTTGCGGAGGCCGAACCCGACGGAAGGGTCGCAGCCGTGTCGGGAAGGAGGACCTCCAGATGCGCTTCATCCTGCCCGAGGACCTCTCCGGTAATCTGAAGGTAGGTGCTTGCATTGCCCTGTCCCATGTCGGAAATGCCTGCGTAAACACGAAAAGTGCCTTCGGATGTCAATTCTATCTTGGCGCCGGCCCGATCCGGCACTATTTTGGGATATCCCATGGCGTGGGAAAGACAGGCTAGGCCTACACCCCGCCGCTTAAAGGCGCCGGCGGACCTCTTCCATTCGCTCCGTCCTTTCCAGTAGGGATGGTCTTTCAATTGAAGGAGGCACTCCCTGACAGAGGTAGAATGGGACATCCTTACGCCGATGCAGTTCTCGTCTCCCGGTTTCAGGGCATTTCTGATCCTGAATTCCAGGGGATCCATCTCCAGCCTGGCGGCAAGCTCATCAACAACCTGCTCAATGGCTGCCGTCACCTGCGGGACGCCAAAGCCGCGGAAAGGTCCGCTCACGGGGTTGTTGGTGTAGATACAGTTGCCCTCGATGTAAGTGTCGGGTACATTGTAGGCCCCTCCCGCATGTTCCGCGCCGAGAGTCATTATCTCTCCAGAAAGGGTGGCATAGGCGCCGCTGTCGAAGTAAAGGCGACAGCTCAGGGCCTTGATTGCTCCGTTCGCGTCCGCGCCCAGGCGGTAATCCATCAGGCCGGGCAGGCGCTTTACACCGGCCAGGAAGCTCTCCTCGCGGTCCCACCACATCTTGACGGGCTTTCCATTAGAATGGAGAACGGCCAGGGTGAGGAGCGCCTGCACGGTGATCCCGTCTTTTCCGCCGAAGGCGCCGCCCAGATAAGGGGCAATCACGCGAATCCTGTCCACGTCAAGATCGAAGGTCCGTGTCAGTTCCAGTCTGTCCCTGAAAGGGGTCTGGGTGGATGCGACGATCACGATTGTCCCGTCGTCATCGGTAAAGGCCCAGCCGGCCTGTGTTTCGAGAAACGCATGCTCCTGCCTGGACACCTCGAACGATCCCTCAACCACTAGGGCGCACTCATTGAGGCCCTCTTCCCCCTTCCCTTTCTTCACCACCACCTGCCGGAGCAGGTTGCCGGTCGAGTGATCCTCATGAACGAGAGGCGCTTCAGGAGAAAGGGCTGTTTCCCAGTCAAAAACACCGGGGAGCGGTTCCACATCAAGGGTAATCAGATCGATTGCCTGCCTCAGCGTCTCTCTGTCATCCGCAATGACGAGGGCGACGGCATCGCCCGCGTGCCGTATCTTCTCGTCGACAAGCACCGGCTGATCCTGACGGATTATACCCTGCCTGTTCGAGCCCGGCACATCGAGGCTGGTGAGAACAGCAACAACGCCTGGGAGTTGTCGCGCATGCGCGGCATCAACCCGCTTCAACCGCGCATGTGCGACACCCGCTCTTTTGGCCCCCGCCCACAGAAAATCCCGGCCGTAATAGTCGGCCGCGTACTTCTCCTGCCCGGTGACCTTTGGCCTTGCGTCGTACCGAGGAAACGGTTGCCCGATCTTCACCATTACTTCCTCAAGCCACGCCCCGGTCCGGCGACCGAAGAATTGCGTGCAACGATTCCACAAAGGCCTCCATTGCCTCATGATGTCCGATGCTGACCCGGATCCAATTGGGGAATCTGAATCCTGTCATGCTCCGGATCATGACCCCCCGGCTCATCAGCTTACGGTAAGCAAGGGTATCGCTCATCGGCAGCTTCATCATGACGTAGCATCCCTGTCCGGCCTGCACTTCCAGCCCAAGGCCCTCCGCTTCCGCCTTTAAATAGGCTTTCTCTCTTTTTACAAGGTCCCGGGTCCGAAAGATGTGCCCGTCGTCATCCAGCGCCGCCAAAGCAGCATCCTGAACGACGGTATTCACCGAATAGACGACGCAGGTGCGCCGGATAATATCGACCACATCGAGGCTGCCGGCGAGGTAGCCGATCCGGAGGCCGGCAAGCCCGTACATCTTCGAAAACGTCCGGAAGACAACCAGATTGGGATATTCTGACAGAAGTCGCATCCCGTCCGGGTAATCCTCCTCGTCCACGAACTCGAAATACGCCTCGTCCAGCACCACGATCTGGCGACCCGCGACTGCGTCGAGGAATGCGCGGAGTTTGTTGTTGGACCAGTATGTTCCCGTGGGATTATTGGGATTGCAGATGAAGAGTATCTTCGTCCTCCCATCGATACTTGCGAGCATGGCCTCATCGTCAAAGCCGAATTCCTTGAGCGGCACAAGGCGGGCATTGAAACCCGAGAATTCGGCCACCCACTCATAGACCGCAAATGTCTTATCCGCGGTGACTATATTGTCGCCCTCCTGACAGAACGCTTTGATAACAAAGGCTATCACCTCGTTTGCCCCGTTGCCGAACAGAAACTGATCGGGATGAAGCCCGAATTTTTCCGCCAGTTTCTGACGCATGTAATATGAATCGCCGCTCGGGTAAAGACCGGCGCGAGGGGGCGGAAAACGCCTGATAATTTCCTGGGCGGCAGGAGGCGGTCCGAAAGGGTTTTCGTTGTTGTTGAGCCGGTAAAGGCGGTCGCAGCCGAAAAGTTTCATCAACTCGGCATCGGGTTTACTGGGGATGTACGCCTCAAAGTTCTTGATGTATTCCGGGACCAGCCGGTCAAGGGCAGTATTCGACATACTATGGCTGCTTGTGCTGGAAGACAACCACGTCTCCCCGGCCGGCATTGGGCAAAAGCAAAACAGGAACGAAGCGATTTTGAAGGAGGGCCGGGGCCAGAAGACCCTGCCACGAGCGCCCGAGATCCATTTCAAGAAATATATCGCCGAAACCCTCTCCCATAAGCAGCCTCACGTGATCCGCAAGGTTGCTTGCCGCGTCTTCCCCGTCCAGGACCGGACGAAGACGAACAGTCTTCCGAGAGCGGTCGAATCGAGCCGTAAAGACTGAATGAGGCTGCCTTTGCTCCCCTTCCCAGGTTACCGTCAGGATCTCTCTCGGGAGAAAAAGTCGCGAATATTCCGTTCTGAGAAACGGTTCGAGTTCGCGGTGGGCCCAAACCTGACATCCCGTGTCCTCTTTTAATTGCCTGTAGTAGAATGGACGGGAACCGGTATGTCCCTGCGAAGGTTGGTAGTCGATAGTGCCGAGAAGCTCGAAGTAATCGCGGGGCAACTGCGGAGTGCCGTACATCGTGATGGCAAAGGTCGCCTCGGTCTTGGCTATGTGGTTAAGAAAACTGTCGATAAGAGATACGGCGATCCGGTCGCCCAAGCCTTTATCAAACACGTAGGGCCCGAAAAAAACGATCATCCCCTTCCCGACTGCGCTCCATACCACTCCTCCCCCTATCTGCCCCGCTTGTTTCCCCGTCCCTACTGCCACGACAGCATGGTAATCCCCGCTTGTGACCATGTCTGCCACTTTCGCCGGATAGCGGTAGTCCGAAGGATAGAACGGAACATCGTATGAGTGGCGGATACCCCGCGCGAACCGCTTGAGCAGCTCTGCATCGGGCGTCCTCACCGTAAAATGATCGAGCGGGGCCTCGTGATGAGGAGCGTCGTCCATTCCCTCGGCGTACTCCTTTTCCTTTACCAACACGAGACCGGAGCCTTCTCTTTGGCCGTGCTGCATGTAAAGGCGATCGACCGACCGCGCGGCTATCAGTAAACCGAGATCATCCATCCCCGTTTCATCGGGCGTAATGTGCGCGGTAAGGTTAAAGGCATAAGGATCGAAGTGGAGAGAATCGAACAAAAACCGTAACTCGGCATAATAAAGGTGGTTTGACGCTTCTATCTCAAGTGGCCGCCCTGTGGTCTGGGCTATCCTGGACAGGTGAAGAAATATCTCCTCGCAGGCAAGTCGCACCTTGTCCGTCTCGATCAGGCCCAGTCCGAAGGCCTTCGTCGATTCCTCTGCAAAAGAAAGCACGAGGGGCAGAAACGGGGTTTCCAGGTACGTTTTTAGCGACACCTGGTGAAGCGATCGATTCATAAGCCCTCCGATGCGAGTCCCAATCTCTAAGTTCTCCTGCCTGTCGAACACGGATACCCTTATATATCAGACGGCAACGGAGTTGGTCAAGCTAAAGAAGGGCGTACGGATCAGATAGGTATACGGGTGCAATCATCAATTCTTGGCTTGCAATTGAAAAGCGTTTTGGGGCACACTTAGTCATGTTGGGGGTATACGCCCGGAATCGGCGTTTTATAGCAAATCAAATACAATAAAGGGAGAATGATGGATATGACAACTACGGAAAAAGTGTGCGAGCTTATTTTGGAACTCAAGAAGAAGAATATTTCCCCTGCCGACCTGAAGCCCGAGGCATTGCTGGTCGATGACCTGAATCTTGATTCGCTCGATTTCACGGAGTTGATGGTATTGGCAGAGGACGCTTTTGCCATTCAGATACCTTTAGAAGATACAGAGAGCCTTAAGACGATCGGGGATGCCGTGGAATATTTCGACAAGCGCCTGGCGGGGTGAGACAACTGATACCTGGCGCGTTATTCCGGATCGTCGCGGTGGATGCAGCAAACGCGCATCACGTGGGATCGGTCTTTCGTTCCATGTACGGCGAAGACTTCCATGTAAAGGATGTCTATCAACCCGAGGTTTTGTGGGAAGAAATCCGTGCCGGACGTCTGTTCTCCATGCTGGCGTTCGACCGGGAGGGGCGTGCGGCCGGATATATTTCAATGTTCAGGTCCTCCTTCAATCCCCGTTTGTGGGAAGTGGGGAATATGATAGTTCACCCGGATCACGCCCGCACGAATCTTTCATCATACCTGGTCGGGCATTATCTTGACTTTCTTTTGCCCGGAACAGCCGATGCCGACGGGATCTTCGGAGAAGCGGTGTGCTGTCATTATTTCACGCAAGTGAATATGGCCAAGGCCGGCATGATCGACTGCGGCCTCGAGCTCGATCAGTTAGACGGCGACAGCTTCAAGGACGGAAAGAGCAACAAAGCGGGTACTGCACGGGTCTCCTGCGTGCTCAATTTTAACGAGTTGACTGACCCGTTGGAGCCCGAATATCTGCCCGTCCACTACGAAGGGATTTTGCGACGAATCGCGAGCGCGTTGCGCCCACGGACCTTCCTTGCCTCTACGGCTCCATTGCCGAGGAACGGGGCGACAAAACTGGAGGAAAAATACTACGCTTCCTCCCGGACGTGGAAAGTCGTCATCCCGACGATCGGAGGCGACTGGGCTGCATCGGTAGAGAACATCCTGGACAAATCGCGACAGCGGCAGGTGATCAGTCTTCAGGTTACCCTGAATACGGCCGACCCTCATATCAGTGCGGCGGTTGAGGTTTTGCGGGAGCACGGCTTCTTTTTCGGCGGGCTGGCTCCACGCTGGTTCGGCACAGACGGCGTGCTTATGCAGCGATTGTCCGGAAGTGACCCGGAATACGGGAAGACCAAGGTTTATACGCGGATTGCCAAAGAGTTGATCGTATTCATCCAGTCGGACAGTGAAACGGTTCGGGAGAGGCAAAAGCGCGACGACTCATAGAATTGGCCGGAGAAGAGGAAAATAAAATGCCCATGGAAAAAATCAATGCGCGGATAGCCGGCGTCGGAGTCTGCATCCCGGATGCCGTGTTGACGAATCACGAACTGGCCGGGAAAATAGATACCAGCGACGAATGGATCCGGACCATGACAGGCATCAGGGAGCGTCACATTGCCGATCCCTCTCAGGCAACGTCCGATCTGGGTGTTCTGGCTGCCGAACGGGCCATGGCTCAGGCAGGGATCGACCGCGCAGAGGTCGATCTGATCATCCTGGCCACCATGAGCCCTGATGTGCCGGTGCCGGCAACCGCCTGCATTGTTCAGGAACAACTGGGAATGAAAAATACTCCTGCCTTTGACGTAGCGGCAGGCTGTTCCGGCTTCATCTATGCCCTGGTTATAGGAAGCCAGTTTATTGCAACCGGGCTATACAGAACCGTACTGGTCATCGGGGCAGAGGTGCTTTCCAAGATAACAAACTGGGGGGATCGAGGCTCCTGCATCGTTACCGGAGATGGGGCAGGCGCCGTTGTGCTGCGGTCGGCCGAACCGGGGGAAGGCATTTTGTCGATGTGCCTCGGCGCTGACGGATCAGGCCTCAGGCATCTGTATACGCCCGCCGGCGGGACCCGCATGCCTGTAACTGCAGAGAATATTGCGGCCAATATGCATAAGGTAAAAATGGATGGCCAGGAGGTCTTTCGATTTGCCATGCGGATGCTGCCGGAGGTGCTGGAGCAGGCCCTGGAACTGGCAAAGATCGCCAGGGAAGATGTTGCGCTCATCATCCCCCATCAGGCCAATCTGCGGATTATTGACGCGGCGGCGCGCAGAATGGACCTGCCCATGGAAAAATTCATGGTGAACATAGATCGATACGGCAACACATCCGCTGCATCTATCCCCATAGGACTTCATGAGGCGTTGGCGAACGGCCGGATCAAGAAGGGCGACGTGGTGGTGCTGGCAGGCTTCGGGGCGGGATTGACCTGGGGCGCCGTGGTGATGAGGTGGCATTAGCCCTTAAGGACGGCGAATCGACCTGCCGGTTGGTCGGGGTTCCTGCCGCACTGCGCTGGTTCTTGCAAGGACACCGCAAAAGTCGTAAATTAGGGCATGAAGAAAGAAACGGTCATCATTGTCATTATAGTGACGTTTGTTGCGGGCTTCCTTGCAGGGGCAATCAGCGGCATAAAATTCTACGCCAGGGAGCACGGGGGCACCGCTCACGTCAACATGCCTGTGGAAGGATCTTCTCAACCGGTGAGCACAGACGAAATAAACCGACTTGAGGCAATCGTCCGGAAGGAGCCTAAAAACGCTCGGGCCCTTGTAGAGCTGGGCAATCTTTATTTTGACTCAAATCAGCCCCAAAAGGCCATCGATGCGTACGAAAGATCCCTCGTTCTCGAACCCGGGAACCCGGATGTGCGAACCGATATGGGTATCATGTACAGGGCGGTAAAAGACTACGACAGGGCCATCAAAGAGTTTAGAGAAGCAGCACGGATCGATCCGGGGCACAGGAACAGCAGATTCAATCTCGGCGTGGTGCTCCAGAACGACAAGAAGGACCTCGAAGGAGCGGTTGCGGCATGGGAAGACTTCTTAAAGGTCGAACCTCCCGGAGAAAGAGCCGAAACGGTGAAGGCTGAAATCCAACAGTTGAGACGCCTGCTCGCCAACAAGTAGAGTAGCAGGTTCTTGCCTTCTCAGGTAAGACGACCTATTTCAAACACCACAAGAACATTGCTTCCCTTCGGCGATGTACTCTTGATCCGGTGGGGGATCTCTGCCTTGTAGGTGATCGCATCCCCCTCATCCAGCTTTATCTTGTCTCCGCCGATTTCGCATTCTATCTCTCCGGAAAGGCAGTATATGAACTCATCACCGGGATGGAAGCAAACGTCCTTCCTGAACTTTTCGTTCGGGGCCAACCGTAAGAACAAAGGGTTCAGGTTCTGGCTCTTCAGGTTGGTCGCCATAGCCTCTATGGCGTTCTCAGGACTCGAGTTCCCGCCTTTGTATACCACGAAGCCACTCTTTCCCTTGCCCTTGTCCTGGAAAAAATCATTTACGGAGATATTGAATGCCCTGGCTATTGCAATGAGCGTGGTGACCGTGGGGGAAGTCCTGCTTCTTTCTATGAGACTAAGTGCATTGGCCGAGATGCCGCTCTTCTTCGAAAGCACCCGCAGGGACATATGTTTTTCTTCCCGGAATGCCTTTATCGTTTCTCCGACATTTACTGATTTGTCATCCTCCATAATATTGTTCTCATCCTCGCATAATAGTGGTAATCTACCTAAATCAGGACAAGAAAGTCAAGTGATCTTATGCACAAAGTTAAAGTAATCTACAGAGATGAGTTCCTTAAACAGTACGATACCGTCGACTGTGAGAGCCCTGACAGGATTTCAACAATCCATTCCCGGATTCGGGATATTGTCCACTTTGTAGAGCCGCCACAATGCAGCTACGCCGACTTGCTCCTCTGTCACAGCCCATCTCTCGTAGAATCGGTAAAAAGGGAGGGGTCAGAGATTTTTGAAGTGGCCTCCCTGGCTGCGGGAGGAGCGATAAGGGCTGCGGAAGCCTGCTTTGAATCTCCGGCTTTTGCGCTTGTCAGACCACCGGGCCATCACGCAGGTCGCAACTTTAACGGAGGCTTCTGCTTTTTCAATAACATGGCCCTCGCCGTAGCCAGGCTTCTTGCTTCGGATGCTATCCGGTCGGCCTTGATCATCGACATCGATCTTCATTACGGCAACGGGACCTCGGACATCTTCAAGGATGACCGAAGGGTCACATTCAGGAACATCGAGGCTTATACGAGGGACGAGTTCTCCCGCCTGCTCAAGGAGGCTGTGGCGGACGCGGCAGGCTACGATGTGATAGGCTGCTCCGCGGGATTCGATACTTACGTGAAGGACTGGGGCGGCCTCCTTCTTACCGAAGATTTCAGACAGATCGGTTTCATGCTCTCCTCGTCTCATCCGCACTTCTTCTCCGTCCTTGAAGGCGGATACTATATCGAGGACTTGGGGAAGAACGTTCGCGCCTACCTGGAGGGTGTTGCCTCAGCTTGTTCGTAGCCTCGGTTCTCGCCTACTGCACAGGTATCTGTCTTCAGGCGTTCCATCCCCTGCCTCTGGTCTACACGTTTCTTGTCGCTCTTGGCCTGGCCGCTACATTGCCCTTTCTTGTTTCCAGACATAAAGTCTTCAGCCTGATCGTCATCGTCTGCTTCATGCTTTCCGGCGCTTTAAGGCTTGGCCTTGTGAGCACAGGGAACATACTACCCACGCTACCGGATGAAGCGGGAGAAAACGACATCTATGAGGGCACTGTAGTCGAGAGCTCGTCCCGCTCGAAGATCCTGGCACTCACCAGGCCGGAAAAACTGAAGGGCATGCGGGTAGCGCTTCTGTCCCCACTCAATCTTGAAACGTCTCAGGTGGTAAGGCTGTTCGGAAAGATCAGGGAACTGCGTCCTTCCTTCAAGAATCCGGGTACCATGTCGTGGAAGTGGCTGAAGAGGTTAGAAGGGGTGTCATACGAGATCAAAGGCGTTGTCCTGTCGGCAACGAACGGCCGTGATCCTGTTGCGCGAATCAGGCGGTATTTCAAACAGAACATAGAGAACTCCGGGGCGCCACACGCAGATATCCTTAAAGCCCTTACCATCGGCGACAGGGCATCGATACCTGAGGACAAGAATAACCTTTTCCTCCGTACAGGCACCTCTCATGTGCTTGCAATATCAGGCTTCAATGTAGGAATTATCTCGGGATTTTTCTTCTTCCTCAGCCGGGGCGGGCTCCGGCGAATTAGGTATTTACGAATCTCGGGACGGGATACACGGTACGCCTCGCTTCTTACCATTCCTTTCCCGTTCCTGTTCATGCTGGTCGCCGGCGCAGGCGTTTCGGTGGTTCGCGCAACGATAATGATCGCCGTTTTTATGGCTGCCCTGTTCCTTGAACGGGAGAGACATTTCTACAACACCCTGGCCCTGGCCGCGCTGATCATCCTTCTTCTTTATCCCCATTCGCTTTTTGCGCCTTCTTTTCAGCTCACCTTCATGAGCCTTCTCTTTATCGTCATGTTTATGGAGAAGCTCTTTCCTTTTATGATCAAGATCAGGAATAGTCTCTTGAGATGGTCTGTCTCGACTGTCCTCTCTACGGCCGCAGCAACCCTGGGGACAGCGCCCATCGTGATCTATTACTTTTACGGAATAAATCCCTTCTGCGTGTTCCATAATCTCATCACGATCCCGCTCATAGGCGTCGGCGCCACGACATTGAGCCTTATAGGCATGACTTTCCCCGCAGCCCATCACCTGCTCGCTTTTGCCGGCACTATCGTCGAGATAAATATCAGGCTCCTCCGGTCCGTCGATTTCGGTTATCTCTACCCTGTAATACGGCCCTTTTTTTCGGAGGTCCTCATCTATTACGCGCTTGTTCCGGCCCTCCTCTATGTATCCCACAGGCGGGTGGCGGGAATCCTCTTCTTTGTTTTGATCCCCCTTGCCGCAGTCCAGGCTTACTCCGACTACCGGTTGCGCTACAACGACGACCTGCGGGTCCATTTCATCGATGTGGGATTGGGTGACGCCACATTAATAGAAGCGCCGGGAGGCAAGAGGATTCTTATCGACGGAGGGGGCTATCCGAGATCGGATTTCGACATGGGCAAACACGTGATCACGCCGTTCCTGCTTTACCGAAAAGTGGGCCACATTGATTACCTTATCAACACTCATCCGCACACGGACCACATAGGAGGCCTGATTCATGTGCTCAAACACTTCACTGTTTCCCACGTGGTGACATCGGGCTACTTTCCCAAGGAGCGGAATTTTCGGGAACTGATGACGATTGCGAGGTCGAAAGGGGTACCGCATCTGGTGTGGAAAAGGGGTGACGGCCTTCAGACCCGCAATTTCACCCTTGACGTCCTTCATCCAGGCAAGCATATGCCCCTGAACGACCTGAACAATTCCTCTCTCGTATTCCGGCTTCGCCACGGAGACCTCAGTTTTCTGTTGCCAGCAGACATCCAGAGCGATATAGAGGAAGAACTCGTTCTTTCCGGCGTCCCGCTCAAATCGGACGTCGTGAGGCTC
>MVRP01000040.1 GCA_002067405.1 Syntrophorhabdaceae bacterium PtaU1.Bin034 | reverse complement strand
GGAAGGAGGCTTCCGAGAGGCCCCGGCGGTAGGCGAGGGCACGGGAGAGGGTGGAGCGGGCGGGGTGGGGGAGTGGTACCCGCTGCCGCGTTTCCGTTATTGGCCCTTGCTGATTTTTTTCCCTCAACGGCTCCGGTTCGCGCATCACTTCATCACTCTGTTACCTGCGTAATCCTGAACACAAAGATTGTTCCGCTCCCGTTCGACTGGTGAACCCCTTCGGCTTCGTCCTGCAAACTATTGAGACAAGATACTGCACGTCGATTAAGCTTTGATGAACACTCTGTTAAGTTTTGGTTAAGTATTCAAGGAGAGGAGTGCAAGGGGGGCAGGGAAAGGAGGGTGTCAGGCAGGATCGTCGGCAGGCAGCCTGACGGTAAACATCGTGCCCTCTCCCTGCGCGCTGTCGACCTCAATCGTCCCGCCGTGCAACAGCACGATGTGTTTCACTATGGAAAGGCCGAGGCCCGTGCCGCCCGATTTCCGCGACCGAGATTTATCGACCACGTAGAAGCGCTCGAAGATGCGGGGAATATCCTCCCTCGGTATGCCTATGCCGGTATCCCTGACGCGCAAGACCAGGGACCGGCCTTCGACATCTGCCCGTACTTCGATGATCTCCCCCTGCTCGGTATACTTTACTGCATTATCGAGCAGGTTTATGAGCAACTGTTCGATCTTGAAGGGATCGACTTTAACCGGGGGCGTGCCATCCCTGACGTTAACAACAAGAGAGAGATCCTTCTCCTTCACGCGCTGTTCGAACAGCTTTACCGTCTGGTCGATCAGCCTCCGGAAATCGACTGCTTCCCGGTCCACGGTTCCCTTTTCCTCGAGGTTCGAGAGAAGAAGCAAATCGTTGACAATATTCGCGAGCCTGTTGGCGTTCCGTTCTATGATTTCTACATACTTCCTGCTCGGGTCATCCACCATGTCCAGCAATGTTTCCGCAAAACCTTTTATTGCCGTAAGGGGGGTACGGAGTTCATGGGAAACATTCACTATGAAGTCCTTCTTTACCCGTTCTACATTCTTGATCTCGGTAATATCATGAAAGACCGCGATAATCTCCCCGTGCGGTCTCGTGAAGGTAACACTGCACAGATAGGTGCGTTCCCCCAAAGGCACCTCTTTGACAAAACTTTTCTTTTCATCCCGGGACTGTCCCATCAACTCGATGAACTGCGGTCTTCTCACCACTTCCCAGAAGAACCGGTCTTTCACCGGTTCCCCTCCGGCAATCCTCACGAAGCTTTCATTTGCGCGGATGATCCGCCCCTCCCTGTTGACCACGACAAGTCCTTCCTGGAGTGATCCCACGATACTGTCAAGTTCTTCTTTCTGCCCGCTCAGCTCGGAGAACATACCTTCCATCCTCTCATTCATCCTGTTGAAGCCGTCGGCCAGAGCCTTAAGCTCGTCCTTGTTTTTGAGCAGGACCCGGACGCTCAGGTCTCCCTCCGCCACCTTTCGCACGGCGTCTGTCAGTCGCCGTACCGGTTTTGCTATACTGTTGGAAATGAGCAGGGCAGCGACGAGGGTGAGCAAAACGATGACCAGGACGATCTTTATGACCTCATGGCTCCGGCTTCCCAAAAGCCCTTCAATGTCCTTGAGAAAAAGGCCTGTCCGCACCACGCTTATGGTTTTGTCGCCCTTTTCAACCGGGACCGCGACATAGAGCATTTCTTTGTTCACCGTGCTGCTGTATCTTTTTGATGTTCCCACCTTGCCCTGGAGCGCTGTCATCACCTCCGGTCTTTGCCTGTGGTTCTCCATGGTCTTCGGGTTTTCGTCGGAATCAGCGAGAACAATACCATTCGGGGCTATGAAAGTAATACGGGTGTGGATCCTAGTCCCCGACCTCTTGACGAGCCGGTCCAGTTCATCAAAACGCCCTTTCTCGATGAACGAGGAAGCCTCGGTCCCCATGAGCACGGCAACGTTCTTCAGCTCATTGGCGACCATCTCCTGATAGAAGTCCTTAATGGCACGAAGTGAAAAAACGAGTATGAGACCGGCGAGTACGCAGACGACGATGAGATACCCGAGAAATATCTTGCTGAATATAGAACGTCTCATTCTTCCAGCTTGTATCCTGCCCCCCTGACGACCTTGATGAGACCCGATGCAGGGCCGAGCTTCGACCGGAGGTGTTTTATGTGCACATCCACGGTCCTGTCTGTCACCACCTTTTCGTTGCCCCACAAAACATCGAGGATCTGTTCCCTCGGGAACACCCTGCCCTTCCGGGACGCAAGAAGCTGAAGGATTCGAAATTCGGTTGCCGTAAGATCGATCTTTTTCCCGTTGACCGATGCCTCATATTTTTCGGCATCAATGCTCACACCGCCTATCTCGATCCTGGCCGGTCCTTCCCGAAAGGCACCGGCCCTCCTGAGCACGGTCTTGACCCTCGCCACGAGTTCTCTGGGCGAAAAAGGCTTCTTGATGTAATCATCGGCCCCTAGTTCCAGGCCGATCACCGTATCGGATTCTTCACTCTTCGCGGTAAGCATTATGACCGGAATATGCCTGGTGTTCTCTCTCCGCCTTAACTGTTTGCAGATCTCAAGCCCGTCCACGTCGGGAAGCATGAGGTCAAGTACAACGAGACCGGGGACACTTGTCTCGATGTACTTCAGGAAGCTTGAGCCGTCCGAAAACCCCCTTACGGCAAAATGATTGTTCTTCAGGTGCAGAGACACCAGTTCACGAATGTCAGCCTCATCGTCGACTACCGCTATGGTCTCATGCACCGGCAACACCCCAATCTTTTTCTCACCCCTAATTCTATCCTTACATACCGGGTTATGCAATAGACCTTCACTTTGGACAAAGTCATCAACTACATGTCATCCGTCAGATGAACGACAGGTCCGCATCACTCACCCCTTCCACCCCCTCCGGGGGCAATCCTTTCCCTTCATCGTCGCGAAGCAGCTCTGGGGAGAGGATAGGGTCACCCTCAAGCTCCCCGATGGTTCTCCCCGCTCAGTCCCGGTGAGTTGGACGGACTTCCTTCCCCCCGATCCCTACCACACGGTAGGTCGTGGCAGGTCTCTGTTCCGGGTGGAAGACTTGCTCGCCCTCGCCGATCTCGTCTCGGCAGTCGCAGAAACTGGTGTCAACCTGATTTCGTCCATCGTGTCACCTGTATTACGTCCAGATGAAAAAAGTGTTCCCCATGGTGGTGAGTAGATGTGCGGCATAATATCCCCAATAAGTCAAAATAAAATGGGCAGAAGAGATAAAAGTGCTTGACAACGGTGATGCATGTATATAATAGTGGTGACAATGAGAAGGAAGGATACGAAGACCGAGGCGCTCAAGGAGAAGGGGGCGCTCCACCCCCATCCCGAGGCGGTCAAGGACGAGGCGTTTGAGAACCACGAGTTCTTCGACCCACGGGACCTCGTCCAAGTGCGCTACGAGATGCTCCGCCGCCATAGGGCGGATGCGAGGCCGGTCACGGAAGTGGCCTCCTCCTTCGGGATGAGCAGGCAGGCCTTCTACGAGACGGAGGCCGCCTTCGAGGCACATGGCGTCGCGGGCCTGCTTCCCCAGAAGAAGGGGCCCAAGCGGGCCCACAAGTGCACCGATGAGGTCCTCGACTTCGTGGAGGCGTGGCGCGAGACGGCGGCACCTCACGAGAAGGTGGACCAAGCGGTAGAGGCGCGCTTCGGTATCAGGATCAATCCCCGTTCCATCGACAGGGCGTTGATCCGGCGCAAAAAAAAACGACCCGGGAAGGGGGAAGAGTGATCGATTCGGATATCGTGTGCCGCCACTACGAGTCCCTCCGTCAGGAGGCCATCGAGGATGGACGCGGTCTGGCACTGTTTTTATCCCGCGGCATGATCGCATGGATGGAGGCGCTCTCGGCATTCACGCCGTCGCAAAGGACTTCGTCCGGTGTTCAGGATTCCCCCCGTCCCCTTTCGTCGGATCTTGTCAGGCTTCTCGCCGACATGGTGCTCGCATGCAGGGAGGTATATGATGAACAAGGTAATGGCAACGCATCTTTCCCGATTGGCCTATCTCTACATCCGCCAGTCCTCCCTCCACCAGGTGTTAGGAGAACAGGGAGAGCACGGCAGTATGACTTGAAGCGAAGAGCCCAGGCCCTGGGGTGGGCGAGCGACCGGATCGTCGTGATCGACGAGGATCTCGGCGTCTCGGGAGCGACCGCGGAACGGAGCGGCTTTCAGCGCCTGGTGGCGGATGTGGGCCTGGGGCGGGTGGGCATCGTCATGGGACTCGAGGTATCACGCCTTGCCCGCAACTCGACGGACTGGCACCGCCTCTTGGAGATATGCGCGCTCTCTGACGCGCTCATCCTCGACGAGGACGGCATCTACGACCCCTCGGCCTTCAACGACCGCCTCCTTCTGGGTCTCAAAGGGCACGATGAGCGAGGCGGAGCTCCACATGCTCAAAGCGCGGCTCTTAGGCGGGATGCTCAACAAAGCCCGAAGGGGTGAGCTCTGGGTGCGCCCGCCCATCGGTTTTGTCCATGACGGCGAGAAGCTCGCCCTCGATCCTGACCGACAGATCCAGGACACGGTGCGCCTCCTCTTCGAGACCTTCCGCCGAACGGGTTCGGCAGAGCGCGTCGTGAAGCACTTCTCCACCGAGGGCATTCTTTTTCCCCACCGCTTTGTCCGGGACGAGGTTGTGTTTTGTCCCCTGGAACATCATCAGGTTGTTCGCATCCTCCACAACCCCCGGTACGCCGGCGCCTATGTCTTTGGCAAGACGAGGCAGAGAAAGGGCGCCGGCCATATCAGGTACCGGAAGCTCCCCCGCGAGGAATGGACCGTCTTCCTTCCCGACAGCCATCCTGGATACCTATCCTGGGAGGAGTTCGAGGCGAACCAGGCCGTGCTCAGGGACAACGCAAACGGGTACGGGATTGATCGCCCGAAAAGGCCGGCCCGGGAGGGTGTCGCGCTTCTTCAGGGGATCGTGCTCTGCGGCGTCTGCGGCAGGTCCATGACGGTGCGCTATTACGTCCGCCGCGGGCATCCGGTTCCCAATTATGTATGCCAAAGACAGAGCATAGAGACTGCCGCCGGGCACCCCTGCCAGATCGTTCCCGGAACAGGTCTCGACGACGCGGTGGGGGAGGTGATCCTTGACGCGGCGAGTCCCGCCTCTCTCGAAGTAGCACTCCAGGTCTTTGAAGAGATCAGAACACGGAAGGCGGAAGTTGACCGCATCCGCCGGGCCACTATCGAGCGGGCGCGCGAAGAGGCCGAGGTCGCACGACGGCAGTACATGCTCGTGAGGCCGGAGAACAGGCTCGTCGCGGACACGCTCGAGAGGCAGTGGAACGAAAAGCTCTCCCTTTTAAGCCAGGCGGAAGAGGATTATCGGAAGATGAAGCAGGATTCTTCCGAACCCACTGCCGAGGACAGGGAACGCATCCAGGCCCTCGCACGGGATCTGCCCCGGGTATGGAAGGATCCAAGGACCTCCGCGAGGGACAAGAAGAGAATGCTCCGCCTCCTCGTGGAAGACATCACACTCACCCGTGAAGCTCCCATGATTCGAATCGATATCCGCTGGAAGGGGGGCGCCACCACCACGGTGACAAGGCCACTGCCGCTCAACGCACCCGACATGGTGCGCACCCCACCGTCAATCGTCGAGATGGTCCGGGCCCTCGCGCCACATGAGACGGACCGCGAGATCGCGAAGACCCTCAATATCCGGGACCTCCATTCGGGCAAAGGCAGACGGTTCGCCCCCAAGATAATAAAGTCAATCCGCTTCGCGTATGGGATCGACAACATGCGGGACCGTTACCGAAAAGAAGGATGGCTTACGAGCAGGGAGATAGCCGCGCAATTGAAGGTCCATCCTGCCACGGCCAAACGATTTGCGAGGGAAGGACTCCTCCGGGCCGTGCGGGTCAATGATAAGGGCGATTGTCTTTTTGAACCAGTCAGTGGGCCGCTCCCCGTGCCCCACAAGGGCAAACGCTACCGGGACCGCTGCTTTCCCGAGAATGTGTCAAATCTACCGAATGAGGTGCAGTATGAAGCCTAGCCCTTCTCGTGACTGCTTGAAAGGCGCCCGATGGAGAACTAAGTTTAGAAAAAATAACGGAGGTACGTCATGGCAGAAGAGCCAAAAAAAGGTCAGGAGCGGACTTCCGGCAGACCCTGGCCGATGGTGAACCCATTTGATACAATGCGGGAGATAATGAACCGGATGATGGACACGTTCGTCGAACCGCTGGTCCGCGCTGTGCCTCCGGAGATACGGGTCCCGGTGCGGAGGTTCACCCCCAACATTGACGTGATCGAGGAAGACGAGGATATCAGGATCGACGTGGAAGCTCCGGGCATGAATCCCGAAGAGCTCGGGGTGACGGTCACGCAGAATTCCGTGGTGATCCGGGGGGAGAAAAAGCAGGAGGAGCTGGAAGGTAAAGGCGTTCACCGCAGAGAGAGGGCATACGGTTCGTTTCGCCGCGTAATCCCTCTGCCCGTTGATGTGGACAGGGATAATGTCGAGGCCAGGTTCAAGAACGGCGTCCTCACGATCATTCTTCCCAAGTCGCACGATGCGGTAAAAAAGGTGCAGATAAAGGTAGACCAGCAGGGCTGAGCAGAGGAGCAGAGGTGCTGAGGAGCAACGGTGAACAGGCATTTTCTCCTCCGCTCCTCAGCATAGTAGGGGGGGCTTTACTACTGAAGCAGAGGGGCTGAGCGGCCACGGTGAAGAAGCATTTTCTCCTCTGCACCTTTTCTCCTCCGCCCCTCTGCCTAGCAAGGGGGGCGCTGAGCCAGCGGCGGCTACGAGCGAAGCGAGTTGAGGGGGAGGCTCCACGGACCGGGCACCGCCAGGCGGTCGCGTGGAGGGGGCGCTGAGCCCCAATAATTGCATGCGGATATCGAGCCTTAAGCGCCTGCGCTTCATCCTTACCACGGTCTTTCTTTTCGGGGGCAAGGTCTATATTGAAAGGCTCAGGCTTCTCTACCTCGTTCCATGGCGGTCGCGCGTTCACGGATTTCTTCACCAGCGCGGCAGCGCCGAACCTCTCGTGCTCCTTCAGGGACAGCAAAAGATCGTTTCACCGCCGGTCCTGAGGGAACTGCTGGAAACCCTTGGGCCTACCTTTGTCAAATTGGGGCAGATACTGAGCCTGCGGCCGGACTTTGTCGGTGAGGAACTGTCACGCGAATTATCCAGGCTTCAAAGTAATGTGACGCCCTTCCCTTACGAGCAGGTTGAACGCATCATCGTGGAGGAATTGGGCGGGCAGCCCGGACAGGTTTTTTCCGTTTTTGACCGTCGGCCCATTGCCGCCGCCTCTCTGGCTCAGGTCCACCACGCCTTTCTCGAGGACGGCACAGAGGTTGCGGTCAAGGTTCAGAGGCCGGGAATCAGGGAGACCATCGAGCAGGATATCGATATTCTCCTCTATCTTGCCCGCCTCACCGAGAAATTCATCCCTGAAACGCGGCCTTACAACCCGGTCCAGGTCATCCGGGAATTCGCCGACTGGACAAGAAGAGAACTCGATTTTGCGGTTGAGGGCCATAATGCGGAGCGTTTTCGTTATGTCTTCAGGGATAACCGGCATATAAAGATCCCGGTCATTCATTGGCCTTTCACCACCCCGCGGGTCCTGACGATGGAGTATGTCGACGGAGTAAGGGCGGACGATCTGGCGGGAATCGAACAGCGCGGCATCGACAGGAAGAGGCTCGCGCTGCACGGGGTAGATGCACAGTTGCAGCAGATACTGATAGACGGCTTCTTTCATGCCGATCCTCATCCCGGCAACTCCTTCGCCCTGGAGGGCGACGTTCTCTGCTTCTACGACTTCGGCATGGTCGGCTACCTCAACGAGAACCAGAGGAGAGAGTTGATCAGCTGCTTTGTGGCCTTTGCCAACAGAAACATGGAGGTCTTCCTCAAGCATTTTCTCCACCTTGCAAGGGTCAGCGCAGAGAGCGAGGTGACGGGCTTTCAGAAGGATGCTTCCGC
This sequence comes from Syntrophorhabdaceae bacterium PtaU1.Bin034, assembly GCA_002067405.1. The sequence goes on along the minus strand of MVRP01000040.1, from coordinate 19,792 downwards.
GATCCTGAATGAAATGTTCTTCTCGCCCACAAGCCCGAGTATTGCCTGGATATTTTTCCGTCTTATAAACCGCGGGGCGGAGCGTCGCATAGGCTTTCCCGCAGATCTCGCACTCTTTTCGAAAGCCCTCATCACGACAGAGGCCATGGGGCTCACCCTTTATCCGGATTTCGACTTCAACGACCACATGGCGCCCTTTGTCAGGAAGGCTTTCGAGGCCTATATCGACCCTGCCCGGCTTCGCCGCTCGGTCGCGAACGATTTTATCGATTTTGCCGCTCTCGTATGGGATCTTCCCGAACGGATCCACACTACCCTGAAAAGGCTCGAGGAGAGGGAGGGGGCGGGCGTGAAGCTCGACCCGCAAGCCCTGGTCATCATACAGAAGGAACTGAGACGGCAGACGGACAGACGGGTGGCGGAAATCGCCCTTCTTGCCGTTGCCTTTCTGACAGCGGTCATGGTATTTACGCGCGCGAAAGCCGTTCTTTCGAGCTACGCGGTCACCGGGCTCGCCCTTGGCTTCTTTCTCGCCCTGTTCGTCTTCTTCCTGATAAGGGCGCGAAGGAAGGAATAAGTCGAAAACGTTTGTCTTTCCTTGTTTCTTGTATTACTCTTTAACAATCCGTAAGCATATCAGCCGCCGCCGATCGGGGTCGTAAGGGCATCGTCAGGAATAGGGTTTTATCATGTATGAAGAATACTTCGGTCTGAAAAAGAAGCCTTTTTCGATCGTGCCGGATCCCAGCTATTTCTACATGAGCGACGTGCACAAGGAGGCTCTGGCCCACCTGCTCTACGGGGTCAAGAGTGACGGAGGGTTCGTCCTCCTTACGGGTGAAGTGGGAACCGGCAAGACAACCGTGTGCCGCCGCCTGCTCGAGCTCGTGCCTGAAGACACTGACGTCGCCTTTATCCTGAACCCCAAGGTGACCGCCGAAGAGCTCCTCGCCACTATCTGTGACGAATTCGGGATCAAGTACCCGGACGGGACCTCGAGCGTCAAGGTTTTCGTCTCCCTTATCAATGATTATCTTCTCGATGTCCACCTCCGGGGTCGGTGGGCCGTCCTTATTATCGAAGAGGCTCAGAACCTCAAGCCTGAGGTGCTCGAACAGGTAAGGCTCCTCACAAACCTTGAGACGAACCGGCACAAGCTGCTTCAGATGATCATGCTCGGACAGCCGGAGCTGAGGGAGATGCTTCTGCAGCCACAACTCCGTCAGCTCTCCCAACGGATCACCGCCCGGTACCACCTCGGCCCCCTTTCGAAGGAGGAACTGTCTGCCTATGTCGATTATCGTCTGTCCGTTGCGGGTTTGATCCGGGGGCAACTTTTTCCCCCGGCTGTCTTAAAGAAGCTGTACCGGTTGAGCGGAGGCGTGCCGAGACTGATCAACGTGATCTGCGACAGGGCGCTCCTCGGCGCGTATGTCCAGGGCAAGGAGCACGTTGACTCAAAGACCTTGACGACCGCCGCCCGCGAGGTACTGGGTCGGGAAGCCGCTCGGGTGCAGAAAAGACGGATGTATCAAGGGGCTGCGGGCTTAGTCGTTCTCCTGTGCGTCTCTCTTGGCGCGCTCTATTACGCGCATTATCACACCCACCAGTCGATTTCCCCTGCAACGTTTGATGGTCAAGCCGCTCCTGCCGGAAAAACGGCTGCCCGGACCCCTGTCGCGAAGGTAAGGACTGCCTCGGTAAAACCGGCTACCCTCGAACCTCCACCCGGACATACGGGTCCGATGACGCAGGAAATGGCCTATCAGGCGCTCTTCAGACAATGGAACATTGAGTACAACCGGCAGGACAGGAGGACCACTATCTGTGAACAGGCGAAGCTACAGGGTTTGGGATGCCTGAAAGGCAGAGGGAGCGTGACCATGCTTCAGCAGATGAACAGACCGGCCGTGCTGAAGCTCATTGATAACAAAGGCGGCGAATACTACGCGACGTTGACGGAGCTGAAGGAAAAGACAGCCACCTTCGTGGTGGGAGATGAGACGAGGCTTGTTGGTGCGAAGCAAATAGCCGAGTGCTGGTCAGGGGATTACCTGCTCCTCTGGAGGGCCCCCAAGGAGTACAGGGAAGAGCTGAGACCGGGTTATCGGGGGCCCATGGTGCCGTGGCTGGAAAAGCAGCTCGCCTCGATATACAGGGACAAGGCACCGGCGGTAACAGGCCAGGCATACAACGGGGATATCGTGAAACAGGTGAAGAAGTTCCAGCTCGGGACCGGGATGGTGCCGGACGGGATCGTGGGCCCGAAGACAATTATCCGCCTGAGCGCGGCTGCGGGCAGCCGGGATCCTGTTCTTTACGTGAGCGAAGGAAGCAATTAGGCATGTCTTACATCCTCGAGGCGCTTAAGAAGCTCGAACAAAAACAGGAACGGCAGGAGCCGCAGAGGTCGCTGACCTTCTTCGGGGCACCCGAACGCGAGCGTAAGAGACGGGTGTTGTGGCCCTATCTCCTGGTGGCCGGCCTGTTCCTCAACGCCGCACTCATGGTATGGTGGTTCGGCGGATGGCTGCCTGACGAGCAGGCAATTGCCCCGCCCCCTTCGTCGGCAACCACGCATTCGCCCCCGCCGGTCCAGCAGCCGGTTGCCCAAGCGCAGGGGACGAACACACAACCGGTGACGTCGGCAGCCGGGCGGGAAGACGTGCACCGGGAACAAATGCGGACGAATGACCTGAAAGGCTCCATGGGGGAAGACCGGCAGGTAAAGAATACCGGCGCGCCGGCCACCAATGTGTTCCGGAAGGGAGAACAGGACTCCTCACCTCATGACGTCACACCATCGATAACAGCGCGGGTTGTCCCCGAGCAGCACCGGCGGGTGGAAGCAAAACCGCAGGACCGACGCATTTTGAAACTGAACGAGCTTCCCCGGGCAGTCAGGAACGGTCTGCCTGAGTTCAGAATATCGGGGCATGCGTACAGTCCGGAACCCCAAACACGGGTCGCGAGGGTCAACGAGAAGATCCTCCAGGAAGGCCAGGAGTTGACCCCGGGGCTGAAGCTGGAAGAGATCATTCCGTCCGGCCTCATTTTCAGTTACCAGGGCTATCGTTTTCGGGTGACAATCAGCGAGAATCGCTAGCGTCGGATTGCAGAAGGGAATTGCGATTATGCGAGGCCTGCCCCGGAATGTGTGAATTCGGAGATGCATGCAAGCGGGAACACAAAAAGCCGCTTCTCTTGTTCTTCCACGTCATATTCGTTTCCTCGTTTCTTCGCTCCCCCGGATCTGCTTTTGCCCTGAATCGGTGCCGTTGACTCGTCCCCTGTTTCCGTTTATGCTCTATGCGCTATGGAAGCCGCCCACAGCCTGAATTACCTTCAGTCGCTGGTCATCCTGTTCGGCGTTTCGGCGTTTGTCGTCTTCATTCTCGGCAAGCTCAGGATGCCGTCCATCGTCGGGTTCCTGCTGGCCGGCTTTGCCATAGGTCCTTCAGGCCTTGATCTCGTTAAGAATGTCAAAGAGATCGAGACCCTGGCAGAGATAGGCGTCGTGCTCCTCATGTTCACGATAGGCCTCGAGTTCTCGCTGAAAAACCTCATGGCCCTCAAGAAGCTCGTCTTTGGGGCCGGTACTCTTCATGTTACCATCACCATTGCCCTTGTCGCTGTCCTGAGCTTTTTCTGGCCGGGGCAAACGCTTAACAAGGCCATTTTTGACGGTTTTCTTTTGGCCCTCAGCAGTACCGCCATCGTCTTGAAGATGATCCTCGACCGGGCGGAGATGCACACCTCCCACGGGCGGTCTTCCATCGGCATGCTAATCTTCGAGGACCTTTGCGTTGTCCCTTTCATGCTTCTTGTCCCTGCCCTTGCGGGTAACGGGGGAAGCGCTTTCACCATCGCCTCCAGCATGGGAAAGGCCGTCTTCATCATCGCCGCCGTGCTTCTCGCTTCCAAATGGGCGGTCCCCTATCTCCTGCACCAGGTAGTCAGCCTCAGGAGCAGGGAGCTCTTTGTCATTACCATAGTGGTCTTCTGCCTCGGGACTGCCCTTCTCACCTCCATGTTCGGTCTCTCCCTGGCCCTCGGCGCTTTCCTGGCAGGCATAATAATATCCGAATCGGAATACTCCTCCCAGGCGGTTTCCGACATACTTCCCTTCAAGGAGAGCTTTACGGGGCTTTTCTTCGTATCGGTGGGAATGCTCCTCAAGCTCGACGTCTTCCTGAACAGCATTGAGGCTATCTTCCTTGTTGTTCTTCTGATCATATTGATCAAGACCCTCGCCGTTGCAATCTCTGCGTATCTGGCAGGTCAATCCCTTACGAGCGGACTCCAGAGCGGCTTCTACCTTTCACAAATCGGGGAATTCTCTTTTGTTCTCGCTCTTTCCGGGATAGGGCAGGGGCTTATGGATGAAAAGAGCTACAATATCTTCCTTTCGGCATCTGTGGTGACCATGGTTCTGACACCACTGATGATAAAGATCTCTTCCCCGGCCGCGGCTGTGCTTGCCTCAAACCGCTTCTTCCGCTACCTCGAAAAGCTGCACCCGTTTCAGCACTTGGCCGGTCAGCCCGAAAAGAAAGAGGATCACGTCATTATCATCGGTTTCGGCATCAACGGGACGAATATCGCCCGGGTGCTCAGGGAGTCGGATATCCCGTACGTTATCCTTGAGTCGAATGCCGGCATCGTGAGGCGGGCGAGACGGCAGGGGGAGCCGATTTACTTCGGCGACGGTTCAGGCATTGAGGTACTCCACAAAGCGGGGATCGGGAGAGCGCGCATCCTGGTTGTAGTCATATCCGACCCGTCGATAACACGGAGGATCGTCCAGATCGCGAGACAGGCAAACCGTGAGCTGCAGATCATCGTGAGGACGAGGCTCGTGGCGGAAGTGGATCACCTTCTCGCGTCAGGCGCAGACGAGGTGGTGCCGGAAGAATTCGAAACGTCGGTAGAGATCTTCTCGAAAGTTCTCCATTACTATCATGTGCCTGCAAACATCATAAGGGATCGTATCGATGGGGTGAGGCTGGGCGGTTATCTCGCCTTCCGGACGCTGAAGCTCCCAAAAACGTTTCTCGCAGACCGGCCGGAACTGATGAAGAACGTGCATGTGGAGACATACCTGGTGAAACAGGAGTCGTTTACCATAGACCACACGCTTAAAGACCTGAACCTCAGGGCGCACACGGGCGGAACCGTTATCGGCGTCGAGCGGGATCACGCCATTCACCGAATGCCCCCTCCTTCATTCCGCATCAAAGCCGGAGACATTCTTTTCCTCGTAGGAATGAGAGACGATGTGCGCCGCGCCGTGGATTTCCTGGACGCGCCCAAATCTCCCACATAGACCACAGCTTGCATCACGGCGATTTTCATTCGGGCAGGAACCGGGCCGCTTTACCCGACCCGGATAATGTTGCGGCCGTGTCTGATTTTATTTGTTGACAATAAAAAGGCCTTCGTCGTACATCAACGGATGCGGCGCACCGGGAGCCGGCGGGCCGGCGGATTTAACCGTTATCGTCAGCTTTGTGCCGGAGCAAACAGCAAGCCGCGGGATAACAATTAAGTTTGGCGCAAAAGGAACGATATTAGAAACATTGCGGGACCACTCTCACCATGATGGAGGCTGCAGTTGGAACATCAGAATTACACAGAACAGCCGGGAGGCGGCTCGCCTGAAAGCGGGCAGGAGGTCGGCCCTTCACTTGCGCCCGATGAGGCATCTTTTACCGGTTTGGGCGTCATGGAAGCATCGATCCTGAAGGCCATTCCCCATGCGGTTCTCGGATTAAGAGAACGCGTCATAGTCTTTGCAAACGATGCGGTTCAGGCGGTTTTTGGATGGAGACCCGATGAGCTGATCGGAAAGAGCACGAGGGTCCTGTATCGGTCGGACGAAGAGTATGAAAAAATAGGACGCGGCTACCCTCTGCTCAAAAACCATGGCACCTACGGCGACCGCATAATCTGTCGCCACAAGGCCGGACACGACTTGGCCTGCCGCCTGAGCGTCGCCCGGGTGGGCGGGATCCTATGTAAAAGGAAGGTCGTTGCCGTCTATGAGGACATTACAGAACAGATACAAACCTGGGAGGCCCTCTGCGCAAGCGAGGAAAAGTATCGGAACATTTACCAGAATGCCGTTGTGGGCATCTTCCAGAGCACGCCGGAAGGCGTTCTTTTGAATGCCAATCCCGCCCTCGCCCGAATGTACGGCTACGACTCTCCGGAAGAAATGCTTCGTATTACCGACATCCGGTCCCAGATCTGGGTGCAGCCCGAAGAGCGGGACCGGTACAGGGGTCTTCTTGAGAAATATGGCTCACTCCAGGGCTTTCAGGCCCATGCCTTGCGGAAGGATGGAAGCAGGATGTGGATATCACTGGACGTCGGGGTGGTCCGGGACGCAGGCGGGAAGCCTCTCCGCTATGAAGGTATAGCGCTCGATATTACGGAGCATAAAAGGGCCGAGATGGCCCTCCAGGAAAGCGAGGAGAAGTTCAGGACGCTCTTCGAAAAGACTACCGACGCGATTCTCCTCAGCGACGGAAGCACATATATTGACTGCAACGAAGCGGCGCTCAGACTTGTGGGCGCGCCGAGCAAGGACAGGCTGATCGGTCTGTCTCCGTTCGATCTCTCGCCTGAACGGCAGCCGGATGGCCGATTATCACGGGATAAAGGAAGGGAGCTCCTGAAGGCTGCCCTCAAAAAAGGCGTGCACCGTTTCGAATGGCTGCATCGTGACTTCAAAGGCGAGGAGTTCTGGACCGAAGTAGCGCTTACTGCCATTCCTATCCATGGCACCCGGGTCTTCTACACGGTGTGGAGGGACATCAGGGAAAGAAAGAAAGCCGAAATGCAGTTGAGAGAGTCAGAAGAGCGTTACCGGGTGGCAATTGAAAACTCCAATGACGGCGTCGCCCTGCTGAGGCGAGACAAGCACATTTACGTCAACGACAGGTTCGTGAGCATTTTCGGGTACGAAAAGGCCGAAGAGCTGGTCGGCAGGAGCCTTGCGATTACGGTCCACGAGGACGATCGGGAAATGATCATGGGATACAACAGCGCGAGGCAGCAAGGAAAACCTGCGCCTTCCAGATATGAATTCAAGGGCATCAGGAAGAACGGGACAATCGTGCATATTGAAGCATCGGTAGCAGCCCTTACCTTCCGGGAAGAGCCTGCCACCCTCGTTTACATGAGGGATATCACGGACCGGAAGCGGGCGGAAGAAGAGAAAGCCGTCCTGGAATCCCAGCTCAGACAGTCACAGAAGATGGAGGCTGTCGGTACGCTTGCGGGCGGGATCGCTCATGATTTCAACAATATTCTCACTGTTCTCATCGGCTGCGGTGGTCTTTTGCGCATGAAAATGGCTGCCGAAGACCCGTTGAGGCTATACGTCGACCAGATGCTTACGTCGGCCGAGCGTGCCGCAAATCTCACGCAAAGCCTTCTCACTTTCAGCCGGAAACAGCCGATCCATCCCAAAGCCGTCAGGTTGCACCGCATCGTAAAAGACGTCTCGGAACTACTCAAGAGGCTCGTCACCGAAGACATCGAGTTGAGAATATCGCTCGAAGGCGACGACCCGGTTATCATGGCGGATGAAACGCAGATAGATGAGGTTCTCATAAACCTTGTTTCCAACGCCCGCGATGCCATGCCAAAGGGAGGAATTTTGACCATCGCGACGGGAACGACAACCGTCGGAGAGGAGTTCGTGAACAGACAAGGCTACGGCGTAACGGGAAGATACGCGATGCTCTCGGTAGCCGATACGGGCACAGGCATGGACGCGAAGACGCGAGAACACATCTTTGAGCCCTTTTTCACCACAAAGGAAGTGGGCAGAGGAACAGGTTTGGGGCTTTCCACCGCGTACGGCATCGTAAAGCAGCACAACGGGTTCATCACTGTCTCGAGCGAGCCGAAAAAGGGAGCGACGTTCCGGATATACCTGCCCCTCAGCGCCGGACACAGGGAGCAAGCGGCAGCAAAGCACGAGGTCAGGGGAGGGACCGAAACGATCCTTATTGCGGAAGATGACCCGGCTGTCATGAAGTTCACGGGGGAAATGCTCAGGGCGTATGGATATTCCGTGATAGAGGCAACAGACGGGCAGGATGCGGTCGATATGTTCGTGAAGAACAAGGACAGAACAAACCTGGTGATTGTGGATGTGGTCATGCCCAGGAAGAGCGGAAAAGAAGCATACGAAGATATAAAAAAGGTCCGCCCGGACACCAAGGTCATCTTTGCGAGCGGATACACCAGGGATGTTATCATCGATAAGGGGATCTACGGGGACAAAGTCGATTTTATTTCAAAACCGCTGTCCGCACCCGATCTTTTAAAAAAAGTTCGGGAGGTGCTGGATAAATGAGTTTTGGTATAATTACTCAGAGTCTCACATCAGTCCGGGCGTTGGGATCAACAACGATACTTTCGGGAGACAGCAAGCGCCGGACAGCATGAAACCCCGCACAATCCCGAGGCGCAGAACTCGTGAGGTCGTGGAGGACACCAAATGGACATTTACGACGAAATGATGGATTCCTCGCGGCGCATCGCGGCTGCCTTCCCCGATCCGTACTTTTACAGGGCATGCGCCCGCGAGCTCACGGACTCTCTTAGGATCTATCAACAGACTCCCCTCGTCGCCCGCTGCCGTCAGGCCGTTGCTCGAGACCTTGCCAGGAACCCCGGTCACGGGCTGGATCACGCGGAAAAGGTTGCAGTCGAGGCAGGAGCCCTGGTGCTGAGAGAAGGGGCGAGGATCGGCCTGGAGGTCGCTGATACAGAGGAGGTTGCCGCCCTGGCCCACGTTGCGGGCCTCCTCCATGACATGCGCCGGGGAGACAAAGAACATGCGCGGCGCGGCGCGGTCGCTGCAGGTTTGTTACTGAAGGACCTCGGCGTATTGGAAACGGACAGACAACGCGTGGTGCAGGCCATCGCGAACCACGAAGCCTTCATAGAACCTCCGGTCACGGTGTCGGCCGTTGGGAAGCTCGTCAGCGACACCCTCTACGATGCGGACAAGTTCCGCTGGGGACCGGACAACTTCACGGTAACGCTCTGGGAAATGCTTCGTTTCGCCCGCACCTCCGTGGTCGCGGTTATTCCCAAATTTCCTGAAGGTATGGCAGGGATATCGCGCATCAAAGGCACGTTCCGATCACGGACCGGCAGACTTTTCGGTCCGGAATTCATCGATCTCGGACTGTCCATAGGGAACAGGATCTATGATTTTCTCTGCAAGCGGTTCGCCAAGGAGACTCGAAAACAGGAGGATGAGCATGATTGTTGAGATTAACGGCAAGAGACCACGCATAGATCCCAAGTCTTTTATTGTCGACAGTGCCATGGTCATAGGCGATGTGGTGGTGGAGGCGGGGGCGAACATATGGTTTCACAGCATCGTTCGCGGTGACACCAATTACATCCATATCGGGGCGAACTGCAACGTTCAGGATGCCTGTGTGCTTCACGTGGTTAAAAACCGCTACCCTTTGATACTGGAGGACAATGTCGTACTCGGCCATCGCGTGGTGGTGCACGGCTGCAGGATAAAGAAGGGATCGCTCATCGGTATTGGCGCGACCGTGCTGGACGGGGCAGTGGTCGGAGAAGAATCAATTATCGGGTCAGGTTCCGTAGTGACACCGGGATCGGTTATCCCGCCCAGATCGCTCGCATTGGGAACACCGGCCAGGGTCGTCCGCTCTCTTCGTGAAGAGGACATTCTGATGATCCGGGGCATGAATAACGAGTATCTTGAGTTAAAAGAAGCTTACAGGCAAGCGCTTCCGTGAGCAATGCTACTTGCATTTCTCTCAAGATTCGGTATTAAATGAGCGGATGCGTGCAAAAAGTCCTTTCCTCATCCGCTTACTCTGGCTTACGATCGCCGTGGTCGTCGTGTTCGCGGGCTGGCGATACTTTGCCGGGAATTCCCCCCGTCCGGACGCCGTTCCGCGCACCGTGATCCCCCGCGGGGACCTCGCAGCCGACGAGAAGTCCACGATCGAGCTCTTCGAAAAGTCGCGCGGCTCGGTAGTGTTCATCACGACCAGAGCCCTTGTGCGCGACGCGTGGACGCGGAATGTCGTTGCGGTGCCCCGTGGCACAGGCTCCGGTTTTATCTGGGATGATGCCGGGCATGTGATTACCAACCTGCACGTCATAGAAGGCGCAAATGAGGCAACGGTGAAACTGAGCGACGGCCGCGACTACAGGGCCGCGCTCGTCGGTGCGAGTCCTTCACATGATATCGCCGTTCTCCGAATTGGGGTAGGGTCTAACCGCCCGCCGCCGATGCCGATAGGATCAAGCCACGATTTGAAGGTCGGTCAAAAAGTTTTTGCCATCGGGAACCCTTTTGGCCTGGACTGGTCGCTCACCACCGGGATCGTCTCCGCCCTGGACCGCTCTCTCGAAGGCGATGGTGTTACCATTGAGCATCTTATCCAGACGGACGCCGCGATCAACCCGGGTAACTCGGGTGGGCCGCTCCTCGATTCAGCCGGGCGGCTCATCGGCATCAATACCGCGATCTACAGCCCGAGCGGCGTCAACGCGGGCGTGGGATTCGCCGTTCCTGTTGATACCGCCAACCGCGTTGTTCCTCAACTCATCAGCAGAGGGAAATATATACGACCCACCCTCGGCATTATAGTAGACGAGGGGCTCAACCAGCGGCTGAAGGCTGTCCTGGATATAACGGGGGTAGTAATACTGCGGGTGCCGCCAGGTTCAGCGGCGGAACGAGCCGGGTTGAAGGGGGCGGTGATCACTCGTGACGGAGAGGTTGTCCCGGGGGATATCATCACTGCGGTCGACGGAAAGCAGGTTGATACGGTAAGCAAACTGTTTGCCCGTCTGGATGACTATGCAGTCGGCGATACGGTGAAAGTAACGGTGCTGCGTGATGGGAAAACACAGGAAATAGCTGTAACGTTGCAGCCCGGGACGTAGCGACTGGTGGGTATGCAACCCTCCTGTACACTGCCGGCGGATGTTCTCGACGCATGTTTGCCTGTTATCAGCCTGAACTTCATTTCTCGTCCGGTTTTCCGGCATGGTGACAGTGCTGAACTTTTCCGAAAAACAAAGTGTAGATTGACACGGCGAGACCGGTCCAGATCGGAGAGGCTCATCACGCCTCCCAACATCACCCTCACCGTTACCGGCCTTAAGGTAAGTTGCGGATCAAGGACAATAATTATTACTGACGGGTCACTGCCGGTAAAGTATGGTGTATGCCCAGTTTTGCCATTCGGGCACGGAGGGTCGATCGTTTCAGACCGAGAATGGCCGCAGCTCCGCGGGGTCCGCTTACCTTCCAGTGCGTTGCATTCAGGACCTTTTCGATATGCTCCCGTTCGACGTCTGCAAGCGACATGGAAACAGGATCCTGCAGAGAAATCGAATCCCCATTCGTGCGTTCAAGACCAGAAAAGCTGATCCTGTTGCCGTCCGAGAGAATGACCGCCCTCTCGACGAAATGTTCCAGTTCCCTCACGTTACCCGGCCAGTGATATTCCGTAAGCTTCTTCAGCTCCTCGCCGGGTACCCGCCTGATCCTTTTCCTCATGTTTCTGCCGAACTTTTCTATAAAATAGTGGGCCAGGGTGATTATATCCTCTTTTCTGTCCCGCAGGGGAGGTACATGGATGGGAAAGACGTTCAGCCGGTAGTAGAGGTCTTGCCGGAAGACGCCCTTCTCAACGTCGGAAAGAAGATCTTTGTTGGTCGCTGCTATAACCCGGAAATTGGACCGGATGGGCTTTGAGCTTCCCAGTCGCTCGAATACCCCTTCCTGTAATACCCTGAGAAGCTTCACTTGGACATTAGGAGGCAGGTCGCCGACTTCGTCAAGAAAGATAGTCCCGCCGTTTGCAAGATCAAATCTCCCCTTGTACTGCTCGCTGGCTCCCGTAAAGGCGCCCTTCTCATGGCCGAAGAGCTCGCTGGCAACGAGCTCTTCGGGAAGGGTTGCGAGGTTGGCGGGGATAAAAGGTCCGTCCTTTCGTTCACTTGAGTTGTGAATGGCTTTTGCCACAAGCTCTTTCCCTACCCCTGTTTCCCCCAAGATCAATACGGAGCTGTCCGTGGGTGCTACCTGTTTTATCTGTTCTATTACATGGCGTATGCCTTCCGATTTTCCGATAATTGCTTCCGGAGGGTTCGCAATTACCATTTCACGCTTATAGAAGATCGCTTCCTGCTGGTAATGATCCTTGAGGTCTTTTATGTCGTCATATTCTTCCAGATTGGAAAGTCCCAGACCGATCTGACTGCACAGCACCTTTACATAAGGCAGGAGGTTGTTCTGAAATGGGCCTCCCCCGAGCCGATTATCGAGATAAAGGTACCCGTGAATATGGGGTCCCAGTTTTGCAGGCATGCAAATCAGTGACGTAATGCCGGCTCTGATAAGGGCCGCTTCGGGAAGATCTCCCCTCTCTTCTTTTGATGCAGGCACAATGGCTTCCATGCAGTCGGAAGCCACTTGAGTAACAATCTGCCTGATGAGTTTGAACTGTTCTTCTTTGTAAAACAGAGGGTCGAGGTTCCGGCTTGCTATTATCCTGGGTTCGCCTCCCTCCTCCATCGTAAAAAAGGCGCCCCGCATGGCCATGGAAAAGTCGATTGCCACGTTGATCATCTGCTCCAGAAAAGATGACCGGTCCCTGATCGTGCCGAGCGATTCATTGATGCTTATGATCCGGTCCATTATCAGCTCTATTTTCTGCTCCTGGGGCATGATGCCAACCAGCTCTCGCGGAAAGAGGTTTTTGTCGTATTTCGAGAAGACTATCCACGCCTTCTTCAGGTATGACTGCGCCCGCTTTATATCTCCTCTTTCCAGGTAGGTTTTTCCCAACACAATCCTCGTTCTGGCGAGTTCTATCTCGGCACCCGACCTCTTGAGATACTTCTCGCTGTTCTTGAGATCGGACATTACGCCGCTTATCGATTGTTGTCTTTCCATGGCACGGAGGGCCCTGTACCGGTAAACCACTCCTTTCATATGAATATCCTGCCACTTCAGCATCCCCTCAACTTCGCCGTCGTAGTTCATCTCGTCATGAAGGAAGCCTTCCTTTTCGAGTGCGTCAAGAAGCTCGAAGGTCCACGAACCCTTTACGTATTTCCATCCCACATAGCGGGAGTGCTCGATCGATCTTTTCAGGTGGTGCCAGGCACCCGTGTAGTCCCCCCGGGTGACGCAGACATACGCCTTGCAGCGGTCTGCCGTCCGTAAAATAAAGGGGCCTGTCACGTCATCGGGCAACGCGTATATCCTTTCGAGATTAGCATCGGCTTCGTCAACTTGGCGGAGGTCGAGCAGCGAGAGAGCGCTCGCAACATCGGCAAAAATCGAAACTTGCGGAAGATTAAGGGAGTCGGCCTTTACCCTCATTGCGTGAAGCATTCCCATGCCCCGCGCAATCCTGCCGGTCAACACATAAGCCATTCCTACGTTGCCTAACGCACGCAGCGTCACTTCGTCGTCACCGAACTCCTCCAGGTCTCCCACCACTTCTTCGTAGCGTCGGATCACCTCGGACATCCTGCCCTGGAGGAAAAGAAACTCTGCGGTCAGAAGCACCGCCATCTTGCGCATCCTCGGGTCGCCCGTTTTTTTGGAAATCTGCCAGAAATCGTCGATATTTCTGACCGCCTTGCCCAGTTGCCCGGCCTTCTGGAAGAGCTGGCCAAGGGTGAATTTGATCCGTGCCAACGAATCCCACATCTTGTAGCCCTTTGCTACTTCCTGTGCCCGGGTCAAAAGCGACACCTGCTCTTCGATGGGCATGAGATGCTTCAGAAGCGAGACCTTGCCAAGAACGCTGTCGAGGAAATAGGCCGCGTTCGAGGCGTCAGGGGCATTCTCCGTGAAGTATTTCAGAAGGTAATCATAATGGCTGACGGCCTTTTCCGCCTCTTCCGACTGCGCGAGGATCTCGGCAGCCTTCTTGATATACGCGAGCCCGTTCGCTCCGGCCCCCAGTTTCATATACAGCTTCGCCAGGACAAGGATCTTTTCCCTCTCGTCATCGGGGGATGCTGTGCAAAACGCCGCCAGCCCTCTCATGGCCCTGAGCGTTTCTTCCTCGTCCATATGCTTTTCTACAAAACTTGCGATGTGTGTGCTGTTGACGAAATAGGTCCCTTTCAGCTGCCCCTTGTTCTCACGCACAATCTTTCTCTTTTTGAGCCGGTCCATCAGGCTCAGCACCTTCACCGCGGGAGATCCGGAAAGGGCAAGAAGGGTGTCGATCGACACCGGCGAGGCTGCGTGAAGAAGATAGAGAATGATCTGCCTCTCCCGTTCGTCCATGACCTGTCGCGCTCTTCCCGGTATCTGTCCTGCGCCGTCCGCCTCCATTACGAGCATTCTCCCTGGTGGTGAAATGGTAGTTTTCCTGTTGATAATAGAACAACTCCACCTGGATGTCAAAGCTTATTAACTCATTGTTTGGCTATATATAGCCAAAGTGGCGTTATACGGCCTGATATCTCCTGTGGACATGACACATTATAGTTAAAAACGCTGAGGGATTCCACGGACTTAGGACAACGGCACGTTTATTGTATAGGTCGGCATTCAATTATTTGGAACCCTATTGCTCGCCCGAGGCAACAGACCCGTTTGTCAACGGTTCCTTAGTGTCCTGACACGGCGAGAATGGCAATAGCATTACACGAAAAATGATGATGACAGGAAGACACCATCCTTTAGGCAGCTAACGAATCCATCGGGAGGCAACTTTTCATGAACGTCGCAAAAAACCTCGAACTCTCCGCATTCTTCTTTCCTAGTCGTCCGGTCGTCCGGCAGGACGGCTTCGAGCTTACCTACGGTCAGGTCAATGACCAGGCGAACAGGATCGCGACAGGCCTGATAGGAATGGGTCTGAAACCGGGTGAACTTGTTGCAATCTGTGCTCCAAATTCCGCGGATTGGATCATCTTTTACTTTGGAATCCTCAAGGCAGGCGGCGTAGCAGTCACCCTCTCGGCTGCCCTTACCGGCGAGGAACTGAAAAATCTCGTACGTCACGCGAGACCCAGATTCGTTTTCACAGCCGAAAGCAAACTCCGGGAAATGGAACAGGTGAAGGCGCAAGGAGGGGTAGAAAAGATAATCTGCCCCGGCGGCGATCTCGATGCGGCCGTTCTCATCAGCAAAGGAACAGGATCATTCGAAGCAATCGATAGAGATCGTACCGATACGGCCGCCATCCTTTACACCGGCGGCACCACCGGCGTGCCCAAAGGGGTCATGCTTAAACACGAAGGGATAAATTTCTCCAGTCAGGCCATTGCGTTCTACGAACGGTCCACCGAAAGAGATATCGCTCTCTGCTTTCTGCCGTTCAACCACGTCTTTGGCCAGATCCATATAATGAACTCAACCATTTTCAGTTCTGGCTGCCTGGAAATGCTGCCCTCCTTTGACATGGACAGGGTGCTCTCCATCCTCGCAGCCGGTCGCATCACCAAGTTTTTTGCGGTTCCCACCGTGTACATCCGTTTCCTTGCCCTGCCCGATCTTGCAGAAAGGCTTGGAGCGCTTCGTTATTGCTTTTCGGCGGGCGCTTCGATGGCGCTCGAGATCGTAAAACAGTGGAAGGAACGAACGGGTATTACGATCTCGGAATCTTACGGAATGACCGAATGCATGCCTGTCACATTCAACCACTACTATCCCGAAATGCACCTGGCCGGCTCGGTAGGACAGCCGTGTCCCGGTGTGGAGGTCCAGATCAGGGATATAGAGGGCAATGTTCTCGATCAGGGTAAGGAAGGCGAAATTTGTGTCAAGTCCCCAGCCTGCATGACCGGGTATCTCAACAATCCGGAAGGGACCCGTGAGGCATTCTGGCCGAATGGCTGGGTACGATCAGGCGACATCGGAGTCTTTGATGCAAATGACTACCTTTTTATCGTGGACCGCCTCAAGGATCTTATTATTACTGGAGGAGAAAACGTCTTCCCAAGGGAGGTCGAGGAGGCCCTTTATGCGTTTCCGGCGGTGGAAGAGTGCGCAGTTCTTGGGCTTCCCGATAAGGAGTGGGGAGAACGGGTGGCGGCGTTTGTCGTTCCGAAAGGCGGCCGACCGATCGAGACTGATTCACTCAAGTCCTTCCTCAAATCCCGTCTTTCATCCTTTAAGGTCCCTAAAGAGTATGTTATCGTCAAAGAAATGCCTAAGAGCGCCGCCGGAAAGATCCTCAAACGCGACTTAAAGAAATCGTTCCTGGAGAGTGGGAACAAGTGACAGCATCTCAGGCAATTCCGTGAGAAGCAAAAAAAGGGGGAATAGATTATGCGAAAAACAGTGATGACGTTAAAACCATTAGGAGGTAATACCATGAAGAAAGCATTGTTTTCTGTCTGTCTGGCACTTGGCTTCTTTGCTCTTTCTCTGATTGCAGCACCCAGCCACGCGCAGCAGAAGGCCATGAAGCTGAGGCTTTCCGTTATGTGGCCCCAGCAGCATCCACTCACAAAACTGTTCGATCAATGGGGTAAGGATGTCGAGAAGGCAACCGCAGGAAGGGTCACCGTAACGGTATTCGCAGCGAACACGCTTTCACCTCCCATGCAGGTTTACGACAACACCGTGAAGGGCGTTGTTGATATCGGCACGAATCTACTGGCCTATTCGCCGGGCAGGCTGCCCCTTTCGGAAGTCTTGCAGCAGCCGCTGGGATACAGGAACGGCTATCAGGCGACCAAACTGGCCAATGCGTACTATAATAAATTCAGGCCGAAAGAATTTGATGACGTAAAAGTTCTCTTTCTCCACGGCGCGGCTCCGGGATTCATCTTTACCAAGAAACAGACCAAATCGATTGCCGACCTGAAGGGACTCAGGATAAAGGCCAATGCGGAGAATGCGGACATAGTAAAGAATCTGGGCGCATCCCCCGTAACCATGCCCGTTACCGAGACCTATGATGCCCTTTCAAGGGGTGTTGTGGACGGATGCCTTTTTCCATTGGAGGCATTACAGGGGTTCAAGATCGGTGAGGTCGTCAAGACAGTGATAGAAGACTACCCGATGTCTTACATGACATCCATGTATGCGATCATGAACAAAGCCAAATGGAATGCCATATCGCCCGCCGATCAAAAGGCGATAGAAAAGATCAACGAAGAGTATATCGAAAAATTCGGTAAGATGTGGATCGAACTGGATAACAAGGCCATGGCGTTCGCCAAGGGGAAGGGCGTAACCTTCGTGAAAGTCTCGAAGGAAGATGAGGCGGAGACAGCCCAAAAGATGAAGCCGATCCTGGAGGACTACGTCAAGATGACGAAGGCCAGGGGGCTCCCCGGAGACGAAGCGTTGAGGTTCTGTCAGGATTACTTGAAGAAGAATCAGTAAGACAATCCGCCAACGGGGGCTGCAATACGCAGCCCCCGTTACTGATGATAGGGGTTTCGTTTTTAACCTTGGAGGCACGCGATGAAGCGTTTTATGGCAGGGATTGTCACTATAGATAAGTCCCTCTACGTTATTGCCGGTTGTGTGTTAGCATGTATGATCCTCGTCACCCTCTGTGACGTGATCTTGAGAAACTTCGGCCATCCCATTACCGGATCGATGGAATTTATACAATATGGCGGCGCTATTGTCTTCGGTTTCTCGGTTCCCTACGGCACGGTGCTCGGAGCCCAGGTAATAGTTGATATAGTGACGGAGAAGCTCAGTCCGGGAACGAGGCGAATAGTAAACATAGTGACAAGGTGTGCAGGCATCCTTCTGTTCCTTTTTATTGCGTACAATTTCTTTATTTACGGGATGGACGTGAGACTTACGGGCGAGCGCACGGCAAGCTTTAAAATACCATATTACCCGTTTGCTTTTGCCCTTTCACTCAGCTTTCTCTTGCAGAGTTTCACCATATTTCGCGATCTGATAAGCAAAGTGAAAGGAGCAGACGATGAGTGATGTAGCAGTCGGAATATACGGGATCATTGCCCTGCTGGCCCTATTTCTTACCGGGCTGGAGATGGCCTATTGCATGATACTGGTCGGATTTTTCGGATTTGTCTTTCTTATGACGTTTCAGGCGGCAGCCAGCCTGGTCATCAAGGATTTCTTCGACAACTTTACCACATACAGTTATACGGTGATTCCACTCTTTATCGTGATGGGGGAATTTGCCTCGAATTCAAATATCGCGAAGAGGCTTTACCTGGGGGCCCACCGGTGGTTCGGGCATATACCGGGCGGGCTCGCCATGACAACGGTCGTCGGCGCGACAGCCTTCAAGGCCATGTGCGGATCAACGCTTGCGACGGTCGGGACCTTTTCCAACCTCGCCCTGCCTGAAATGGATCGATATGGGTATAGAAAAGAACTTTCGGCCGGCACCATCGCCTCCGTGAGCACCATAGGCATGATACTGCCTCCCAGCACAGTGCTCATCATCTACGGGCTTCAGGTCGAGCAGTCGATAGGCAGGCTCTTCCTCGCAGGGATTGTCCCCTCTCTCATGATAGCGTTTCTTTTCATGGCGGTAATAGCCGGATGGGTGAGCATGAAGCCTGCAATAGCACCGAGGGCAAACAAGTCGTCATGGAAGGAAAGGCTGGCGGTAATCCCTGACGCGATAGTTGTCTTCATCGTTTTCGGCATTGTGATAGGTGGAATGATAACCGGGTTCTTCAGCCCTACGGAGGCCGGCACAATAGGTACGGTGGCGATCTTCTTGCTGGCCCTTGTGCGAGGAGAAGTCAATTTGCGCATGCTTACCGGATCTTTCAAGGGAGCATTGAGAACTTCTATCATGGTCCTCATGCTTATCACAGGGTCTGCTATTTTCGGCCATTTCCTCGCAATAACGGAAATCCCCATGATCGCTGCAAAGTGGGCGTCCTCGCTTGCTATTCCCAGTTCTCTTGTCATGCTCCTGATAGTGGCCATCTACCTCGTGGGCGGTTCGATCATGGATGACCTGGCATTTATGGTGCTTGCCACCCCGATCTTTTTCCCGACGGCTGTGGAACTCGGTTATGATCCGATATGGTTCGGCATCCTGATTTGCGTTACCCTCATGATCGGCGGTATTATTCCACCTGTGGCAATTTACGTTTTCATATTAGGGAATATAACTGGAATTCCTTTTAAAACGATTTACAAGGGGGTTTTTCCCTTCCTTTCGGCCCTTGTGGTGGCCCTGCTCATTCTCTTTGTTTTCCCGCAGGTCGCTCTGTGGCTGCCCAATCTGCTTATGGGTACGGGATAAGGGAAGGAATCGAGAGAAGCAGATGGGAGAAGGGAGATGAGAGCGGACGAAAGGATCATTTATCGCACAAAATGCCACTATGCGATTCTTTTCGGACCGGCCCTCGTCATCCTTATAGGCTCCCTGGCACTGAGGTCTCAGGGGTTCCACGCGATGGCACTTATAGCTTTCGGTCTCCTTTGGGGCTTATCCTCTTACTTCGGTTTTCGCAGGTCGGAAATTGGATTGACCCAAAAGAGGGTTTTGATCAATGCCGGGTCTCTGCCGGCGAAGTCTTATGATATCCCGCTGCACAAGATCGCAGCCATCGATTTCTCTCAACCCGCCCTCGGCTCTATGATGAATTTCGGCAAGGTTGCTATCGTCTATGATGAAAAGAGGAAATGTGTTATCAGATTTGTTGCTTCGCCGGCGGAATTTGTCACCCGGGTCCGGCAAGAGATAACTGCGCTTCACCCTTCCTCATGAGCGGGAAGCTCCACGGACCTTACCGTTGAAGCAACCGTACACAAGTATCTCCTTCCGCCCTT
>MVRP01000039.1 GCA_002067405.1 Syntrophorhabdaceae bacterium PtaU1.Bin034 | reverse complement strand
TAGTAGGTGCCCCGGTACCGCCCCCGCCCCCTCCTGACCAGCGGGCGGTGGTGAGGAAGGGGAAGGAGAGGGAGGTCGCGTAAAGCGCGTAAAGACTGACTGTTTCACAGGCAGCATTATGCCCCAGGGTCAATGCTGTCTGTTTTTTTGTTGTGCCCGCACCTCCCTGTCGGATAATGCTTCTGACCCTCCCGTGCACCAAAACGATTTCGGACTGCCGGGACAGTCTACGGGAGCGCGAAAAATCATTAGCGCTTTTGCGCGCAGTCGATTACAATACTAGCAAAATCAGCGAAGTCATAAAGGAGGAATCATGAGTCGTATTGCCGGAAAAGCCTCGATCGTGTTCTTGTCTGTCTTTGCATTGCTGGTACTGTCTGTGCTGCCTCTATCTGTTTCTGCCGCCGCGCCTGCGGTGGAGAAGCAGTTCAAGGACGCTGACGTCAATAAAGATGGAAAGGTGGACGCGGCCGAGCTGACCATTATCATGATCAATGTCACGCCCGAGAAGTTCAGGGAATACGACAAGAACGGAGACGGGGCCCTTGACGAGAAAGAATTTAAGGCGGCCGGTTCCGGCAAGGAGTTGAAGGATGCGGATTTTAACAAAGATGGAAAGGTGGATCTGTCGGAGTTCACCATCATCATGATCCAGGTGACGCCCGATCAGTTCAAACAGCTTGATAAAGATGGAAGCGGGTTCCTGAATGAAGGCGAATACGGCGCAATCACGAAAAAGAAATAGAGATGAGTTTGTCATTGGTCTTATCGAACGACTTACTGCCCCTTCCTTTTGTTGAAGGGGAGGCTCCACGGGCTTTGCTGCTGGAGGGGGCGACGCGAGCCCCAATAATTGAAGGAGGAGTCATGAACAAAGCATTACTTGGTCTATTGGTACTTGCCGCCTTTCTTACATACTCCTGCGCAACAGGCGAAGGGTATAATACCCAGAAAGGTGCCGCAATAGGCGCAATCGGTGGGGCGCTGGCCGGCCAGGCGATCGGGCGCAACACCGCAGGAACGCTCATCGGGGCTGCTGTCGGTGCCCTCACAGGGGCTGTTGCCGGTAACGCCGTGGACCAGCACCAGACGAACAGGAGACTGGAACAGCAACAGGCAACCGGTGCGGCAGGATACGCTTCTCCGGCACCGACGCCCGCAGACGCTCCTCCCGGCCGGTGGGTGGAGGTTCCGGGTCAGTGGGTTGGCGGTAAATGGGTCCCGGCTCACAAAGCATGGGTGCCCATTAATCCGTGAGTGCAACCGGACGTTGCTGGTTGACATAAACCGGGGCTGTGCTTACAATCGATACAGATATCGTTGTGGCTTTATTGATCGAATCCATCCAAGGAGGCTTTACATGGAGGGTAGCGTATACAAGATTATCGAAATAGTTGGGACAAGCCCGAACTCTTGGGAAGACGCCGCTAGGACAGCCGTGGAAACCGCCTCACAGACACTTGAGGACCTCAGGGTGGCGGAGATCATCAAACAGGACGTCACCATTGAGAACGGCAAGGTGACCTCTTACCGAGTGAGGCTCAATATTTCCTTTAAATACCATTCGGGCGATTAAAGGCGTCGGCAGCCTGTCCGAGCACAAAGAAGGGTGGCGCAAGGGAGACAGCCTGAAAAAGGCATGCCTCCTGCTTTACCCTGTTTACGCCATTCGCGCGGCCTGTTTCTCACCCGTCAGCGCCGGGGCCGGATTACGAGACGGAGCTCCCGTTCGGTATATCTTTGTCGGGCGTGATCAAGACGACGGAACTCTTGTCGGCATTCGAGGCGGCAAGCAACATGCCGTGCGAGACAATACCTCTCAGTGTGCGAGGTTCCAGGTTCGCGACGATCACGATCTTTTTACCCACAAGTTCCTCTTTGGTGTAGTAAAGCTTGATGCCCGCCACGATCTGGCGTTCTTCGCCTGCGTCTATCGTGAGCTTGTAGAGACGGTCGGCACCCGCCACATCCTCGCATTCCTTAATCTGGGCCACCCGAAGGTCCATCTTCTTGAAATAATCGAAATCGATGTTGTCCATAGCCGCTCCTTTCTGCAATGTTGGGTCCGGGCGACGGGTGAAACGTACGCCCAGGCTTTCGAAGAGTCTGTATGCGTGGTTTCCTGATTATAACAGAATCACTCCCGGTTTTACACGAGAGGCGACGTCCTGTCATCCGGAAATCCTCCCGTATCGTCGCCTTGACCGGCCTTCGGTCAATGAAGATACTTTCATTATTATTGGCGTCTTTCCTTTCCGTTTCTCCATCAGGAATTATTCAAAACCTTCGGGAGGACCGGACGTTGATCAAATGCATTTCAGTCAGCCTGATTCTCCTGGTCCTGCTTGCAACTACCGCCTTATCAGCGGAACGTGTGAGGATCGTCGTCGATGGACTCGAAGGACGGCCCCTGGAGAACGTCCGTGCTGCCCTTCGCCTGCCCGAGGGGATGGTAAAGCCCGACGGAGAGATAGACAAGGGCATGCTCGATCAATTCCGAAAGGGCATACCCGACCAGGTACAGGAGGCCCTGCAACCTTACGGGTTTTTCAACTCGCGCACAGAGGTCTTTGTCCAGACGTCAACGGAGGGGACCGTCCTTCGAGTGGTGGTGGAGCCGGGCACACCCGTGACGATCAGCTCGGTCAAGGTCACGATCGAAGGACCCGGGACGTACGAGACACAGCTCCAGGAACTCGTCCGGTCTTTCCCTTTAAAAAAAGGCGACGTTCTCCTGTCCGATGTTTACGAAAAGGCCAAGGCCGACCTGCAGTCGCGCGCCCGGAATTCCGGCTATTTGGATGCCGATTTCCCTGTTCACAAGATCGACGTTTACCGCACGAAAGGAATAGCCGAGATCGAGCTGAGCCTCCGGACAGGCAACCGGTATTATTTCGGCGACGTCACCTTTCTCGGCGCGCCGAAATATCCCGATTCATTTCTGCGTCGCTATTTGAGCTTCAAAAAAGGCGATGCCTTTTCGTATCTAAACCTGAATAAAACCAGGCTCAACCTCTATAATTCAGACCGCTTTCGCGAGGTCTTCTTTCAGACGGACAAGAAGACGGCCAAGAACCAGGACATTCCGGTGGTGATCAATCTGACCCCTTCGCCCGAGAAACGCATTAAAACAGGTGTGGGATACGGAACCGATACGGGAGCGCGGTTCCTGGTGCGCTACCAGGATGTGAATATTATCGACAGGGGCCATGAGTTCCGATCGGAATTGAATGTATCGGAAAGGCTGTACGGTCTTGCAGGGGCGTACATTGTCCCGAGCGGCAAAGACTTCAGAAGCTTTACCGCCCTACGGCTGAGCTTCCTCAGAGAAACACCCGTGACCTACGAGAGCAATTCAGTCTCCCTGGAATTGAACCGGGAACGGGGTTTCGGCGAGAACAGCCAGGGAGGAATGTTTATCAGGTTGCTCGACGAAAGGTTTACCATAGGGGGGGAGACAACATCGTCTTTTCTTGTGTTGCCGGGGGTCCGCCTTTATGGTCAGCGTGTCGACAATCTCATAAGACCGCAAAAAGGATACCGCTACGCCATCGAGCTGAGGGGGACCGACACATTCCTCGGCTCCACGGTAGGTCTCTTTCAGGTGGTGTCCGTCGGCGACCTGCTCTTTTCATTGCCTGGCCGCCTGACGCTGCTTCTCCGGAGCCAAACGGGCTTCACGTTCCAGCGACAGGCATTCGACGAGGTCCCCGTAACGCTCCGGTTCTTTGCGGGCGGCGATAGAAGCGTGCGCGGCTACTCATACCAATCGCTCGGCCCGAGAGACGCGAACGGAGATGTGATAGGCGGGAAGCATCTTCTCTTCGGCAGCGTGGAGCTGGAACGGGCCATAGGGAACGACTGGGGAATAGCGGCATTCTATGACGCAGGCAATGCCTTTGATGCATTTACGAATATCACCTTTGCCCAGTCGGCCGGCCTGGGGATTCATTACTACTCGAAGGTCGGTCCTTTCAGGCTCGATATCGCACGACAGGTCAACACGCCCAGTCCAGCCACGAGGATCCATTTCATAGTGGGTATCTTTATATGAGGAAGGTTCTCCTCTTCGCAGTTTTTCTTGTTCTGGGTATTCTCGTCGGCAGTGCCTGGTGGTTCCTGTATACGGCCCAAGGCGCCCGATTCTTCCTCGGTTCCTTATCCCGCGTTGCTCCTGTTGAGATAACGGCCGGGAAAGTAACGGGGCGCCTGGCTGACAGGCTCGAACTCGACAATCTCCAGGTCCGGATCCCTCAAGATTCCATCTCCCTCTCATCGGCAAAGGCGAGCCTCTCCTGGCGCCCCTTGAGGGTCCTTTCCGGCGCAGTCGCCGTCAACGAGCTTCGTCTTCACGGGGTAAAAATCATCGACAACCGTCCGGTTTCGAAAGAACCCCTCCGCATCGAATGGCCCCGTGTATCCGGTTTTCTCGCCGGCCTGTTCGGATGGATAAAGGAGTTCAGGGCAGACGGGATACTGTATGAAAGGCTCGGGGAGGATGAATTTACGATCGACCGGCTACGCTGCAGCATCTTCTGGCATCACGGCATGGTGAGCATCAACAACCTCATATTCGACAGTGCCCTGCTATCTGCTCGGGGAAGCGTCGAAGCAGGCTTCTTTACTGCTCTTTTGAGGGCGGATCTCAGGCTGGTCCTTCCGGACGAGCCCGGCGGCTTCACGCGTGTGACGGTAAAAATGGACCTGAAGCAGGCAAGACCGCCCGAACAGCTCCTTGGTGCGATCTCTCTTGCTGCGCAGGGCGGCCCGGGCAAACAAGTCATGCTTGCCGGCCGTGTCGGACTGGCCGAATCGGAGGTATCCTTACGGGACATCCGGCTTACCCATTCCGATTTTGACGGCAGCGTCAGCGGAGAGGCCGCCATCGCCTTTGCCGCGGAGGATTTCTATTTGCAGCTCAAGACACGGATCAACGACATGCGCAGAAAAGAGGGCGCAGGAAGCGATGTCGTGCTGGCAGGCGATCTTCAGGCATCCGGCTCAGCCGGGAGCTATCAGGGCAGTTTCACGCTCTCCGGCAGGGGCGTTTCGGCCCAGCGCAGGCCCTGGCAGGCCGCGAATCTTGGCGGCCGGTTCGAAGGGAGCACCGAGGCATTGAACCTTACTATTGAGAAAGGTGAATGGCTGGGAGGGACAGTGAAAGGGGACGCACGCATGGCCTGGAACGAAGGGGTGAGGATCGCGGCATCCCTGCAGGGCAGGCAGTTTGATCCGGCTCGCCTCAACCCGGAATGGAGCGGAAGCATCAACGTCAACCTTGACCTCGACGTGACGCGAACGACGGCCGACCGGCTCGAGGGCAGGGTGGAGGGCCATTTCCCCAAAAGTACCCTGAGGGGAAGGGCCCTTACCGCCGAGGTCAAGGCATACTTCCGCGATGATTCCTATCGCCTCGATCGTCTCGAGCTCCATGGTAAAGGGTTCGATATCAGGGCTCAGGGTGTTCTGGACAAAAGACTGAATTTCGATGTTGCAGTGGGTGATCTCTCCGGCCTGATTCCCGCCGCGGAAGGCTGCGCCTTCGGCAGCGGCTGGCTGCGATGGAAAAACGGCGAAGCGTCCGGCAGCCTGACCGGAGGCGGCAGCGGCGTCTCAGCGAAGGGGATCAAAATCGAAAGGACGAAGTTCTCCGCCCGGCTCGAGAATGGAGGAGCGGGTGTGGTCGACGTCTCAATCCGGTCGCGGGGTCTGGCATACGAGCGGGTGCGGCTCGATACTGCTGATCTGACAGTGAGCGGCAGGCGGGACAACCACACGGCGGCGATAAACCTGTCTACGGCGCATGCCCAATTGCACCTTTCTCTTCAGGGAGGTCTACGCGAGAGGGCATGGGAGGGGACCATCAATCAATTCAACGGGAAAGACCGGATGGGTGCCTGGGGCCTTGTCAGCCCTGCAGGGTTGAAAATGTCCGAGAAGCGCCTTGTTCTGGAAGCATTGAGGCTGACGAGTGCGAGAGGAGAGGCGGCCTCTGCCGAAGCCGATGTTTTTTTCAATCCTGTCCGCGGCTCATTCGACGGGAGCTGGAAGGCGCTCGACCTGTCGCGTCTTCAACCGTTCATTTCCAGGGGGACGGTGGACGGCTCGACCTCAGGGAACGTGGCGGTGCGATGGCCCAACGGGTCCGGCAGCGACAGGCGCGTCGAGGGGCAAATGACGCTGGAGGGACGGTACCGGGAAGAAGACCTTCTGCTACCGGTGAAGGGCCGGGCGAGCATAAACTGGGACGGCCGGGGCCTTTCGAACAGATGGGACATAAGCACGGGCACGGAGGGCAGTATGACGGCTGTCCTGTCCGCCGCCGGTCCGCCGGCCATGGCGCTGCCGAAGAAGGCCGCAGTCACCGCGACGTGGAACGCAGTCGATGTCAGCCTGTTTCGACCTTTCTTGCCTTCGGCCGTGGCAGTTAAAGGCCTCCTTTCTGGCAAGATAGACGGCGAGCTTCTTCCCGACGGCATGGTCAGCATGGCCGGCCGGACGGAGATAAATAAAGGCGTGGTGGGATGGCAGCCCGGAAACGGCATGATGACTGCCGCCATCCAGACCGGTTCTGCCACGTTCTCCTGGACGGGCGCTGCCTTACGCGGCGACCTGTCACTTGCTCTTACCGGCTATGGGAAGGTCAAGGGCCATTTTTCACTGCCCCTGCCTGCCCGCCTGCCCGCATCTTTCGTTCCCGACGGCCCTGTCACGATGGCGCTTAGCGGACAGATCAGGGAACAGGGCATGATCACCGCGTTATTTCCGGGACTGGCACAGGAAACGAAGGGCCTGCTGGATGTCGATCTCAATGCGGCCGGAACCTGGCAGGCCCCGCAGTTGACCGGCAACCTGGTGCTGAAGGATGCAGGGGCTTATCTGCCGGCTGCCGGGATCAGGGTCCAGAACGTGCGCGCCGAAGCGGTATTCGCAGGCAATTCACTCAAGATCAGCCGGATAAGGGCTGAGTCGGGAGGCGGATGGATTGAGGCCAGCGGCAATGTCCACCTCGGAAAAGGACAGGCCTTGCGTTATGACGGCACTTTGCGGGGCGAGGCATTTCAGGCGCTCAACCTTCCTGACGTGAGGGCTTATGCCAGTCCTCGGATCACCTTCAACGGTGACGCAAAGCTTCTTTCCGCGAGGGGCGAGATCATCATACCCCGAATGTCGATCTATGGGGCCAAGGGCGATAACGTTGTCCGGCCAAGCCCTGATATCGTTATCGTCGATGCACGGCAGGAAGAGAGAAAACCCCTGCCTATCGGCCTTGATATACAGATCCGTGTGACACTCGGCGAAAAGGTGCTCATCGAAGCCCGGGGCATAGACGCACGTTTGGCCGGCGCCATCGATCTGAACATAGCAGGTATTGACAAGATTACGGCCCGCGGGAAGATCAGCGTGGTGGAGGGCGGCTACCGGGCTTACGGCATCCGCCTCGTTATCAGCCGGGGAACCATCACGTTCGTCGGGCCGGTGGAGCGGCCGGTCCTCGATATTCTCGCCATGAGGAAAACGGACGATGTGGCGGCCGGGGTAGAAGTGACCGGTTCTGCACGCAATCCGGTAGTGAGCCTCTGGTCGAACCGGCCCATGTCCGATTCCGACAAGCTTGCCTACATCGTGCTGGGGCACCGGCTCAGCCCTGCAGAATCCGGCCAATCGGCGCTGTTTGCCGGTGGTTCGGGCGGTTTTGATGCAGGCGGCGGACCGACGCTCACTTCCGATGCCCGAAGACGGCTCGGCCTTGAGGCGCCGGGGGCTGCCCAGGAGGAGGCTGCACGGGCGGTTGTCGGCTTCGGCAGATACCTCGCCCCCGGTTTTTATGTGGGGATCGGCCGATCGCTGTTGACGAACGAAAACCTGGTCACCCTCCGCTACACCCTCTCGAAACGATGGGATGTAGAGAGCAAGTTAGGGGGTGTCACCGGGATGGACCTGTTTTATAATATCGAGTTCGACTAAAGGAAGTTGCACCTGCCTGAGATGGATACCGTTCTTGCACTCATCCTTGCTGCCTTTATCGTGGTTCAGCTGTTCAAGTATTTCCTCGAATATCTGAACGTAAGGCATGTCCGCCGTTCGGGGAGCGCGATACCGAAAGAGTTTTTGGAAGTGGTGGACCGGCCGTTCCTCGACAGGATGCAGGCCTACCTCGCCGAAAAAACCCGCTTCGGGATTGTCGCCTCGATCTTTTCCGGTGCGGGGATCTTGATTTTTCTCTTCGGCGGGGTGCTCGACAGGTACAATTCCTGGGTGGTATCCCTAGGCTTGCCTTTCATTGCCGCCGGCTGGCTGTTCCTGGTGCTCCTGTACCTGGCGAGCGAGGTTTTGTCCGTGCCCTTTACCCTGTATTCCGTCTTCCGGATAGAGAACAAGTACGGATTCAACGCCATGACGTTCTCTCTGTGGTGTGCCGATTTCTTCAAGAGTATGGCACTCTCTGTTCTTCTTCTTTCCATTGTGGCCTTCGCCGCACTGTGGCTGGTTGAGCGAAGCCCGGGTCTGTGGTGGTTCTGGATGTGGTGCTTCTCGCTGGCCTTCACTCTCTTTGTCACCTATATTTCTCCCTACGTGATCGAGCCGCTCTTCAACAAGTTCACCCCCATAGAGGACCCGTCGCTCAGGGACCGCATTGTCCGGCTCGCGTCACGTGCGGGCATCAACGTAGGCAAGGTGCTCAAGATGGACGAGTCGAAGCGCAGCAGACATACCAACGCCTATTTCACCGGCATAGGCAGGACAAAGAGGATAGTCCTCTTCGATACGCTTCTTAGAAGCATGGGGACCGATGAGATCCTCGCGGTGCTCGCCCACGAGATAGGTCACTGGAAGCGGTGGCACCTCGTCAAGGGCCTTGCGGTGACGGAGGCGCTTTCATTGATCGTCCTCTTTGCCGCCTACCAGCTCGTTCAGGGTGATCTGCTCACCGACCTTTTCGGACTCGGCGACAATACCTTTTACGCAAAGATGGTGCTTGCCGGTTTTCTCCTGTCTATCGTGTTATTCCCGATCAGGCCGGCAATAAACGGATTCACAAGAAAGCTGGAACGGGAGGCCGACCGTTTTTCCTGTGACCTCATGCCTCTTCCTTTTACTGAGGGGCAGCCTCCGCAGACCGGGGCACCCACCTTGGTGGGTCGCATGGAGAAGGCGACGCAAGCCCCGATAATGGAAGGGAAGGGGGAGACCATGGTGCAGGTGCTGATCAAGCTCTCCAGGGATAACCTCTCCAACCTTTTCCCCCACCCTCTCTACGCCTGGTTCCACTACTCCCATCCCCCGGTGCTCGAAAGAATACGGTATATAAGGGAATACTGCGGGAAGAGCGGAGCGCGGAAGAACGGTTGAGCATGATCCGTATCGGCACATGTTCCTGGTCGGAAAAGACGCTTGTCCAGAGCGGCGAGTTCTATCCCGCCGAGGCCAGGACCGCGGAGGCGCGGCTCAGGTACTACACCTCTCATTTTGACACCGTTGAGGTTGACTCAACTTATTACGCCATACCGGAGCAACGGACCGCGTGGCTGTGGGACGCGAGGACACCGCACGACTTTACTTTTCATATAAAGGCATACGCTGCGCTTACCGGGCACGGCATCGATCCGCGAACACTGCCGACTGACATACGAGGGCTTGTGGCAGATTCTCCCCGGTCCGGCCGGTTTGTCTATATCAAAGAGCGGGAGACGATCAGGGCGATCGGGCAGAGCTTTCTGGAGGCCCTTCTGCCCCTCAAGCGGGCGGGCAAGCTGGGACTCATGGTTTTCCAGTTCCCTCCCTGGTTTCAGCATAACAGGGCAAACATGGACTATATCCTCTTTTCGAAACAGCTCATGGACGATTTGCCTCTTGCAGTCGAATTCAGGCACGGAAGCTGGCTTTCGGCCTCAAAGGCTTCAAAGGTCTTTGATTTCCTCACTGACAACCGCATAACGTATATTGCCGCAGACGAACCGCAGTATGGCAATCTCGTCACCGTTCCTTTTGTTCCCCGGGTTACCACCGATACCGCTTACTTCAGGTTCCACGGCAGAAATGCCGAGAACTGGCTGAAGAAGAACATAGAGACCTCGTTAAGGTACGCCTACTCCTATTCCGATGAAGAGCTGAAGGAATTCATCCCCCCTCTCGAAGAGGCAGAAAGCGGGGCAAAGACCACCTACGCCATGTTCAACAACTGCCACCGGGGCAATGCGACATCAAATGCCACGCGATTGCGGCAGTTGCTGGTAGACAGCGGTGGGTGATCATGGCGCTTGGTCCGTTGCTGTTAACCTTTCCCTGAAATGGGTTGACTTTTGGGTCTTTCGCTTTTAGGCTATTGCCGGATGTACGGCTATTTTTACAAGGAGATATGAATTGGACGAGCTTGGACGATTGACAACAAAGGCTTTGGACGGGGAAGGGGTCTCCGGGGGAGAGGCGCTCGACCTTTACCGGTGGTGTCAGGACAATCTTTATTCGGTGCTTTCAAAGGCATCCGAAATCAGGGAACATTTCAAAGGGAAGAGGGTCAGCCTCTGTGCGATCATTAACGCCAAATCAGGACGGTGTGCGGAGAACTGCCGTTTCTGCGCGCAGTCAGCCCATCATTCCACCGACGCTCCTGTCTATCCGCTCGTCAGCTCGAGCGAGATGGTGGCAGCGGCCGCGCAGGCGGGGAAGGAGGGCGCTCACTTTTTCGGCATCGTCACAAGCGGCACGTCCGTCGTCGAAGAAGCGGAGTGGAAAGAGATCTTCGCGGCAACGAGGGCCGTCGCCGCATTGGGGATCAAACCGTGCGGTTCCCTGGGCATGCTCGATCACGAGAGGGCAAAGGCGTTGAAGGAAGCGGGCCTTTTCCGTTACCATCATAACCTGGAGACATCAAGGAGCTTCTTTGCGAATATCTGTTCGACCCATGAATACGAAGAGGACATAGAGACGGTGAAGGCGGCACAACGGGCCGGCCTGTCCGTCTGCTCCGGAGGGATAATAGGCCTGGGTGAAAGCATGGAGCACCGGGTAGAGATGGCCCTGACCTTGAGGGAGCTGAACGTCGATTCAGTCCCGATCAACATTCTGAACCCCATCGCCGGTACACCCCTGGCTGATACGCAACCCCTCACGCCTGCGGAGATACTGGCAACCATCGCCATTTACCGTTTCCTTCTGCCGGACAAGGATATCAAACTCTGCGGCGGAAAAGAAAGGAACCTGCGTCAGCTCCTGCCCCTCGGCATTGTGGCCGGGTGCAATTCCCTGATGACGGGCAACTACCTCACCACGACAGGACGGAATACGGAGCTCGACCTTGAAATGATAAGAGACCTGGGTCTCGAAGCAGGATTGTGATTTCGAATTTCGGATTTACTTTAAGAAAGAAATCCAAAGATTTGGGTGAACTATGTCAACATTGATGAGAAGCTGGCACCTTGCGAACGGACTGATAGTGGAAGTCGTGGATGACACGATAAACTACTACGGTGACTACTATAATGTGAAGCTCACGATCAAGAGCAGGATAGCGGTAAAATCCGAATATTTGGTGCCCCTGGCCCAAAACCCTCATTTCGAGAAGATCGCGGGCATGCTGGGGCCGGTCGCGGAATACCGGAGGGAGATCGTAAAGGCGGGTGTACCCGGGAAGGAACTTCTCGCATCGAAGAACCATCTCGTGGACAAGTTCGAGGAGAACGCCCTCGTATACTTCGAGAGGGAAGATTTTCCGGAGAAGTTCGTGCGCAGGAGGTTTGCCGAGGTTGAAGAAGAGCTGAAGAAAGAACGACACCGCAACAACGACAATGGAAAATGACATTGTCGTTTCCAAGGCGCTTCTGTCCTCGGCGAGGGTAGGGGCGGTCGTCACGGTCAGGACAGAAGAAGGCAAGGAATATAGAGCAAGGGTGATGAAGGTGGACGGGCAATCAGCACTCGTCCGGGCCTTTGAAGAATTATGCTTCCCGGCTGAATCCCGGCTTCGGATCACCCTCATGCAAGCACTTGCGAAAAAAGAGAAGATGGCACTGGTTATACAGAAGGCAACGGAATTAGGGGTGAGCAGGATAATTCCCTGTATATCGGCAAAGAGCACCGTTCCGGGGGGACCGGGAAAAAGCCAGGACAAATCCCACCGTTGGCCGGCAGTGGCGCAGAAAGCCGTGGAGCAGTGCAGAAGGCGCCTGATCCCGGAAATCACCGCTACCATGCCTCTTCACGAAGCCGTTGAACGTTTTTCGACAGACGGCGGGCTGAAACTCCTGCTTTACGAGAAAGAGAACGAAATGCGCCTGAAAGACGTGCTGACTGCCGTGACAGCAGGCAACGCCGGCGGGAAGGTCGTGCTCGCCTGCGGCCCGGAGGGAGGCTTCACTGAAGAGGAAGTCCTTTTCGTCCGGTCAAAGGATTTTGTGCCGGTAAGACTGGGAGGAAGGATACTGAGATGCGAGACCGCCGCTCTCGCAGCACTATCGATCATCCAGTATGAACTGGGAGATCTGTAACAACTGCCTTTAATCCTCCTCTATCTTCCTGATTCCGGCATAGTAGCAACAGCTCTGGCTCTTGAAATTGTTGTCGAAGACCCGTACGTTGCCGTCCCGGAAACTAATCCGCACGTAGCAAAAGCCGCCCGGAACTTCGGACCTCCTTTCCTCGACCACTACTCCCATTCCCCATCTGACATAGCGCTTGTGAACGACCTGATCGCCGACTTTCAGATAGAGGGCGTAATCCCTTTCCATAGGGATAAGGATATAACATTCGTCCCTCCGATTCAAGACCTCCGGAACCGTATTCCTCAGTGTTTTCAGCATGTTTATTGCATGGTGTACGTGTTGCTTTCTGATCCCGTTAGATCTCGCCCTCTTGTCACAGCAAATTGACTTTCTATACAAAAAAATATATATATGGATAATGGATGGTACGGAACCGAAAGAGCTTGTGAAGGAAGACTCTGAAAAAAGCAGCGGAAACATTTTTGCGGATCTGGGCTTTCCCAATTCAGAACAAGAACTTGTCAAAGCAAAGCTCACGGTGGAGATCTATCGCCTCTTGAAAGAGCGGGCATTAACTCAGGGAGAATCAGCAAAACTGCTCGGTACAACACAGGCGCAGATATCAACACTGATGCGTTGCCGTCCTGTATCCGTATCTGTTGGGCGGTTGATGGAATTCCTTACCATACTCGGTCAGGACATAGAGTTAACCGTCAAACCGGCAGCAAGACGCAACAAAGAGAAACAGGGGCACATGTCCGTGAGGGTGGAACAACCATAAACGAGGTAAATCCTTTGAGCATAAAAAATCTCCCTACCAGGATTTTTACACCTGGTAGGGAGATTTTCAACACATTATAAGGGACCGGCCCGGCAAAAAGCCGGCCCTTTTTTGCATCACCCTTCTTTATACGTGGTCTTTCCACATACCGAATTTTTCTCTCAGTATCCTGTGGAGTATCTTGCCCGCGCCCGATCTCGGCATCTCTTCGTCCTTGATGAAGATGACGTTTTTCGGCACCTTGAAGCCGGCGATCTTGCCCTTGCAGTAGCCGGTGATCTCTTCGGGCGTCGCCGTTTGCCCCTCATGGAGGACGACAACCGCGGTCACCTGTTCGCCCCATTTCTCGTGAGGTACCCCGATAACCGCCACATCCTTGACCTTCTGATAACCGCCGACACAGTTCTCTACTTCAGACGGGAAGATATTCTCACCGCCTGATATGATCATGTTGGCCTTCCTGTCGACCAGGTAAATGTAGCCCTCTTCATCTCTCATGCCCATATCGCCCGCGCTGAAATACTCGCCTTTCATCGCGGCAGCCGTCTTTTCCGGATCCTTCCAGTATCCCTCAAAGATCATCGGGCTCCTGGAATAAAGCTCGCCGACGACGTTGGGCTGGGTTACGAGATTCCCGTCATCGTCATAAAAGCGGATGTAGTCGGTGCCGATTACCTCCCGTCCGCAGGAACCGAGTTTCGTCAACTGCTCATGGGGCTTCAAGACAGTAACGATCCCCGCTTCGGTAGAGCCGTATGCTTCGTTCAACTCGGAATTGGGGAACATCTCGAGCACGCCCAACTTCGTGTCTTTTCTTGCGGGAGCGGAAGAGATAAGCAGCTTCTTGATGGTCTTCAGATTGTATTTCTTCTTCACCTCATCGGGAAGCGCGAGCATCATAATGTAATGAGTGGGAACCAGTGAAGTGAAAGTGACGCCGTGCTCCGAGAAGGTTTTCAGCAGGTCTTCGGCGTTAAAACTGACCATGTTGTAAGCCATGACCGTGCCGCCGACCCACGTTGCAACAAACGAATAAAAGAGCGAATTGACGTGGCAGCACGGCATGACAAGCAGGTTGACATCATCAAAGTTGAACTGATGATCGTAAATCTGTATGAAATACTGGGCAAACAGGTTGGCATGGGACTTCATGACGCCTTTCGGCTTTCCCGTGGTCCCGCCTGTATACATGATCACCCAGATGTCGTCCGGGTCCACCACCACAGCCGGCTCCTCCGGGCTTGCGTTTTTCAGGATTTCCTCATACTGCAGATAGCCGTCGAACCTGGGATTGTCGACTGCAAAAGAAATGTAATGCTGAACGGTCGGCAGATTCTTTTTCATGCCGTTCACGTGGTTGATCCACTGGTCCTGCACGATAAACGCCTTTGCCTCGCAATGGTTGATGATGTACTCCATTTCAGGCCCTGAGAGCCTGAACATGATCGGCACGCAAAGGAATCCTCCCTTGGCGGCAGCCGCATAGATATCCATCCACTCAACACAGTTGTAGGCAAGGACTGCAAACCTGTCGCCTTTCTTCAGGCCGAGATCGCTCAGTGCATTCGCGAGCCTGCACGACCTCTCATCCCACTCCTTGAAGGTGAAAGCCTTGTTCAGATCCTTGATGCCGGTCTTATTGGGCCACTTAAGGGCGTTCACCCTCACCACGTCTTTTGCTGTCAGCCAGTGTCCTAGTTTCATAGAAACCCCCCAATGGTATCTATATTTTATAACTACTAATGATGCGCTTGTTTCCCACTCCCGCAAACAAGCCGTAACATTCCCACCTACTCGACAAGCTGCAACAAATGATAGACTTTCTGCGGCATCTTGTTGTGAACGACATTGTCTATCAGGTTTATCATACAACCCGGACACGCCGTCACCACCAGGTCTGCCCCTGTCGCCTTTATGCCCTCCATTTTCTTGGCGGCTATCTTCTTCGTGATGTCATAGTGGTAGACGCTGAACGAACCGCCCATACCGCAGCAAAGGTCGGCATTCGGCATCTCCACGTACTTGAGCCCCTTTAACCCCTTGAGGATCGCTCTGGGCTGGTCCTTGATGTTCTGATACCTTATCAGGTGGCACGGGTCATGCCACGTCACGGTCTTACCCTCAAACTCAGGCCTCAACTTGAGGCTCTCGGGCTTGATCTTCAGGACATCGATCACGAACTCCGTCGAGTCCTTGATCTTCTTCTCGAACGCCTCGTACCTCTTCTGCTGGTCTTCGTTGTCCGGCAGGTACTTCTGGTAGTCTTTCAGCGTGGAGCTGCAGGTGCCGCACGCAGTGACTATCGTGTCAACGTCCTTGAATGCCTTTATATTCGCTTCTGCCAGCATCCTTCCCGTCTCGAAATCACCGCTGAAGTAGACAGCCGCGCCGCAGCAGTTCTGCTCCTTCGGCACCACGACCTCGACGCCGTGCTTGGTGAGGAAATCGATGAGCTTCAATCCGAGATCGGGATAGACGAAATCGGTAGCGCAGCCCATGAAAAAACCGACCTTCATCTTGGCCTTTTGACCATTCGTCGGCGGATAAACGGGTTTCACCTGGTCCCTCAGGAAGGTGCTCGCGAGCTCAGGAAAATTCCTTTTACCCAGGGACTTGATGAAGTCCGGAAGATGCCGTATCTTCCCCTCGGTTTTCGGCATGAGCCACTGGAAGCTCTGCATGAGCTTCGCATAGCGCCCCATGGCCTTCCTGTCCGCCATCACCTTGCGGAACACGAAGTTCTTGACGAACCCCAGGCCCTTGTCTTTCACCATCTGGGCCCTGGCGCCGACCACGACCCTGTCGATCTGGGTCTTGGCGGGGCAGTTCGCTGCGCACCTTTTACAGAGAAGGCATTTGCCGATAATGTCGGCCATCTCGGGAGTAAATTCCTGCTCTCCCCTGATCGCCAGTCTCGTGAGATAGTTCTTGCCTCTCGCAACAGAAGTCTCTACCTTTTCTTCCTGGTAGACGGGGCAGAAAAATGCGCAAAATCCGCACTTCATGCATTTTTCTGCGTACTGTTCGACTTTTTTGAGTTCGCTGAGATCTTTCAAATTCGCCCCCCTCGATCATCAATCCCAGATCTTGCCGGGATTCATTATATTGTTCGGGTCAAAAAGTGCCTTGATATCTTTCATCATCTTGATAACAACCGGATCGGTGACTTTGTTGAAAAACTTCTGCTTCTCAAGGCCTATGCCATGTTCGCCCGACAATACGCCACCCAGCTCGACGGCCGTGTTGATAATCTCATCCATCGCCTTTACTGCCCGGTCGTAGTGGTCCTTGTCATTTATGTCCGTCAAAACGGATGGATGGAGGTTCCCGTCGCCCGCGTGCCCGACGGTAACGATCTCAACGTTATACTTCTTCATAAGTTCCTTGCATTTCCTTATAAGGGCCGGCATGTTACCCCTCGGCACTGTCACGTCTTCAGAAAAGACCGTCTTGGTTTTTCCGAAGGTGGCAGCAAATCCTGCTTTTCTTGCCGTCCAGTATTTCAGCGCTTCGTCCGCGTCTTTGGCGACCCTGACATCCTTGGCGCCGAACTTTTTTGCCACTTCAACGATCTTTTCCGTTTCCTTCTCAACGGCCTCGGGTATGCCGTCAGACTGGAAGAGGAGGATGGCGTCCGCGTCCGTAGGGAGCCCCATGGGCATCATTTCTTCAACCCTGTTGATGATCCAGTTGTCCATGAACTCGATCTTGGCAGGAATCACGCCGTTTTCAAGGACCCTGAAAACGCTCTCGCCCGCCTCTGCAGAGTCGCCGTACACAGCCATAATGGTTTTTGATGCAGGCGGAAGAGGATTGAGCTTCAGTTCTGCCTTGGTAATGACGCCGAGGGTGCCTTCGGAACTGATGAAGATGTGTATCAGGTCATAGCCGACCACATTTTTCAGCGTTCTGCCGCCCAGATTGACGATCTCACCCGTGGGAAGCACAACTTCGAGGCCGAGTATGTACTGCTTGGTGACGCCGTACTTTACACATGCAGGTCCTCCGGCATTTTCGGCTATGATCCCGCCCATAGTTGCGCCCAGAAAGCTCTGTGGATCAGGAGGGAAGAAAAGCCCTTCCTTTGCGAGTCTCATGGTGAGGTCCTGAAGAACCACTCCCGGCTCTACGGTGGCGGTCAGATTCTCCTTGTCGATCTTCAGGATTTGGTTCATCCTGGTGGTGCAGAGCACGATGCCGCCCTGGATGGGAACGGATCCACCGCTCACGTTTGTGCCGCCTCCCCTTGGCGTCACGGGTATTTTTTCTGCGTTCGCGATCTTCAGGACTGCGGAAATCTGCTTGCTGTTTGTCGGAAAAACCACAAGATCAGGCTCATGAACCCAGCTCGACGTGCCGTCGTAGGAATACGCCTTCAAGGCCTCCTTCGAGGTAAGCACGTTCTCTTTCCCCACTATTTTCTCAAACTCCCCTATCAATGATTCTTTGATCATTCAGGACCCCCCATTACTTTGATATTTTACAACTCGACTTTTACTGATTATGCCTAATTTTTATCCCTAATTTAGCAGCATGTCAAGAGAATATAAGGGCTCGGCATTCCTCGGATTTGTCTTTGTTTGTCTCTGTTCTGGATACAAAATGAATTGCTTGCGATGGGCTTCCCAGTTGAGTACGATAATAGCGATGGCCCGGCTGCGCGTATGACCATAATTTCAACGATCGCACCCATTTTTCTCGTTATTATCACCGGATACCTGATAAGGAGGATCCGGTTCATGTCGGAAGCCTTTTATGGGGAAGCCAACCGGTTTGCCTACTTCTTCAGCTTGCCCCTCCTGATATTTACCGGCACCGTCAAATCCGGGCTGACAGGGCTTTCCGTGGTGTCCGTCCTGTCTGTCGTGCTGCCGACCCTTTTCGTGTTTTTCCTGGCCCTTGGAACAGGGCTTGCTTTACGGTTAAGGAACGGCAGGCTGGGAAGCTTCGTTCAGACAGCGTATCACGGGAATGTCAGCTACGTAGGTCTCTCCGTCGTCTTCTATCTGCTTGGAGAAAAAGGGCTGGAACAGGCAAGCTTGCTCATAGGCTTTCTCATTCTCACCACGAACGGTCTTTCTACGATGATCCTGTCCCTCACTTCCGAGTCGGGGAGGTCAGGCCACCCGCTCCGCCACCTTGTCGCGCTTGGCCGGAACCCCGTCATTATCTCATCCCTGGCAGGACTGCTCGTGCTCTTTCTGAAGGTTCCCGTGCCCGGAGTGATTCTGAAGAGCATGAGTATCCTTGCGAACATCGCCCTTCCTCTCGCCCTCATTACCATAGGCGCTTCTCTCACCACGGAAGGTCTCAAAAAATCGCTTGCTCTGACCCTGCTTTCGTCAGTCATCAAGCTGCTCGTCCTGCCGTGCTGCGGCATCCTCTATTTGATTGCCTTCGGT
Organism: Syntrophorhabdaceae bacterium PtaU1.Bin034; assembly: GCA_002067405.1. Next base: position 9,174 of record MVRP01000039.1, on the reverse strand, counting down.
CTGCCGGTCCGAGAGCATGCGGCAAGCATCCTGCTCCTCGCCACCCCGGTGGCAAGTCTCAGTTACATAATGGCGCAGGCAATGGGCGGAGACGGGGAAATGGCCTCCAGCTCCGTCACCTTCACCACCCTCGTCTCCGCTCTCACCTATGTCTTTTGGGTATTCTTCCTGAATTATCTTCTTCCCCTGCTTTATCCCCTCAGCCTTTCCTTCCTCACCTGATCCTTTATCCTCTGGATATGTCCCCTGCCTAAACCCTTTACCTCACAACCGAGCTCGAAGTACCTCTGTATGACTTCATCGCCAAGGATACCGAAGCAGTCGATTACCGCGATAGGGTGACCGGCGGTCTCAACAATCCTGTCCGGATCGAGATTGAGATACTGCTCGTGGCGGACCGCAAAGACGAGAGCCTCTATACCTTTCATCGCAGCATCCAGATCCTTTTGTACTTTAAGGTCCTTCAATTTTTTCTGGTTCCTGAAGAAGACCGCCTTGCTCTCGGAAGGATATTCCTCCTGGTTCTCGAATTCCCACCAGCGGTCAACATAAGGATCGTGCACGCTGATCTCGGCACCCATTTCCGTGAGCCTGCGAACGAGGATCTCGGAGCCGCTGTAGCGGGTATCACCTACGTCTTCCCGGTAGGAAGCCCCGAGAACCAGCACCTCTGCGCTTGCGATCGGCACGTTCATGTTGCGAAGGGCGTCACGGACCAGTTGAGCGGCATGCAGGGATCGGGTGTCGTTTATGTCGATGGCGAGCGGCGTGATCCGGAACGTATCGTCTTCAAAACCGAGGATGTGCTTGTTTGCCCAGATACCCAGGCCGCCGTCCTTGGGCAGGCAATAGCCGCCTATCCCCGGTCCCGGAAAGATCATGTTGGAATGGGTCGGCCGCACCTTTATGGCTTTGATTACCTTCATGATATCCACGCCGTTCCTCTCGGCGAAGAGGCTCCATTCGTTCAGGAAGGCCAGGATTGAAGCACGGTAGCTGTTCTCCACCACCTTTGCCGTTTCGGATTCTATGGGCCTGTCAAGGACGGTAAGAGGGAACTTCTTTGTGTTGAGTACCTCGTTCAGGAACTTGATTACCCTCTCTTTTGCCTCGTCATTCACTCCCGAGCAGACCCGCCAGAAGTCACGGATCGATGCCACGTAATCCCGCCCGGGCATGACCCGCTCGTAGCTGTGGGCCAGGAGAGGCTCGCTGGTGATGCCCCGCTGTCTGAATATCTTCCTCATGGCCGGTAAAGCCACCTGCTCCGTGGTTCCCGGGGCAACGGTTGTCTCGATAAGGACAAGACAATCAGGCTTGATGTGCCGGGCAATAATGTCAAATGATTCTTCCAGGGCGTTCATCTCCACATGGCCGCTGCGAACGTTGCCCAGTTCCTTCTTCGCATAATCGAGCTGAACGTCTACGATAACGATATCGGCAAATTGGAGCACGTCGTAAACGAAGGTTGCCACCAGCGTCTTCTTGTCAAGGACGCATCGCCTGATCATCGGGTCCACTTCCGGGTCTTCGGCCTTTACCGGCGAGATTCCCCGGTTCAGGGTGGGGATTTTCCAGTAGCTCCTGGTACTCGGCCGCTGCATCCCGATCACGAACTTCGATGGTTTGCCGTTCGGGTCTGTCGTATCTGCGACAATGGCTGCCATCACCGCGCCTACAAAGCCGACTCCCATGACAACCGCGATCTCCTGCCCCGCCTCCCTCGCTCCGGCAACCAGTTTTTCGATCCTCGCAAACTCCTCCCGGTAATCATCTTCTTTCGGCAGAGGGTAGATCGTTCCGTCCGGGCTGATTGACACGTTTTCCATGGCCACCTCCTGAAAATTGAAGCCAAATTTGTATCACGGATCGATACGGACTGCAATCAATTCCTGACCTGTTCTTCTACCGGTTCTCAGGGACCGAGGATCAGGTAACGTAGGAGATACTTGTTTAAAAGATCGTAAGGTGCATTTCTTGCGATTTTTGCGAGACACCGAATTCAACGTTAGACTATAATTTGAAGAAATGCAAGCGAAAAACCGGAACCGACGTAACCTTTCGGTTTAGGTGGAATGTTCTTTTTTCTTGCATTTTGTCGGTGACCTATTTTAACGTTAATGTCGTTTCCCGCTTTGCCTTTATTCCTATGGCCCTCCTGTTTCAACCCCTAGGGAAAATGCAGCGGCGGTAGCTTATGATGGTGCAGGAAGTTCCATCCTCCACAATTTTCCCCGCAATATGAGACAGCGAAGTGGTTCCGAAAACGTACGGACAGACTTCCGCTTTATAGTCGTTTCTCTGACGCCCGGCAGTTGATGTGAAATAGTGGCAGTATTGTAATTCCAATAACTTACGACCACGCGCCAGCGGGAGCGTTTTACGAGATCTGCAGTTCGAAAAACAGGAATTGATATGAGGCTGCAAAGGAGGAAGAATAGGTGAAACCGCAAATACGGGCTGATGTCGGGCTATGCTTGATCATCGTCGTCTTGTTGCTGGTGGTGCCGGGACGGGTCTTTGCTCTGGACTCCGACGAGTCGAGAAGGACGCTTTCGGGCATCAAAGGCGTATGCGTGATGGTCGAAGAACTTCAGCCCAATCTGCAGAAGTACGTGAAGAAGCAGAGCCTTTCAAGTGATCGGTTGCAGAAGCTCGTGGAGACGCAATTGAGAGATGCGAACATCCCGGTGTTCAGCAGAGAAGAATGGCTCGCGACTCCCGGCCGAAGTATTCTATATCTCAACGTCAACACCCACGAGCATGAGAAGTACCAATTCGCTTACAACGTAAGCCTGGAGCTCAAGCAGGTCACGTCTCTCGAGACAAACCCTGCTATCAAAACACTGGCGACAACGTGGTCCAACCAGATAACCGGGGCAGCCACCATGGCCTCGATCGACAGCGGAGTATATGCAAGTGTCAAACTGTTGGTGACGACATTCGTCGCAGCCTACCGGTCGGTGAACAAATAGTTTCGTCTTTTCGCAGCACCCAAACGAGGTCAAGAAGAACAAGATGCAATCAAGAGCAGGCAGTTTTTTCGTCCGCATGTCCCACGGGTCGCCGTTAAAGCGGTTCGTGTTCTTTTTCATTCTCGATATAATCACTGCAATCCTGTCTCTTTATCTATCGTTCCTTGTTTATTTCGAGGTAAGCCATAATATCAACTATTATGACCTGATCTGGGATGCGGTACCCTATTTCCTCGTGCTGAAGCTCTCCGCCTTTGCCCTTTTTCGAATTTATCGGGTGGCCTGGCGCTACTTCGGAATTATCGACCTGTTTAATCTGATCACCGCGCTCGCGTTGGCCAACTCCGTGCTTCTCGGTCTGAGCCTGGCGAATGTTCCCCCTGTGCTGAGCGATCTCTTGTCGCCGATTGTCAGTTTTCCCAAAAGTGTCATCTTTATGGATTTTACCATTTCCCTGGTCCTCCTTTCCCTTGTCCGCATATCCAAGCGGTTCTTTCTTGAAATTGTCCCCGAAAAGAGGTCCAGGAAGAGGGGCAAGAGAAGCATCATCGTCGGAGCGGGAAACACGGGAGAAATGATCGTCCGCGACATGGGGAAAAGAGGCTTCTCCGACTACTATCCCGTAGGGTTCCTCGACGATGACGACAAGAAGATGGGAACGTATATCCATGGCGTACCCGTACTGGGGAAACTGGATAAGCTCAGGGACGTGATCGTGAGCCGTCGGGCGGAAGCTGTTTTGATAGTCATCCCGCTCCTGAACCACAAACGGGTTCGCCAGCTCTATGATACGGCAATGGAGCTCAACGTGCGGACAGTGAAGATCATTCCGAGGATTTACGGTATCAACAAGCCGGGTGTCAACCTGAAATCCCTTGAAGACCTTTCGATCGACGACCTCATAGGACGGCAGGCGATAAAGGTGGACTACCAGGGCATATCGGGCTTCCTTAAAAACAAATCGATACTCATAACCGGCGCGGGCGGGTCGATCGGTTCGGAAATAGCCATGCAGGTAGCTTCGTTCGGGCCAGCGCGCCTGATCCTCTTTGACATCGATGAAACCGAGCTCCACAATTTGGGAATCAAGCTCTCGCGTCTCTATCCGCATCTTTCGGAAGGGGGCATTGTCTTTGTCACCGGGGATGTGAGGGATGAAGGCAGGGTCAAGGAGGTATTGGGGGAGTATTTGCCCCGGATAGTGTTCCATGCAGCGGCGTACAAGCACGTGCCGATGATGGAATACAACCCTAAAGAGGCGGTAAAGGTGAATATTTTCGGGACCTACACGCTGGCAAAGACATGCGTTGAAAAGGGTGTCGAAAAGTTCGTGATGATTTCCACGGACAAGGCGGTAAGGCCCACAAGCGTCATGGGCGCGACGAAAAGAGTGGCGGAACATATCTGCTCGTCTTTCAATGAATCCTATCCTGCCACCGCCGGCTCGACCCAGTTCGTATCGGTCCGGTTCGGCAATGTCCTGGGAAGTCGCGGGAGCGTAATACCATTATTCCTTGACCAGTTGAAACATGGCGGACCGCTGACGGTCACTCACAGGGAGATGAAGAGATACTTCATGACCATCCCCGAGGCAGTTTCACTCGTGCTCCAGGCGGGTGTCATAGGGAAGGGGGGCGAGGTGCTTGTCCTCGATATGGGAGAGCCGGTATACATTAGCGAGGTGGCGGAGCAGCTTATCAGGATGCACGGTCTGGAACCGGGAAAGGATATAGATGTGCAGTACACGGGGCTGAGACCCGGAGAAAAGTTGTTTGAGGAAATACTCACGGCAGAGGAAGGGACTGACGCAAGCAGGCACGAGAAGATCTTCGTGGCGAGAAATGTGCAGAAATACAGCAAGACAGACGTGCAGAAACTGTTGAACGACTTCGATTATCTTCTTCGTCACACCACCATAGGAGACGAATCGCAGGTGAGGGATCTTCTGAAGAGATACGTGGTACATTATGAGGAACCAAAGGCGAACGGCAAGCCGGCAGCAGCAGCGTCAAGAGCCGTTGTCATCAACTGATGCACGAAAGGAGCCCTATGGACAATCCAGATGATACCCAAAAAGCGAATCAGTGGTCAGAGGCCGAGAACATTCTCCTTACCGGCGCCGCCGGGTTTATCGGATGGGAAACGGGAAAGAAACTTCTGGAACAGGGAAAGCGGGTTGTCGGGATAGATAACCTCAATGACTACTATGACGTGCGGTTGAAAGAATACCGGCTTGACAACCTGAAGAAACATGAGAAGTTTACATTCCATCCCGCAGACATCGAAGACCTTCAGGCCGTCAACCGTATCTTTGAAGAGCACGGGATCGGCGCGGTTATTAACCTTGCTGCCAGAGCGGGAGTGCGGTACAGCATGGAAAACCCCTTTGTCTATATGAGCACCAATGCGCAGGGGACCCTCAACCTGCTCGAGCTTATGCGCAAACACGAGGTAAAGAAGATGGTGCTCGCTTCGACCTCCTCCCTTTACGCGGGACAGCCTATGCCCTTCTCTGAGGAGCTGCCCGTCAACACTCCCATATCACCCTATGCCGCATCAAAGAAAGCGGCGGAGGTGATGGCCTATTCCTACCATTATCTTTTCGGGATCGACGTATCCGTTGTCAGGTACTTTACGGTCTACGGCCCGGCAGGCAGGCCTGATATGAGCATATTCAGATTCATCAGGTGGATAGACGAAGGAAGCGAGCTTGTGCTTTACGGCGATGGCTCTCAAAGCCGGGATTTCACGTATGTGAGCGATATTGCGGAAGGCACGATAAAAGCACTCAAGCCTGTGGGTTTCGAAGTGATCAACCTGGGCAACAGTCACCCCCATCCGCTGTCGGAGGTGATCTCTCTTATGGAACAGTACTTAGGCAGGAAAGCGAATATAAAATATCACGATTTCCAGAAGACGGACATGCTGGCCACCTGGGCGGATGTCGGAAAGGCCAAACGGCTTCTCGACTGGGAGCCCGCAGTTTCACTTGAGCAGGGACTTGAGAAGACGGTAGAATGGTATGGTGACAACAGGGGCTGGGTGAAGGGCATAAAGATAGACATGACCAAGTAAAGATGATTTTCGAATGCGGGATCGAATTGGAAAAGACAACCCCAAGAACAGGCAAACGAATAGAGGGTTTTCATTTCAAAAGATAGAAGATGCCCTCAAGCCTCTTTTTGCACAAGATAGTCTGCAGTTCGTCGTATTGTTCGGTTCATCCGTTTCAGGCAAGTTCCATTCAAGGAGCGATATTGACGTGGCTTTTATGTTTGACCGACCTGTTGATATCATAGAACTGACGGGCTTGACTATTCAGCTGCTAAAGCGCGATGACGTGGATGTGCTCGACCTCAGGCGAGCAAGCCCACTCATGCAGTTCGCCGTGGCAAAGACGGGGAAGTTGTTGTACGAGAGAACGGACGGATTGTTCGATGCCTTTCGCGCTCACGCCTTCAAAAAATATGTGGATACGAAGAAAATCCGGGATGCACAGAAAGAATATATAGACATTTTCCTGAAGACCAGAGGGGTTTTATGAGTCCGCTGGACAGGGATATTGTCGGTTTGATGTTTTTTATTATTGCCGGATCAGACACAAATAACATTTTAAGCCGCCTCAGCGATCCTCAAAGAAGAGCGAAGGAAACGGCAACACCAGGAAGATAGAAGATAATTGTTTTTTGATTGTTGCCGTTGTCTTTTTTACCCGCGTCTCCTCCATTTCCTTCTCTTTCTCACCCTCTTCCTGACGTTCTTACTCCTCACTGCAACTCCGGCTTCAACGGCAGACGCCCCTTTTATCGGTCCCTCCAACTGGGGCGGAACGGGCCTCATGGAGATCCCCACGGCAAGGGTCATGCAGAAAGACACCTACCGGTTAGGGGCAGGCCAGACCTATCCCTACAGGTGGTACTATGGGGCGATAAGTCTCTTCGACCGGCTCGAGCTCGACGGCAGGGTGACGGAAGTTATCGGGGTCAAGGCCCTTTCAGACGAATACGGCAACACGAAAGACAAGGCCATCGATATCAAGTACCAGCTCAGGCCGGAAGGCAAGTATTCTCCTGCCTTGTCGGTCGGCATTATGGACCCTCACGGAACACGGCTTTATACCGGTCAATACGTGGTGGCGAGCAAACAGATCTACCCCTTCGATTTCACCATAGGCATGGGGAACGGCCGCTTCGGCAAGACCCCTTTGGGCACCAGGGGGAACGATGTCTTCAATGCCGAAATCTTCTCGGACACCAAGCAGTGGCTAAAGGACTCCCAGATATTCTGGGGCATCCAGTTCTCTCCCTCGGACAAGTATTCTTTCATGGTTGAATACAACCCCATCAGGTACGACAAGCAGACGGGTGACCCCGCGCAAGCCGAGTACTTTACCCGCCCCGTCCCGCTGAAATACAACTTCGGGTTCAGGTGGCGGCCTCTCAAGTGGACAGAGATCGATCTCACCTATCAGCGGGGCAGCGAGTTCGGTCTCAATCTCTCCGTGCTCTTCGATATCGGGCAGCCTTTAATACCCATCTATGACAAACCCTATAAGGAAAAACCCGCTATTGCCGTGCGTGCTCCTTCCGAGAGGATCGCTGCCGCCCTCAAAGAACAGGGCTTCAGCGACATAGGTGTCGATCAGGAAAAGGACACGATGATCATCACCGCCCAGAACGACAAGTACTTCTACTCCATGAGGGCTGTAGGGGTTATTTTAAAGACCGTTAAACCGATCCTGCCTCCGGACATTGAGCATGTCCGTATCACCCTCACCGATATAGGCATACCCAAGTTCCAGGTAGTCACCACAAGGGCGGACATAACGGACCTCTACGAAGACCGGATGACGCCCGGAGAATTCTTCTACATTTCAAAGATTAACACCGACGCCAGGGGAGCGGAGATTCCCACCAGGGACAAGAAATTCTTCGATCCCGGAATAAAGCCCTCGTTCCAAACCCTGTTAAACGACCCGTCCGGGTTCTTCAAGTACAGATTGGGCCTTGAAGGATGGATATCTTATCATCCATGGAAGGGAACATCCCTTATCGCGGGTGTGGAAGGATACCCTGTCAATAACATCTCCTCTTCCAACATACCCCCTTCCGAGGCGGTCAGAAGCGATATCTTTGAATATAAGGGCCATAATGCATCCCTGGGCCGGTTGATGGTGGACCAGATAAACAAAAAGAACAATGTTTATACGAGATTTGCCGCGGGTCTCCTTGAAATAGAGTATGCAGGCCTCGACGGCGAAATCGCCATGCCTTTGAGAAACGGAAGATTCCTCGTGGGCCTCCAGGCGTCGATCGTCAAGAAAAGAGATCCGGGTAGCCCCTTTGCGCTCAGGAAATATAACGCGAAGAACCACTATGATGTGGAATTCCTCAATACCCGTTTGAACATACCTGAGAAGGACATGGCCCTCGATCTGAAAACAGGGAGATTCCTCGGCACTGACTTCGGCACCCGCGTCACCCTCATCAAATATGTCAAAAGCGTCACCCTCTATGCCTGGTACAGCTTTACCAACACCTCCGTGTTCAAGGACAAGAGTAACCGCGGATACCACGATTCCGGAATAGGCGTCAGTATCCCGCTGCGCCTCTTCGAAGGTACCGACACCAAGACCGCGTACAGCTACGGCCTTTCCCCGTGGACGAGGGATGTTGCGCAGGATCTCAACCGCTACCAGGAACTCTTCGATTTCATAGGCCGGGACACGAAAGTCTTCTTGCGGGAAGACCAGAGGATGGTTGAGTGACGGTGAGGAGACAGGCAGAGGAGCGGAGGAGCAGAGGGGAAAAGGAGGGAAGGGCGGAGGAACGGAGGAGAAAAGGAGGGGGAAGTGTGATTATGCGTAGAGGCAGGTACATAATTATTCTTATCGCTTTTCTGTCGCTTGGCCTGATGGCGGCGGACATCCCGGACCGGGAAGCAGGACCCGTACTGGAATCGGCCGAAGCGTTCTTTAAGACGATGAAATCCAGGGACTATGTGACCGTCTGGCTCATGCTGTCCGCCCGGTCGCAGAAAACAATTGCAGGAGATGTCCTTAAATCGACAAAAGACAGCAAGGAAAGCTTCACGGCCTCGGCCATCGAGAAAGACTTCGCTTCGGGCGGACCTATAGCTACTGCATACTGGAAGGCCTTCCTGTCGAATTTTGACCCTGACACCGTATTGGAACAGTCGG
>MVRP01000038.1 GCA_002067405.1 Syntrophorhabdaceae bacterium PtaU1.Bin034 | reverse complement strand
ATGCTCCAGAAGGGAGATCCTTAACCTCAAGTGTCAGCACGCCGACTTCACCTCGCGGAGCATCACGGTGGTCAAGTCGAGGAACGGTGAGAAACGGGGCATACCCAAGTCGAACACGCTCCGGGGGGTACTCCAGTTCATCAAGGTACGACGTATCTCGGAGCGGGTCTTCCCGATCGCAATCGGCCGGATTCTGGCCGGGCCAAACCCTCTTTGGACAGCGCATGGGCAGTCTTCGCAAAGGGGCCTCAGGGAGGCCTCCGGCAGGAATTGCTACAATTCTGCCGCAATTTGCAGCTCCGAGATTGACATGCTCACAGAAAACGTAATAATATCAAGCACGCGAGAGTGGCGGAACTGGCAGACGCACTGGACTTAGGACTCTAAAAAGTCGATTTATAACGAAACCGCTTCTCGTCTGGATTTCAACGTAACTCTTCAAAAATAAAGCCACAACGGGCTTTCTATCGTTTCCGGTATTTTCTATACATTCGGGTCTTTCGGACGCCTTCTGCTACAAATTTGCTACAGTCTATGGAACTTGTCTTTATTGTCGGCCATCCATTCTGATAGTAGAGCGGCCCCGATGTCATGTCATCAATCATACCGGCTGTGAGATATTCTGCAAAATGCGGATCACGTCTTTGGATCTCACTGCCGTGGCAGGTCGGTAGCCCTGCGGCGTGTCTCTCTGCGATCGCCTTTCTCACGGACTCGGCCACCAGCCTCTCGCGGTTCTTGTCGCTCATTGTGATGAATTCACAGAACGAGGCACGTGGAGCGGATCGAGTCCTTCCGTTGACACGACTTTGCCCTGGTTCAGGTTGGCGGATGATTCATTCACAGACCTCTTTTTCTTCATAGCATCTCTCCAAGGATATCAGATTGCCGGGTAGCGGTAACGGGTTCCCTGCTGATTCCAAAGCGTTTCGCCAACAGAGTTTTGTTGCAGCCAGGTGTAGCCAGGGACGGGAATTCCTGAACCTAGAGGGGAATCAACACGCGCTTGTGTTCTTTGTAGGCGCCCTTTATCTTCGCCTTCTCGATGCCTTCGCGCTGGCGGTGCGTTTTCTGATCTGCGGAAGACACGCGGATGAGGTTATACGTTGCCCCCTACCGTTTCCGTTTGTGCTCGCCATTATCCTGACTTCCCGAGCAAATGTGACGAGAAAATGAACACAACTTCTTAATAACAGTAGGTTTTGATACGATTGTCCTTGAATTTGTCCTCGTTACAACATATAGGAAAGGAGGGAATCGTGCATGGCTATCGTGTATCAGACCAATAAGAAGACCGGGGTCAAATATGCATATGAATCGATTTCATACTGGGACAAGGATAAACAGCAGTCCCGGGCAAAACGCACGTGTATCGGGAGGGTAGACCCTGGGACTCATGAAGTAGTGGTATTTCTTGAACAGCGCCTTTCCTTCATCGGAAAGGAGAAAATCAATGAACCTCTGGGCAAGCGCTCTGTTTGACGTGAATTTTGAGATCGCTATGGGGATATATCCGATACGAACAACCTCCCGCTTCTTGAGCGGTATGGTTTCGATGCGATCGGGATCCCAGTACTGGAACACTTTCCAGCCTATCACGGCATCAACGGTTTTCAGAGATACGGCGGTGGCCGTCTTTTCACAGCTCTCGGTGTAGTTGACGAGGTTATTTCTGAACGCGGCTTTTTCTTCCGAGGCAAGGTTTTTCTCCACGATCTCCACCGCATGGAGCCCGACGCAGACCCCGTCAGGGTTTGCTATGGCGACCCTGAGCCCCGGCCCTGTAAGGTCGCGCAGCGACTTGATCCCCTTCGGGTTGCCCTTCTGCACGTTTATGGCTGGGACAAGATACACTACATACTGCTCCGTCTCGGGGAATACGAACCCCTTCTTCTTGGCAATTTCCATATAATCGGATGACCCCGGAAAGTAGATGTCTCCTTTCCTTGCAAGGGTCATTTGCGAAAGGACAAACCCCGACCCTCCGAAGGTTACGTTGACCTTTACCCCGGTCTTCTTCTCGAAGGCCTTTGCCGCCTCCTCGGTGGGCGGCTTGCTCGCTGCGCCGGCAAAAACGAGAAGCTCGTCAGCACAGGAACGAGGTGTTTGTCCAAAGGACAAGAACGATAGCACCGCGAATACACATAGAATGGCTCTGGTTGCTTTCTTCATTGATCCACCTTCTGATTTAAGAATCAACTGCTACGCTATAGACTCGCATATATAACGAAAAAAGAAAACAGTAAACCGAAGGGGGTTTTCATTGTAAGCCGTTCGTGCATATGCTAAAATATTCGAGGCGATGGGGTTCGCCTTAACTGCCCGACAGGGACTGATAACTCCTATCACATGAAGGCTCTTTCAGAGTGTCAGTTGCTTTTCGGACCTCTGCAGGGAGCTTCGGGAGGGCATCATGGAACACCCAGCGGACCGCATCCATCCGGACCCCGGTCGGGCCATCCACCAGGAAGTCATAGACCTTGTCCGCAGTACCACAGGCCGTTACCGGCTTGTTTCTCTCAATCGACAGATAGAAGCGTGCGAAGGGCTTTTCGGGCAGGACTCCCTTATCGATGTGGCGATCCTCGGGCAATTCAAGGCGGGAAAGAGCTCTTTCATAAACAGCCTCATAGGGCAGCCCGTTCTGCCGGTAGGCGTCATTCCGGTAACCACCGTTATCACGAGGCTCAAGTACGGGAACAAGCCCAGGGCGGTGGTTCTGCGCTTCGACGGTACAGCAACAGAGGTTGACCTCCCCGTTGTCGACGAGTTCATCTCCGAAGCAAAAAACCCGGCCAACGAAAAGAACGTTGAGGTCGTGGACATCGAGTTGCCATCTCTCGAACCATACGCCGGGCTCAGGCTCGTGGACACCCCGGGTCTCGGCAGCATCTTCAAATACAATACAGATATTTCAGAAGAATGGCTTCCCCGGGTGGGAGCTGCCATAGTTGCGATCAGCTCTGACCGGCCGCTCTCCGAGAACGATCTTGCCCTCGTCCGGCAGTTGATGGAGTTTACCCCGAGGGTGGTTCTTCTTCTCACGAAGGTCGATCTCCTGTCAAAAGAACAGCAGAAGGAAGTCGTGCAGTTCTTCACGGATTCACTCAAACGCGAATTCAACATGGATTTCCAGATATTGCTCTATTCCACGGTGAAGGAAAAGGAACTGTACAAAGGTTCTTTCGACCAGCTTCTCGTCGGCCTCTCCAAGAATCGTGACGCCGAGTTCAGAGGTATTGTTCAACACAAAGTACGTTCCCTTGCGAGACAGTGCCTGGCTTACCTTGATATCGCCCTGACCGCGTCCGGCAAGGCGGACTCGGACCGGGAACACCTGAGGAAGCTGGTCCTCGATGAGAAGGTGAACTATGAGTTGATGCAGTCCGAGCTTTCTCTGATCACCCGCGAATCCATGCAAAAAACAAGAACCCTCATAGCGACGTACCTCGACGACGTGCACAGGACAAAGCTTTTCAAAAAGCTCCTCGTCAGGCTGTCCGAAGACATGCCCCACTGGAAAGGGAACCTGTGGAAGCTTACCCGCACATACGAAAAGTGGTTGGAAGAGAACATGATCACCGAGATGGACTACATATCCAGGACGGAATACAAGCACTTCTTCGGCACCCTGAAGAAGGCGCATCAAACAATATCCCGCTCCATTGAACTCTTTAGAAACCTCCTCGCCGACAACATCGAGAAAGTGCTCGGCATAAAACCAAAAAGCGTTGACTGGGTTGTCGAGGTCTCTGAACCCAGCCACCCCGACGTGGCATTCACCAAGGTCTTTGACTTCCACTTCGATCTGCTCTGGTTTCTCATTCCCATGTTCATTTTTCGACGGGTGTTCGAAAAGCATTTTGAGAAGCAGGTTCCGAGGGTTGTGGATGTTCATCTCTCCCGTCTCGCTTACCAGTGGGAGGTACGCATCAACAGGTGCATTGAGGAGATCAGGGAGCAGGCTCTGGAGTACGTCAGCAAAGAGCTTTTGACCATAGAGACACTCTTGTCTCAAGCTGCGGGAGAAACGGATGAGATCCGCAGAACGCGGGAACAGCTGAGCAAACTGCTGGTCGATCTCGGTTAGACAGTACCGCCAGCGGCCATCCGGAAGGCTCCTTGCCATGGAACACGTTGCTTGTATGCGAATGCCTGATTCGCTCTCCCGCAGCCAATGCGGGACAATGAGATCCGTCGGCCTGAATTCAAGGCTGAGGTCACAGGGTTTCCTTCGTCAACCTGCACAGGCTCCGACCGGTTATTCTTCAGGATGCCGCGAATCTCCCTCGCTTCGCTGTACCCATGAAAACAGGAAAGAGCCGACCACCTACCATGGCACTTTTGTGACGTTTTTCAGCGGACGCATTCCTCATCCCGAACATGTTCACCGCCGCGACCAAGTTTGCCTCGACAAGGGGAGACACTTGTGAAGACCACCGATGCATCAGACGGGGGAAAACTGTATCCGGGGCAGGCGGTCCGTTTCGTGGTTCTCCTCGGCGTGGTGAGTCTCTTCGCCGACATGACCTACGAATCTGCCAGAAGTATTACCGGGCCGTATCTTGCCCTTCTGGGCGCAAGTGCAACCGTGGTGGGCGTTACCGCTGGTCTCGGGGAACTGCTGGGATACGCTCTTCGCTTTGTCTCGGGTATGGTCGCTGACAGGACGGCGCGTTACTGGATGATAACGATCTGGGGCTACTGCCTTAATCTGCTGGCAGTCCCTGCCCTTGCCTTGGCAGGAAACTGGCAGATTGCCGTATCGCTCATATTCATGGAGCGCATCGGCAAGGCTCTGCGCAACCCTCCCAGGGACGCCATGCTGTCTTTCGCGGGCAGACATACCGGGGTCGGCTGGGGTTTTGCGCTCCATGAGGCCATGGACCAGACAGGTGCCGTTGTCGGGCCTCTCATTGTGGCAGCGGTGCTCATGTCTTCCAACAATTATCGCCTTTCCTTCGGTATCCTGCTCATTCCTGCCGTGCTTTCCATTTGTACGCTCATGGTCGCAAGGATGCGGTATCCCCGCCCAAGCAGCCTTGAACCGGCAACGCCGCGCCTCGATGTCCGGGGCCACGGCAGGACATTCTGGCTTTATCTCGCGGCCACGGCATGCATCGCGGCCGGTTTCGCCGATTATCCACTCATCGCCTATCATTTCGGGAAGACCGGCACGGTGGCGCCGGAATGGATCCCGATCCTGTATTCCATCGCCATGGGGGTCGATGGACTGGCGGCGCTGGTTCTGGGCCGGCTTTACGATCGTTCGGGCGCACGGGTTCTCCTCGCCGCGGCATTGTGCTCTGTACCGGTCGCCCCGCTCGTGTACCTCGGCGGTTTTGGTTGCGGCCTTGCAGGCGCGATCCTGTGGGGGATCGGGATGGGTGCCCAAGAATCTGTCATGAAAGCGGCGGTGGCGACCATGTCACCGGCCGCTCGCCGTGGAACCGCCTTCGGCACCTTCAATATGAGTTTCGGTGTGTTCTGGTTCGTCGGCAGCGCAATCATGGGAACACTGTATGATCGTTCCATAATGGGTCTGGTGCTGTTCTCCACGATCATCCAGACCGCCGCGCTCCCGCTTTTGTATCTCGTCGCGCGTGCCATCCACCGAAAGAATGGGATTGCCTGTAATGCGCCGGCGGGGGAGGGGAAATGATGGAAAGGCGGAGCGATCTTTCCACGCTTCTCAACCCGGGCCAGACGAAGAGCCTCATCATGACGCTGAGCATACTTGAGGAAACACTCGTTGAGATCGAGTTCGCTATTCTTCATCGCCCCGGCCGCTGGATCACATACGAGATAAACGACGATGACCTGCCGGATGAGATCAAAACCGATATTGTCGCAAGAATCGCCGTTATCAGGGAACGGATCTCAAGGATAATGCAAGAGTTTAACCTTCCGAAGAGACGCAAACGAACAGGCGCGGAGATTGTCGGAAAACTGGCCTTTGCGTGGGAGATACTCGAAGGAGCGAAAGCGAAGCATCTTCGCGGATACGGCGCAATCGCCGAAGGCCTCGCGGAAGAACTCGATCCACGGCTCGATGCCGTCATTCTTCTCGTGGATGATGTAAGGAGGATTGTCTCAGACTCAAGGCGTGAGCGCGAGAGGGATGGGAATGGCTAGGCTCAACGGGTCCCTGTCAGTGAAGATGGAGTTCGAACCGGAACCCGGGAAACGGTTTTTTCGTCGATGCCGCGCCTGCGGAGCCGAATGGCCCGTCCGGGTGGAGTATTGTGAATCCTGTGCCGCCCGGCTTCACCCCGTATGGAAGACGGAGAACGTCCTGTGGTACAAGCCGGCAGGCAGGTTCCGAACTGGGGCAGGACGACCTCTGCCGGAAGGAATCAGCGAGACAACAGTGCTCACGGTCGCCACGTGCGGTGGTATTTACGACAGCGACTCTGCTTGCCTTTCCCTGCTTGAAAGCGCCGTCCGTTTGGCAGTCCACGCGGGGGGTACCCTGACAACAGGACCAGGCGGCCACCTTGTCGCCTGTTTTGCCGCCCGGAATCTGGTGAAGGGTTCCACCGATGCGGTGCGATGCGCCATCTCCCTCCGTAATCAATCAGAAGAACAGGGAGCCCGGATGTTCCTGGGAATCAATACCGGCCCTGTGCTTTCCGCCCTTCCCCTGAAGGGCACGTCCCGCGACATCCAGACAGGGATCTTGGGGCGAACCATCGCCCATTCGGAAGCGGTGGCCTTTGCCGTTGATCCGGGCATGGTCATAGTCTCTCCCTCCACCTTCAGGATTATCGCCCCCCGCTTTGAATGCTACGGAACAGACTCTCCCGGTTCCTGGGCAACGTACCGAAATGTTCCGCCGGTCGTGTACATCGTGAAGGGACCGAGACAGGTGACAAGCTGGCTGGGGAGGCTGGATGACAATCTCACCGGTCTCGCAGGCAGAACGGAAGAGCTGGCATCACTTTCGCGGTATTGGGAGAACACGAGGTCCGGGAGAATGCTTTCCGGTCTGATCGTCCACCTCGTGGGCGAACCCGGTGCGGGAAAGTCGAGACTCCTTCAGGCCTTCCTCTCACACCTCAGGAAGGTGGACAGCAACATGGTCCTTGTCAAGGCGGGAGGGGCAAATTACGGGGGCAGACCCGGACTTCTTCTCGAAGACCTTGTGACGGCCTTCTTGAGGGAAAACACGCCCTCCGTCAAGGGAACATATCACTCCATACCCCATACCTTGACCCGACAGGCCAGGCTTCTTTCCCGCCTGCTCGCGGAAATGGACAAACGTGTCCCCGTGCTTGTGGTGATAGATGACGTGCACTGGGCCGACAAGGAATCCATCAGAGCCCTCGGAAAAGTGTTTTCGACCTTTCCCGCACGGGTGATGGTGATCGCGTCCTATCGACCTTCGGGAGCCGGCGTGGCAGACCTGCTTAGGAACAAGAACACGGTCATGATCGGTCTCGGCCCGCTCAAGGAAAAAGAGGCGAAAGAGATAAGCAGGTCACAATGCGGGAGGCGCCAATGGATATCACACGACGCCTGGAACGAAATATGGAAACAATCGGAAGGAAACCCCCTGTACGTGGAAGAAGCCACCAAATTGCTTCTGGTTCGAGGAAAAGGTCCGTCTGGAAACAGCCTTGATGGTCGAGGTATGGATACTCCCGATACAGCCGGGCTGCCTGCTACAAGAGAGGGCCTTCTTTCGGCGAGGATAGAGGAATGGGCGGTCAGGGAATTGACCCGGTTGAGAGTGGAGTTGACCTTTCAATGGGGCCCATCCGTGCGCAGGCGGCTGGAAGACCTCGAAAACCAGGTTAATGACTGGCTTGACCGGCTGGAAACCCGGGGCTATCTGGAGCGTACCGGAATTGCCGGGTGCCTGAGAATACTCGAGTTGTTCCAGATAACAATCATTGAACTCTGCATGTCCGGAGGGTTGATCCGGCCCTTCGGGACCCGGCTGAACGAAGCGGTCTCTCGCCTCTATGCAGGATGCAGCAAAGAGCATTACCGGTACCTTCAACAGCAGGCCCGAACCGTCACGAATAGCTCCCCTGTCGGCAACCAGGCGCTGGCGGCCGCGAAACAGGCCCTTGAAGCGGGAAAACCGCGGGAGACCCTGCGTTTCACTCGGATCGCAAACAGGATGTTGCCCCCCGATCATCCGTCACGGGCGGAACTCCTTGAGACAACGGGAGATGCGAATCTGCTTCTCGGTCAACCCGGGAAAGCCATCCAATCGTTTCAAAGCATGCTAAGCGGGTCAAACCCGGTTGGTTCGCGAAAACCGGATGTGATCCATAAACTTCTTACGGCGCGCCTCCTGCAGGGGGAGAACGTTCAACCCGGACCCTGCCAGTGTGGAGCCAACCCTTGTTCCTGGCATCTTATTCTCAGAGCGATGGAGGCACTATCGGCAGACAGGCGCAATGACGATCCACCGTGTTTACGACAAGCCACGGCAAGTTTCCCCAACCGGATGCCCCTCAACACCGCCAGAACTGCCACAACATCCTCGCGTGATCGAACGGATGCTGTCCGAAACGCGGCGATGCTCGGCAGACAGGCGGGAGAGGCAATGGAGAGCGGGGGTTTCTCGCTTCTCTCCCTTGCGCTTCACTGGGTGCTGTCACGGGCGGAAGAACACCCCCAGCGCACCAGGCACGCAAACACATGGAGATCCATCGCGCGGCACCTGGGGGCAACATCGGCCTTCAGGCCTCTCGACGTCGCGCGGCATTCCCTTCCACCAGCACGCAAGATTGAGACACACGGGTCCGGGAATGAGAGGTCAGAAAGATGATTCACAGGACTGGATTGGGCGAACAGCATGCGGTCGGCGTTGCCGAAAAGTTGGTCAAGAAGCTCTATGGCAATAATGTGGCGGTGCGGCGGGCCGTAGCGGACGCGTTACGTCAGATAGGAAACCCCGCGGTCGCGTCTCTGACCGAAAAGCTGAAAGACAGGAACCCGGATGTCCGGGAACCGGCTATCTACGCGCTGGGGAGAATGGGAGAGTGCGCGGTACTACCTTTGCTGGAATTGCTGGGCGGCAAAAAAAGAGTTGCAGCCGAATCCGCGGCCCGTGCCCTCGGTGAGATCGGGGACGCACGCGCCGTCGAACCGCTGATCGAAAGGCTCGTCACCCGAAATTCAGATATCCGCCGTGCCGCGGCCGACGCGCTGGGCCGCATCGGGGACGCACGCGCCGTCGAACCGCTCAGAAAGTTGCTGTACAACAGAAACTCCACCGTGCGCCGTGCCGCCGCTGATGCACTGCGTCGCATCGGAAGACCTGCCGTCGAGTCACTGCTCGAAATGATGAAGGACAACAGGCAGGCCCCGCTGCAGTGCGCGGTCTATGCACTGGGCCGGATCGGGGACACGCGGGCAGTTGAACCGCTGCTCGGGAAGCTGGGCAGCGATAATCCGGTTGTGCGGCAAGCCTCGGCCGACGCCCTCGGTGAGATCGGGGACGCACGCGCCGTCGAACCGCTGATCGAAAGGCTCAGGGATGACAAAGAAGCCGTGGTTAAATCCGCGGTCTATGCACTGGGCCGGATCGGGGACACGCGGGCAGTTGAACCGCTGCTCGGGAAGCTCGACGACAAAGACAGGGAGGTGCGGCTGTTCGCAGCGTACGCCCTGGACGAGATGGGGCATACCGGAGAGAGAGCAACGAGTAAGGATCACCCCGGTACTCATGGAACCGTGTCTCTGAACCGGCATGGCGATGAGCACCGGCGGTGAACCGGAGGACCAGGGGAATAATGGCCGGATTTCGTGACATTAACGCATCGGCCAGGGATGACAACAAACAGGATAGCATGTACCGGCATCTGAAGACAAAAGTCGAGCTCTCGGAGATTATCCGTTCGGTCAGCCACTTCTTTCAGCAGGAAGGGGATCACGTCCGCGAAGGTCAGGCCCGTCGGCTCCTGTCCGATCTGGCGGCCGAGAGAATCCCGGTGGCAATTCTCCGATGCGTTGAAAGGACACTGGCTCTCCTGACCCCCGAACGTCTTGAAGGCCATGTGAACCACATTCGGGACGACCTTCACGACACCCGCTCTTCCGGCTTTGTCAGGGACAAATGGAGCCTCGGGATGGCGCAGATCGAAAAGGAATGCCTGCGCCTGACAGAGGTTCTCGGCAAGCGAATCCGATCGGGGCTCTCCTTCCGTTTCGAACGCGAGGTTGACGACCATTGCGCCGATGTCGAGAGGGCTGTTGCCGCCGAGATCGACCTTCTGCTGGATGGACGAAAGAAATTCCTCGCCGCCGAGGATGTCCGGCGCCTCGCCGACGAGGCTCAAGGCGTGGCCGCCGGGTTGCGCCAGCAATGGTTCTCCAGCCATAGATCCGATCTTGAAGAGCAGCTGCGGGTCCTCGGGGCTGAGGAACTGGCCCGGCTGAGGCAATTGCCCGGCAAGGCCGTCGAGCTGGCAGGCGAATTGTTCAGGCTTTCTCCGCCTCCGACAGGATTGACCGCCGACATGGATGAGACAGGGTTTTGCTGGAAGACCGTGCCTCAATTTGAGTGGGACCCTCCCTCGGCCTGGGAACTCGATATCCTTGCCGTAAGATGGATACGCAACAGGGTGAGGCAAAACTGTATTCGGACGCTGAAAGAGGCGATCCAAAGGTACCGGGGGTACCTTGTTGAAGCCATGGTGGAGGCCGGGAACGAGTGGGCGGACAGCATGGGTGCCGGCAACGTGAATCTTCTCAGGAGTCTCCACCAGCGATTGGCACATGCCATCAATGGTCAGACGCCCTCTCCCATCACTGACAGGATTGAACCGTGGATCAAGCGGCTTGACGAACTGCGGGTGGACCTTTCCGATGAGAACCCGGACACAACCGGCGAAGCCTCGCCCGTCGTCACCGGGAAGGACCTGGAGGTGAACCGGTGTTTCGTCTGCGATCGTATCGCTGCCGGGATGTTTCGTTTCTTCACCCGCTATCAGTACGAGGTTTCAGTGAGCGAATCGCATCGGGAGGAGCATCTGGCCCGTGGGGGCCTCTGCCCCCTGCACACCTGGCAATACGAAAGTGTTGCCTCAAGAGACGGGGTGTGCACCGCCTATGCCCCTCTGCTGGCTGCACTCGTCCGCCATCTGCGCGACATGGCTTCTTCCATCGGATCAGTGGACACTATACGCAACCGTCTTGCCGATCTCTGTCCCTCGCCTGACAGTTGCCCTGCCTGCCGGAGGCTGACTGAGGTGGAACAGGAGGCCATTGAAGAGATGAAGCGTTCCCTGTCTTCCGGGAACAGCGATCACGATGGCGGCGGCCTGTGCATCAAACACCTTGCCATGCTCATCGACGGGGAAGTGGATCCTGACGTGGCGCGCAAATTGATCGCAGAAACGGCGCTGGTACTCCAACGCGTTTCAGAAAGCATGCAGTCCTACGTTCTCAAACGTGGCGCGCTGAGAAGGGATCTCTTGAACGACGAGGAGGTGTCGGCCTACCTGGTCGGATTGACTCTTCTGGCGGGCGACAGGAAGCTGTTCCCCGTATGACCGGTACGCGCGGCGGCAAGACGCACGATGGACGTATGCAGCCGGAACCGTGGAGGTACTCTTGATATGACGTTTCACAGCATACTCTTTGAAGGCATTGAAGATGGTCTCATCGTGGAAGTCCCCGGTTTTTTCCCCGACCTCAACCTTGACCAGCTTGTGGATGCCATCACCGCGGGCAAAGAGGAATATGACCTGAAACCGTTCTTCTATACCCCGCTGAAAACCGTCGACGCGGTGAAGTACAGGCATGAGATACTGCGGGACCTGGAGGATAAGACGGTGCTGGAGCACGTACGGTTCTTCGCCCACCGCATGCACTCCATGCGCGAGCATCTTGCCCAAGCGGACAAGCTGTATTACCCTCGACAGAAGCAGGCATGGTTCCTCGACTCCGTGGAGATCTACTGCGACGCCACAGCCGCCCTGGCGCGCGGCCTGTCCCTCGCAAAACCGGAATCCCGCGGTCTGCTGGCATTTCTGAAGTACCTGACGGATTATGCAGGGTCAACCCGCTTCACCTTGCTCCTGGAGGAAACAAAGCAGCTTAAGGCCGATCTGTCGGGGATACGGTACTGCATTCTCTTGAAAGGAAACACCATTGAGGTCCGTAAATACGAATCAGAGAATGACTATGGCGCGGATGTCGAGCAAACTTTCGAGAAATTCAGGCAGGGAACCGCAAACGACTACAGAGTCAACTTTTCCTCCCGGCCGGACATGAATCACGTCGAGGCCAGAGTGCTTGACCTGGTGGTCAAACTCCACCCCGAAGTATTCGCGCGCCTCGATAGTTACTGCGCTGACCGGGACAATTATATCGATGAAACAGTGGCGGCCTTTGACCGGCACGTGCAGTTCTACCTCGCGTATCTCGAGTACATTGCGCCATACAGGGCGCTGGGGCTCTCCTTTTGTTATCCGGAGGTCACGAACACAGACAAGGAGGTCCACAACCGGGACGGGTTCGATCTGGCCCTGGCGCACAGGCTCGTTGCCGCGAATTCTCCCGTTGTCTGCAATGATTTTCATCTGAAGGAGAAAGAGCGCGTCATCATAGTGTCCGGGCCGAATCAGGGCGGCAAGACAACCTTCGCCCGCGTCTTCGGCCAGTTGCATTACCTGGCCGCCATAGGTTGTCCCGTTCCCGGCACCGAGGCGCGGCTCTTACTGTTCGATAGCCTTTTTACGCATTTTGAGAAGCAGGAGGACATGAATAACCTCCGGGGAAGACTGCAGGATGATCTGATCAGGATACACAGTATCCTGAACGAGGCCACCCCAGGTAGCATCATCATAATGAACGAGATCTTCTCTTCCACAACCGTTAAGGATGCCGTCGTCCTGGGCAGAAGGATCATGGAAGCGATAATGGACCTCGATCTCCTCTGTGTCTGTGTAACATTCCTCGATGAGCTTGCCGCCCTCGGCGAGAAAACGGTGAGCATGGTCAGCACCGTCCTTGCCGAGGACCCGGCGGTGCGGACATACAAGATCGTCAGAAAACCCGCTGACGGACGCGCCTACGCGATATCGATCGCTGAGAAGTATCGGCTCGTATACAACTCCCTGAGGGAGCGGCTGCAGTCATGAAGGTCTTTCTCATGCACAGAAATGCGGATTTTGACCTGTACCAGGAATTGCCGTCAAATCAGCAGGAACTGACGGATGACCTGCAACTGGGAAAGATCTTCGACGCCATGGCGCTTGGTGACGCATTCCTCTTCGACGCCGCCAGGGCAGGCATCCTGTCCGCCTTGAAGAATGGCCCCGATACCATACTCTACCGCCAGGAGATACTGCAAGACTGCCTGAGAAACACCCCTATCATACTGGATATGTACCATATCGCGCTGGAATCCATCGAGAGCGAGAAGAAGAATTTCTGGGGTATCATGAGCAAGCATCCTTCTTCGATCCTGACGAGATCGATACAGGTGGTGCGGATGTTCGTTGACATGCTCAGGAAGCTGCGGAGAATTGCCGATCTAAATGCAGGCGCATTTCACTCGGAGGGGTTCACAAGGTTCTTCGGAATGCTCGAGGAAGAGCTGAGCGATGAATATTTCACAGAGATAGAGGATCACCTGAGAGAGCTTAAGTTCGGCAAGGGCGTCCTGATCAGTGCCGAGCTGGGAAAGGGAAACAAGGGCGACAATTACAGACTTCACAGGGTGCAGGATAGGAATGAAAAGTGGACAAGGCGGATTTTCGCCAGAAAGGCTCCGGCTTATTCCTTTTCGATCAGTCAGCGCGATGACAGCGGGGCGAGAGCGCTGGTGACTTTGAAGGATGCGGGGCTCAATCTCAGTGCCAACGCCCTTGCCCGGTCCACCGATCATATCCTCAGTTTCTTTACCGTTCTCCGAACAGAACTGGCATTCTATGTCGGCTGTTTGAACCTGCACCGACAACTGGTCGAAACGGGAGGACCGGTATCGTTCCCCATTCCCGCGCCCATTGGAGAACGCAGGCACTTGTTCAGGGATCTGTATGACGCCGGCTTTGCCCTGACTATCCGGCAAAGGATCACGGGCAACGAAGTGGACGCGGACGATAAGGACCTCGTGATCATCACCGGAGCGAATCAGGGAGGAAAATCCACCTTCCTGCGAAGCATGGGCACAGCGCAGTTGATGATGCAGTCCGGCATGTTCGTAGCGGCCGAGTCTTTTTGCTCCAATGTGTGTGACGGCCTTTTTACCCACTACAGGCGGGAAGAGGACGCAACCATGAAAAGCGGGAAACTCGATGAGGAATTGGCCAGGATGAGCGGCATCATAGATGTGATAACACCGAATTCAATGGTGCTCCTGAACGAGTCCTTTGCCGCGACAAATGACAGGGAGGGGTCGGAGATAGCCCGGCAGATAGTGAGCGCGCTGGTGGAGAGACGGATCAAGATCCTGTTCGTAACCCACCTTTACGAGTTTGCCCGGGCATTTCACGACAAGAAAAAAGGAAACGTCCTTTTTCTCCGTACAGAACGGGAAACCGACGGGCGGAGAACCTTTCGACTGATAGAGGGCGCACCTTCAGAGACAAGCTATGGTGAGGACCTCTACAGGCAGGTGTTTGGAGAATCCCCCATGCCGGTTAACCAAGGACCGTCATGATACGGTACATGGTAACGTGACACGCAAGAGACTTGGAAAAAGCGTCCTGATAGGGTCGTTTCTGATAACACCTGACGGATGTCAGGCAGAGTCTAAGGGTCAGGACACGCCGGGTACAAGAATCGACAGCGTGCCGCCTGTACTCATTAAGACAAGGGCCAGCATGTACGTCGCAACGACCGACTTGGGTTCGATTCCGAACAGCAGCATTGCAGGTACCATAATAAGCGAAGTACTGCCGGTTATCACACTGACAACGCTCGTGAGAAAGACAACAATGGCAAGGGCGAAGAACTCCGGATGGGTCAGACCTGAAGGCAGTACTGTGATCTTGATGAACTCTTCCAGTGTTTTTCGCCCCACGGTCGTTTCACTATTCTAAAGACACGGGTCTTTTCCCGTAGAAGTCGTTCTTCAGCCTTGTATCCGTTCGCTGATGGGGGCTGGGAATCGATTTCTTCGCATCCGCCCAGTCTGTCCATTTGAAATTGTCCAGCACTCTGGCCTGGTAGCTCTCTTCGAGAGGCCGGCTGAAGACATCGTTTATATGTTTCCATTGATAGTAGCGCATCTGGTCCACCTGATAGGGCGTTTGATTTCCGTCAGCCTTCTTGACGGCTCTTTTCAGGTTCATCACTTCTTCCATGCTTGTCCGTGGCTTCCATGTGATCTTCCCGAGCAGGACAACAGGTTCGTCGGGGATATTGTTGATCCCTTTCTTCCAGGTGGCGAGGACGGCAACACCCGTATCCTGCCGGTACAGGACTATCGCATGACCGTATTTCCTGTCCTTGAAGAACCCGAGATTTCCGTACTGTATGCGCGCGCCGGTGAGAAAAGCGACGGCAGGTGTTATCCAGACCGACGGCATAACCATCACCTCCAGACGCATGGTGCACGATGAGAGGATACGGCAGATAAGGATTGAGGCCGGAAGCAAGGGCGGAAACCCTGCCCTGAAAAAGCCGTCAAAGGAAGGCTGTCTGGATAACCAAACCGAGGTTAACCAAAATCCAACCCCTTCTTCTTCATCTTCTTCTTTATCTTTGTCTTCATCTTCTTCTTCAAAAGCTAAAGAAAAGAAACACTGCACGCCTTCCGGTGCTTTTGATTTGCCAGATGATATTGATCCCGACGCGTGGCGGGCTTTTGAAGAAAGCAGAAAGAAATTAAAGGCACCACTAACGGTACGAGCAGCTGAATTGATCCTGAAGGAGCTGGAAAAGATAGGACAGAGCAAGAACGATGTCCTCAACCAGTCCGTAATGAACGGATGGAAAGGCGTTTTCCCACTCAAACGCCAGGGAGGCTTCAATGGAAACGAAAACAACGCTGGAACAGGCACAGGAAGGTCTGCTCAGGATACGCAAAGCGGTACCGAAGGAGGAGCCACAGGAGCGGAAGCCGGAGCATATCCTGTCGACTTTGAGTGTTTTGAGGGAAAAGTATTCCGTCGAAGAGGAGGTCTGCCGCATTCATGGTTCAAGCCTGCCGTGTCCCATGTGCGTCGCCCAGCAGCAGGAGGCCCTTGAACGGCGTGAAAGGGTTGCCCGGGAGAGACGGGGACACCCGGAGCCGATCATGAGATTATGCGGCATCAAGCAGAGATACCCCTCCTGTTCCTTCGAAAGCTTCAAAGGCGGCGGGGGCATCACCACAGAATGTATCGAATTCTTAAACAAACCCCAGGACATCGTTCTTGCAGGCGGACCGGGAAATGGGAAGACGCATCTTGCCGTGGCGATCGTCCGGGAGCTGGTGAAAGAGCTCAAGATAAACGGCCCCCAAGACTGCGTCTTCATCACCGTGCCGGATTTGCTTCTTGAGATCCGGTCAACCTTCAGGGAGGAATCGTCGACCGAGAAAGAGATCGTCGAGAAGTATTCTTCCGTCCCCTACCTCGTCCTTGACGACATCGGGGCCGAGAAGTCCGCAGAGTGGTCCATCACCACGTTGTACCTGATCATAGATCGCAGGACGAGCGAAGAGCTGCCGACGATATACACGACGAACCTTTCCCTTGAAGAGATCGATACAAAGCTGAGTTCAAGGATAGCCTCCCGAATGGCATATGCGAAGGTCCTCAAGAACGGCATGCCGGACTACCGGAGGAAACGGGTCCTGTCCCTGCGCGTTCCGGGTTCGCCTTTCAGGAAAGGAGCGGGTCCTCCGTGAGACTTTTCTTGTTCACGGCACAGATGATCTCACCCTCTGCCAACTTTTCGAATTTTCTGGAATGGAAAAATGGAAATAATCGAGAACAAGGCAACTTCGACATCGCATACAAAACTTGAAGCCCCGGGAGCATAACCCATGAAGATCCTCACGTGTAAACAGGTAGCCGAACTGATCCAGGCCAAGCCCTCGACGATCTACGCCTGGGCGGAACAGAGCCTCATACCGTCGTTCAAGGTAAACGGCCTTCTGCGCTTCGACGAAGACGAGGTTCTCGCTTGGCTCACCCGCTGCAAGGAGGGAAGAAATTCATGGTATAATGGTTCCATCCAGACCAGAAGCTCCAGGAAAGGAGGAAGAAAACAACATGGGGCTCTATAGAAGAGGGAACACCTTCTGGTTCAGCATCATGTATCACGGAAGAAGGATCCAGGAATCACTGGAAACGGGAAACAAGAGAACGGCGGAGATGATCTATGCGAAAAAGCTCAGCGACATCGTCGAGGGGCGCTACATCGAGACGGCACTCGCCAAAAAGCTTACCTTCGAGGAGATGGTCACCAAATACCTCGACACATACACCCATTTGCGGGACACGCACACGGTGAAGCCGCTCATGAAGGCCTTCAAGGGCTATACCCTCTTCGAGATCTCAACGCGAATGATCGCCGAGTATCGGACCATGCGGCTCAAGAAGGTGAAACTGGCAACGGTCTACCAGGAGCTCTCGCTCCTGCGGCGCATGTTCAATGTCGCCATCAGGGAGTAGGAATGGCTCCAAAATAACCCGGTAAGCAGGCTATCCTTCGCCGTAGGGAACAGAAATGCCCGGGACCGCTGGCAACACACGTCAGCTTCGCCGCAAGGATCATCACGGTGGTCAAGTCAAAGAACAGGGAAAAGCGGGGCATACCCATGTCGAACACGCTCCAGGGGGTGCTCCAGTCCATCAAGGTGCGGCACATCTCGGGGAGGGTCTTCCCGATCGCAATCCGCAGCCTCAGGGCCGCCTTCGGCCAAACCCTCGCGAAGGCAAGGATCGAGAACTTCCATTTTCACAACCTCAGGCATACCTTCGCCACGCGGCTCGTGCAGAACGGGGTGGACCTCTACAAGGTCAAGGAACTCCTCGGTCACAAGACGCTCGCCATGACCACCCGCTATGCCCACCACTACCCGGAGAGTCTCCGCGGCGGCGAGACACACTGGACAAACAATTCAATTTGCAGGATTCTGCCCGGGCGAAAACCCGGTCCCGGCAACGCACGGACGATTTCCGAAAAGGTGCCCCTGACGGGCTCTTCGGAGGGAATTGCTACAATTTTACTACAATTTGCGGTTCCGCGATTGACATGCTCACAAAAAACGTAATAATATCAAGCACGCGAGAGTGGCGGAACTGGCAGACGCACTGGACTTAGGATCCAGCGGGTTAAACCATAGGGGTTCAAGTCCCCTCTCTCGCATTATGTTTATTATCAAGGCTTTCCGGTTTATTCTCATTTTCTTAGCCGTGCTTTCTCAGATCGATTATGTCTGGATTATGTCCGTCGCGAATTTCTTTTTCTTGCGCGTGGGCATTTGAGAGTCGTTCACAGGCCGTTCTTAAATCGTCCTCGTTCACAATATTATACCTATCGAAGACAGCCCGTGTCTTATGTCCGCTGATCTTCATGGCCACCCTTTCCGGTGTGCCGGTACGCACCATATTCCTTACTGCCGTGCGTCTACAATCGTGGAATAGCTTTCCATCGACCTTTGCCCTCTCGCAAGCGCTGTTCCAGGCCTCACGGAAATCCTTTATCTTCCTTCCGTTCCTGAAAAAGACATACTGGCATTGAGGGTATTCTGTATCGTGTATTTTCTTTTGATTGAGTATCGTGTCGTACAGCTCACCACTCAGATACAGATAGCGGGCCTCGTCGTTTTTCGTGGTCCCAGCTTCGAGGGTGATCTTCTTCTCGAAGATGTTAACTTGTTTCCAGGTCAAGGAAAGTATCTCTCCTTTTCGCATCCCGGTAAAATACCCCATCGTAAGAACTGGTTTCAGGTATTCGGGAAGTTCATTGCTTAGCCCTACATATTCCTCGTATTCGAAGTAGCCCGTTCTCACGTTGTTCTCCTTGAGTTTGGGTATGTGTGGAATATGCAGGACCTTCGGTGGCGTGCTATTGGTGCCGAGAGTGAACATTCTTTTCAGAGCCGATAATTCCCGATTGATCGTGCCGTTAGCCGCCCCTTCTTTCTTCCTAGCCTCGATGTATCGTGCGATGTGTGTTGTCGTGATCTCGTTTACTCGCATCCTTTTGAAGTGTTTCTCCAAATGGGCAAGGCTGATCTCTACCCGAAAGAGTGATTTTCTCTCATTGATAAGGTAGTCACTGGTAAGATCTGCCTGCAGATCCTCGAAGCTGGTCTTTTCAGCCTGCAGGCCGGGAAATTTCCCCTCTACGATCTGTCCTTCCCGTAGCTTCAAGAGTCTTTCGGCATCGCCCATTTTAGACGATTTTGTGCATTCTACATAGGGCTTGCCGTGTCGGTAATACTTGATATAGTAGTTTTCGCTTTCCCAGCCGGTCTTTTTGTTCCGCTGCTTGAAAATACTACCCATGGTCCTTTCCTCCTTTCTTTTTCGTTTTCCTGCCCCTTAATCCCTTTTCACCTCCTTTACGTTCCAGTGTCTCAAGGGCAAGATGTAGGAATGATGGTATTTCTCTGACCCCTCTTTCCCATCGGCTTACCGTGATGGGGATAACGGCCAAGGCTTTGGCAAGCGAAGCCTGAGTATAGCCATTCTTTTCACGCCACTTCTTGAGGTCATCCGGTGTCATTAATTCTATTCTAGTATAAGCCAACGGATTAGTCAATAAGATTTCAATAAGTGAAGCGCATCTTGTTTCTTTCAATAAATTCATCCATATCCTTTATATCAATAAGCACGCGTCTCCCGTCTTTGACATATGGAATCTTTCCGGCCCATATAATCTCTCGTAAGGCATCGACGGTGCGGCCAAGATAGAAGGCAGCTTCAGGAATACTATAGAGCCGTTTTGCTGGTCCCTTCGGGCTCTTCCTGGCCTGTTTGTACCGCTCTATCTGTTCCGCTCTGTTCATTTTGCCTTATGTCTGCCTTATGTCCGCGCTGGATACACTATCCAATGTTGCTTTGTAGTTGCTTGCCATTGCTGGATTTACAAGTGCTTATGCCTATATTATGACCGCCACAGGCTCCTCGCCCTAGGGTTCAAGTTCGATCTTTATACCGTTCTCGAACTATCTTCATAGCCTGTTTCCTCAGCTCTTGCCAGTACCGATCCTTGCATTCGTGGGAACAAAACTTCTGCCACCGCCTTTTTGGAATAAATGGCTCGTGACACTCTTGACATAACGTCTTAATCGGATTGTCCATGGGTCCCCGCAAAAGTTCGTTATAATGGGTGCGATGCATTTTCAGCTAACCCTCCACGTCTTTCCCCCGGTGACGATGCGACCCCCATCCCGAAAAGGGACGCGCGTGGTTCTAGTCCTGTACCTTGGACTGGGAATAGCACACGGAAAAAGATAGGGAGATACTGAGCTATATAGTATAGGGTTCATTTTTGGCGCACATTTTGAAAGTGGCCGGTTGTAGCAAAGCACTCCTTTGTTCAATGAGTTGTACGATTCAGTGTGGTTCATTTTTGGCGCACCTGTTTTCCCTCCCCGTATTGATCTGGTTCATTTTTGACCACAGTTATGCGCCGTTTTTGAACCGCCTTCTCGATTTGACGTCGTTTAAAATCTTTTATTGGAAATGGTTCGAAAGCTGCGGTCCCGAACATTTCCCATCGCTTTGACAGGCGATAAATAGTACTGTTCCTCACTCCCCAGTGGACGGGATCAATAAAACCGTGTTCGATCAATGCTATAATTATTCGGGTAAACGTACGACGGGCGCAATCGAGATGTACTGCCTCCTTGTAGGTCAGGGAGAATTCCGCATGATAATACTGGTGTTCCATCATATGGATTTTGACTTTACCGAGAAAATAGGGAAGCATCCCTTTTGCGTTAGGTGGTAACTTTATATACGCTTTGTGATTGAGCATCTTCCAGGGTAACGCCACATACCCACCTGGAATGGTTTTAGGTTTCTTTTGCTTTGACATGTGCCGTTCCCCCTCGCGGTCCCCGGAAGTATGCCAAGGAAGGCCGCTTGGGGTATGCGACCGTATCGCCTCGCGTGGGCTATCCTGGCTATTCTTTAATTTATTTCCTGAGACCTTTATTCTTTATATGCCCTCATCGAGGAGACGAGGGACTTCGGTTGGTGTTACTTGTGTAGTAAAGAATTATCGCATTAAAATGTTGCCGACGTCAAGAGGTTCCTTTTCAAGGAAACACCCTTACACGCGCACGCGCAAGGTTTACGCGATTATGATATAAGCCCTTTCCCCACCTTCTAATTTCATGACAATCAATCCTTTCACCATTATATGTTCGTATCTCCCATCGCCCAATATCAATCATCCGTATCACTGTAATTAACTAATATGCTTATCTTCGTAGACTGGCTATTGACGGGCATTTACATGCAAACAATGATCAAAAGTCCTTCTCAATCATACCCCTCATTTGGCGTGTATTTGCCTGTGTTGGCTCTTGTGACGTTTTCTGACTGTCCTATGGGTACTTGCCTTACTCAACGCCTACGATGCAGTCTAAGGCAAAATTCGGCAGGTTGCTAAGAAGCTACTCGTCCACCTTCCCGTCACGACCTACCACCTGCCTGATTTCGTCCTTTATGGTATCGTAGTCGTAGCTTTCGGCTTGAAAATAAGCTTAGATTCCCAAGAATAGGTTTGAGCGCCTATTGTTAATTGTGGATATAGCTTTACCGTATACTGGCTTCCAGATCCCGGTGCAGTTGAGCTGAATTGAAACATGTAATCGTTCTGAGCGTCTGCGGTGATCGTGTGGGACTGCAATTTCAAAGAATTTGTTGTTGGGAATGATGTGGTGGTGGCGGGTAGCCAAACACCCTTGGCTGAATCAACGCAAAGGGCTGTGGGCGTTGCTGGGGCTTCAGGGCAAGAAGGCAATCCCGGTTCAGCATCTGTAATATAGTTAAAGATATTAACCCCTGCCAGCTTGATATATTGTAGGTACATGCCGGTGAGCGGCATAGTCAGATCAATCTGTGAAACTGTGAGATCATAGTCATGATTTCCGATCACCGGCATAACGATCTGCTTGCTATCAACGGCGTCGTATCTGTATGGCCGCTTGTCATAATCAGGATAAAAGGTTATCGGATTGAGGAAACGGCGAAAGTTGCTTATCTTAACCGTGCTTTTGCCTATATTCTTATAATCTGATATCACTTCAATATAGTCATCGGATATATTGCCATCGCCATTAGGGTCTTTATAATATTCGACTTTAAATGTACCACCCGCATAGTTTTTTAGTCCTATTGATTGCGTTGAGGCAAGGCTCGTAAAATAGCCTTTTGTCGTATCCTGTAATCCATCGGAAATATACCTTATCGCGTATTCAGCGCCCGAGTCGGCAATGACCGAAGCCCTATAGCCATAGATAAGGTAAACCGCGCTTTTTTGCTTTGAACCGACCAGGGATATGAGAGCAGTGCCCAGGACCGCTATAAAAGTCATAACGACAACGAGGATAACAAGGGTAGCGCCTCTACTGTTATTGGACAACATCGTAATAATCCCCGTTGTAGCTTCTGCCACTGCGATCTGTATACGTTCCAAGGTTTTTAGGGGCAACCACGGCATTAATAGAAACAACCAATGGCGAAGGAGTTTCTTCCCCAAACTTAACGGCCGTACCTTCGAGGACAAGATCTATGGTGATCGTACAATCTGGATTGCTACTATCGCACCACCACCCTGAAGATGATTTAGTTATTCGAAAGGTCTTGACCTTATCGCATATTTCCGAATTAGAAGAAGCATCTGTTGATCGATAAAGTTTATCTTCGTATTTAGAATAAAATACCATCTTGCTTGTATCCATCTGCCCTGTTGTATTAACCTTCTGGAAATAGACCCAGTTATCCCCATTCGTCGCCATTACCCAATTGGAGTCCTTTAACTCCCTGGTCAATCTTTCCATCGAATACGCCGCCTTCATATAAAGGTCCGTCTGTCTGCTGCCTGCCATATATGATTTCGTAACAACGTCAATGAAACGAAAGGTGAACCATCCGAGAATGGAAAGGATCACTATAACCGTGACAAGCTCGATCAGGGTGAAGCCCTTTTTACTATCCAGTAATGTCATTGCTGCACCCTCCCGGTTATCGGAGTGACCGTAAGGGTTCTATATGTGTTCGTGCTATCACCTATAGTAACCTTTCCATTCGCGCTTACACTGAAGGTAGGTTCTCCCAAGGAGTTAAACGTGAGTACGTTACTGCCACTAAAATTTGCGGTCCTTATAATCACATCGAGAGGACTTTCAGTCTCGGACAGTTTTCTTGAAAGTTTCTTTTGTTCAATAACTGTGGCGCCTTCCCTAATGCTATAAAAAGGAGAATTTAAGGTAAAAAGTATGCTTTGAGATTTCTTTGTTCCCATTGCTCTCAACTGGACATACCGGATATCAGCTATTAATTGATCTTCCGCCAATGCAGAATACTCTTCGATCCCGAAACGATTTCTTCCCATTACCGCAAGTGTTAAAATACCGAGGGCGACAATAACAAAAACTAATTCTATATAGGTAAATCCTCTGTTGTTTTTCTTTATTGTCATATCACTTTGGCCTGTTCACAATCATAGCGGGCACGACGTATTCTGTCGCATCCGGCACTTTGATTGTCACCGTGATAGATTTGTAATTAGGCATCGGTATGTTATCATTAGGTAATTCTTTGAAGGTGCCAGTATCGGGATCGATATTATCAGGGTCAATATACTTTATCTTCCATTTCCAATAATAATAAACCTCATCGCCATTATAGTCGCTGTTCGGAATTCTGTCATAAGCTGTTTCATCGACCACAGATAAAGAACTATGTGTGTACGGATACCGTGTAAATTCGGATATTTTCCGGTCCGCATAGAAACGGGCCTTAATGGCATAATCGGGTGTAGAGAATTGATTGAACGCTGAAAGAAAGGCTACATAAGATGCCGGCAGGATGATTCCAGCGACAACAATGAAAACCACAAGCTCAATTAATGTATAACCCTTCTTGTTTAACGAGAACACAGCACATACCCGAGGATATTTTTGCAGTTTGTTTGGTAAATATCAATAAGTATTATCCAAATATTTGGAAAGGAATAATAAGAAGGTCTGAAAAAAATGAGCATGATTAATCTTTGGAAGCTCCCTCTCTTTCTCTTGTCAAGATGACTTAACGGTGTGAAAAGAAACCAATAAATAATTGATAGATGAATATTGATGTTCCTGACATCGCCGATAGTATGCTCGGGACCAGAAACCATGACCCGGCTTTCATTGACTGCGCGGCAAAAGCGATTTCGGCATTCTTATACGCTTCGATTTTCTTATCAGGATCGACCCTATTGTTCTCCAAGTCCTTCGCAAGCCGCCTAAAATAAAACGTGTGAACGATTATTCTGTAAACTTTATAAGCGACGAAGAATATGCCGGAGAGTATCATCAGAAATCCCGACAACAACATCAGGATTGTTGCCGGAACAGGAGCGGCAAAATTCCAGGCCGAAAAGAAAATAGCATAACCGGCGATGATGATAACATTGTTGTCTATGTTCATTTTTGTGAAAGGATTTCGGGTCTTCTCAATAGCACTTGGTGTTTGTTCGTTCATGGAATAATAGTCTCACAATAGTGAATGCTTTTCAACTATACTGAATGACGATAATGGGTCAGTTTAAATTTTCCTAATCTGGCACACCAGCTCTGATTATGTTTCTGACAGCGGCTTTTCTCGGATCGCCAAAGAGTCTGTACGTTCCCGTAGCTCTACAAGCAGCGCCCTACGATTTGCCAAAGTCCCTGATCTTCATGTCGCCGGAGAAATCTGTCGCTTCGGCAAAAATGAGTTTTGAGATGGTCAAGGTAATTTTCAAAAAAATAACCCTCAAAATTTTTTAAGTCATTTTTGTATGAGAACTTCAGGTAAGACAGGGGGAGGGGGGTTCCCCCTGAGATTTGGGTGGCATGGGGGGGCTGGTGGAAAAAGAATGCTTTTGCCATTTTATGTCTATTTTATGCCCGGGGTGTTCGGAATGTGACCGGTTTTCACCGATTCCTGCCGATACAAGAAAAACCGGAAAGCTCTTGATAATTAGCAGTTTATGAATGATTACAGTAGCTAACGAACAATGCTGGTTTTGGTATTTTATGCCCTTAGGATCCAGCGGGTTAAACCATAGGGGTTCAAGTCCCCTCTCTCGCATTTACAATGATTTCCAGCTATTCCATGGTTTAGACCACGACAAACCCAATGCCTTTTGTGGTCGGTGTGGTGATTTGCGATAGGACTCGGACGCACTCCATCTCGTGGCCGAACTCATGATGTCGCTATCAAAAAAGCACCCTGGCATTATCGTGGAAAAGGAGATAATACGCACCGCCGGCAAGCGGCAGGCTCTTCTTCCCCTTTCCCCTCTCCAGCTGTTTCAGCCTGGCATCGTAGAGTCTCCAGGCACCGTCGGGGCGGTCAGGGGAAATGGTCAGCGTCTTCGCCTTGTTTAGCCGGTCGATGACACGCCACTCACTATTTCCATCAGGACCGAGCACGATCGTCGTCTCGCCCCGGGCGAGTTTCTCAACGGTCTCGCGGGGCTGGAAAAGATAACTGCCCAGGCGCAGCCATTCGTCGCCGGCCCGGTTCTCAATGACGAGATCGTTTAGGTCCCTGCCCTTCAATTGAGGAATAACGAGCATCATGCCGGCCCGGGAATCGCTCAAAGTCGGGTCGACCACCTGCGAATCGCTCGAGAGGAGCAGGCCCCCGTAGTTTCCAAGGTCGGCGCCGGGGGCTTCCCATGCGTCGGAAGTGGGGTTGTCGTTGACCATAAGCCAATGCCGCGCCAGACGCTTCTTCCACGAGGCCGGCAGGGCCGCGGTAACCGTGACCTTCTGGCCAATGACCTCATTGTCCTGGTAATGGCCGTATCCGGCAACAGAGCGGCTGACCAGGTACTGGCGTCCGTCCGCGGTCCTGAAGGCAAAGGCCTGCAAGGGATCGACCTTCGACGCGAAATAGCCGTCAGAGCGCATCGTGAGTCCCTTCTGCCAGGCGCCCCATCTCTTCTTTTCGGGATCGTAGCGGTAGATGTTGAGGCTTTGACCACGACCTCTGCCGACTCGCAGCAAGGAGTCGCTGCGCCCGTAGCAGCCGGTGAAAGACCGGAGCTCCGCAGGGGAGACCGTCTTTTCCGGCAGGGCTTTTGCTTTCAGCGGGGAAGGAACCGATGGGATGCGGCCCTTTTCGACGAGGGCGTTAAGGAGGAGTCGCTCCATCAGCACTATGGTGTCATCAGAGCCGAAATTCCCCGATGCACCGACGACGAAGGCCGCCAGCCTCTCCTTTGGAACGACGGTGAAGAGCGCCTTCATAAACGGGATGGCCCCGCCCTTCTGCCAGGCCGTCACGCCGACGGCCCCCAATCCCGGCTGGCGCACCGTGTCCCATCCGAGCCCATAGCTGACCATATTGGATTTGACGGGGTTGAAGCTCGTCAGGGTCTGGTCCCTGGCCATTTCGGCGACCGCCTTTTCCGACAGGATGCGGGCGTCGCCAAGCCTGCCCTTTCCGATGAGCATCATGGCGAATCTGGCCATGTCGGAGGGCGTTGAATAGAGGCCGCCCGAGGCAAGGACGTTGACGAACATGAAGGGCAGCTCCCTGCCTTTCGCGTCGTAGCGTTTCGCGGCGCTCCCTTCAGAGGGATAGTCGAGCATATACCTCGAGCTCTTCATGCCGAGAGGCTTTAAGATCTCGTCTTCAACGAACCGGGGATAACTCTTTCCCGTCACAGACGCGATGAGCTGCTCCGCAACGGTGAAACCATCGTTGCAGTAGACGCTGAGATATCCCGGCGGATGCTTGAGCCGCAAGGTGGCAAGGGTCTCGAGAACCTGTGCCGAATAGTCCTTGAAAGGCGTCGTTGTAAAAGCATTGCGATAATCGGTTCCCGGAAATCCCGACGAATGATTGAGCAGCATCCGAACCGTGATCTGCCGGTATTCGGGAGAAAGCATCCTGAAAGACTTGAGATACATCACGACGGGCTCATCAAGCGAGATCAGCCCCCGGTCCACGAGTTTCATGACGGCAACGGTGGCGAATATCTTGCTCGTTGATCCGATACAATACATTGTTTCCCTCGTTGGCAGCGTCCCTGACCCCCGGTCGGCATAGCCAAAGGTCTCGGTCCAGACAAGCCTGTCACCATCGGTAAAGGCCACGGAGACCGAAGATGCGCCGGTCCGCTCCATGATTTCTTTGACCGCCCTCCGTCCTTCGGCGATCGTGGCCGTGTAAGGAAGGTCTGCGGAATGCACCGGCACAGGAGCGGACAGGATCAGCGCAAGGCACGCAAGAAACAGGAAATGGAGAAAACCAACCTTTGACAGGTTTTCGGCGGTCCTCATCTACTCGTCCCCCATCTTTATGAATTCTCAGGATTTGTCAGGTATTGAGGAGTATAAAATACGCATACAGGCTCGTCAATCCGAAAAAAAGTCGTTCCGGAAGACACGAAACCCCCAGGCCATGTTCAATGGGGCACGTCTCTTAGACTTCTTCATCGGGAACACGGAACCGGCCCGGGGAAACCGGGCTATCCCTTCGCGGTCTGCCGTTTGATCACCAGGGGGCCCTTGAAGGCGTCCATGATGCGTGAGGCGGGGAGGCCGTTTTCCAGGAGCTGCGTCATGACGTGGCAGTATTTCCTGATGTGAAGGAAAAATTTCCTGTATCCCTCGCAGAGATAGTGAAGCCCCGGTTCACCATAGCAGGTGGTCGCGAACCGGTGCTTGGGGCAGGCGCCCCTGCATGCCGCGAGAACCTCGCACTCCCTGCACCAGCGGGGCAGGGCTGTCTCCTTCCTCGATCCGAACCCTGATCGGAGCGAACGGGCCGTCATTTCCGCCAGCGTGCCGGTCATGATGTTCCCGAGCCTGTACTCGGGATAGACGGAGTGATCGCAGGCGTAGACATCACCATTATGCTCGATGACGAGTGAACGGCCGCACCGGTCGGCGTGTACGCAGACGGGTGACGGGTTCCCGATCCAGGCGTTCAGCGCCCATTCGAAGTTCATGACAAAGACCCTGCCCACATCGTTGCGGACCCATTCCTCG
>MVRP01000037.1 GCA_002067405.1 Syntrophorhabdaceae bacterium PtaU1.Bin034 | reverse complement strand
TGCCGCGGCAACAGGCAAAACAGGATACATAACACTTTTGCTGTTCGGAGTGCCGGGCGGCATGATCAACGGTCGGTCTTATGCGCAACAGGTCTCGTAAGGAGTTCCTCGATCGCGGGCAAAATGGAATTTCCCTGGTATGTTTCTTTCTTGCCATCCGACTCTATTACAAGGGTCGGTGTCGTGTCGATCCTGTCGGCTCTCAGATAGGCGCTCATTGTTTCAAATACGGGCCGCACGTCGAATTCTCTGAACCCTATACCGTGGGTGTTGAGAAAACCCTCCAGTTTTGCCGAATCCTCTATCTTCTCCTTCGCGGCATTGAACAGTACCTTGCGACTATCCAATGCATACTTGAAATCGCTCCTGTTATTGAGCGCGTACAGGAAGTATCTGGCGTAAAGTGTCGAATACTTGTGGATAGGCGTATCAATAAGCGTGAGAGTTATTGCGTTTCGTTTCACCAGATCCATGATCATACGCTCTATTTTAGGCTCCAGCCTCCGGCACGCAGGGCAGAAATAATCGCTGTAAAGCCTCACTTGCACCTTGCCGTTCCCGAACGAGGTGAAGTGAGGGCCCGCTGCTGCCAGGGTCAACTGAAGGAAAACGAAGGAGGCAATAACAATGCCGGGCACGAATATTCTCAATTTTTTCCTGGCTGATTTCATGTTCTGATCCTTTCTTAAGAGCAGCAACCGGCCTTTGCGTCCCCGGCTTCCGAAACCTTTGGTATCGTCATATCAACTCATAAGAAATGCCGATTGACCGTTTCTGCCCTTGCGTTCAAAGAGAACCCTTATCCGGTATCTCCCTTTTTTGTGCATATTGAAATATGCGTCGTGTGTCTTCATTATTCCGTTTGTAAGTAAAATAAGAATGCGGGGAGCCCTCGCGGGGGCTCCCCGGTGCGGGCGTCTATGCCCCTGTGTGGTACTGCTGTCCGGAAGGATAATTCCGTGGCCCGGCCGGCTCGATTCTCTTCTGAAAATCCCTCTGAAGCTCAAGCCTTTGTTCGGGCGTTAATCCCTGCATGAACTGACAATCCGCCGCCCTATTGCAGCACCTCTTCGCTGCCTGGTCTGAAGCAAAGCTGAAACCCACCACTCCGATTACAAACGCCGCTATCACCAAAGCAATTGCTAAGATTCTCGATTTCATGATATTACCTCCTGTTTTGTGTGTTTACCTTTATTAAAGGGCTTTAAACTGTTTCATAGCTCTGCTCTCCCGCTCGAAGTTTCGGCGGTCATGAGTCATGAGCAAAGGTTAAAGGAGGTTTGGATTAGCAGATGAGACTAAGATTGGTCAGATAGATGGGGCAGGGCGCCACATCCGGAAGACCGACCACATCGATGATGCAGTCGATAACTGGCCTGATAGATATTGATGCTATTTCTACTGGAACGCTAGCCTGAACCGGGATAAGGGAGAGCGGCGATGCTGCCGTAACAGCTGTCCTGTCTTCGCTCAGACCGCTTGTAATGCTACAAAAACGCATATCGCCGTCACAAAAAGAACACTTCCGAGGTTCGTGTTGCGGCTTGTGATCGGAGATATTACCCCGTCCAGCGCAAACATCACAATGAGACCTTGCCGCGAAACACACATGGGCTATCGATAAAGAAACGACTAAAAGAACCGCAACAGCAACAGAAATAAGAGAAGTTTTCTTCATCGACAATAGCCTCATAAAAAAATGTAGTACACTCCTGGAACTATTTCGACTAAAAATATCAAGTTTAATATATTTAATTTATCATAACAGTCAAGATAACTGAATCACAAAATAATCGACTTCATTTCTTGAACTCTCTCCCCTTCCATAACATATAAATAGCGGGATAGATGATCAGCTCCAGAATGGTGGAGGTAATGACGCCGCCGACCATCGGTGCGGCAATCCTCTTCATGATGTCCGATCCCGCACCGTGACTGAACATGACAGGTATGAGGCCGGCAAGGATCACTCCGACCGTCATGATCTTGGGCCGTATCCTCTTCACCGCGCCGAACATGGTTGCATCTCTGAGGTCCTTTAACGAGGCAAGCTTGCCTTCCTTTTTCCATTTCTCGTAGGCCAGTTCCAGGTAGAGCAGCATGACCACGCCTGTCTCCGCATCAAGACCCGCAAGGGCAATAATCCCCACCCACACGGCAATGCTCATGTTGTAGCCGAGCAGGTAGAGAAACCAGAATGAGCCTACGAGCGAGAAGGGTACGGCAAGAAGGACTATTCCGGTTTTTACCACCGATTTGGTATTAAAGTAAATGAGGACGAAGATGATGAGGAGGGTAAGTGGAATAACCAGCTTGAGGCGTTCGTGCGTTTTCACCAGGTATTCGTATTCGCCGCTCCACTGGAGTCGGTAGCCCTCGGGGATCTTGAGGGAGGCCACGCTCTTCTTGGCCTCGTCCACATACCCGCCCACGTCGCGACCGGAGAAGTCCACGAAGACGTAGGCTGCGAGAAGCCCCTCCTCGCTCTTTATGCTTGTCGGTCCGCGCACGACCCTGATATCGGCGAGCTGACCAAGGGGGACACGAGGAGATTGGAGATTGGAGATTGGAGATTGGAGACCAGAAAGACCACCCGCAGAGTCGTTGCCCATTGAACTGCCAGATGGCGCTGACTGCGGGGAACCGCCCATCCCGCCTAACGGCACAAGCACCCTTTTCAGCATTTCCATGTCGCCCCGGAGCTCCCGGGCGTACCGCACGTTTACCGGATACCGTTGCCTGCCTTCAATGGTGGTCGTCAGGTTCATTCCTCCGATGGCAGACTGGATCACGTCCTGCACGTCCTCGACAGTGAGACCGTACCTTGCCGCCTCCTCACGCTTAACCTCGAAATCCAGGAAATAGCCGGTCGTTACCCGCTCGGCATAGACGCTTCTCGTGCCGGGGATCGATTTCAAATGATGCTCGATCTGAAGTCCGATCTTCTCGATCTCGTCGAGGTTGGGGCCGAGGACCTTGATACCCACCGGCGTCCTGATACCGGTCGCAAGCATGTCCATCCTCGCCTTTATGGGCATGGTAAAGGAGTTGGCAACGCCGGGAATACTGAGGGCGTCGTTCATCTCGTCTTTCAGCTTCTCCACGGTCATGCCTGGTCGCCACTCAGATTCGGGCTTGAGATTGACGACCGTCTCGAACATCTCCAGCGGTGCAGGGTCAGTGGCTGTTTCGGCCCTTCCTGCCTTGCCGAAGACATGGTGCACTTCAGGTATCTTCTTCAATATCCTGTCCTGAAGCTGGAGGAGGTCCGTGACGACCGAAATCGATGCTGCCGGCGCGGTAACAGGCATGTAGAAAAGAGTGCCTTCGTAAAGAGGCGGCATGAACTCGGAACCCAGCCTCATGAATGGAAATATCGATACCACAAGTATGAGGAACGCCACAACGAGGACTGTTTTCTTGAACCGCAGGGCAAAGCTTGCCACCGGCTCATATATCCAGTGGAGGAAACGGCTGATGGGATTTTTTTCCTCGGGCCTGATCTTCCCTCTTATGAAGAGGGTCATGAGGACGGGCGTAAGCGTCACCGCAAGGAACGAGGAAAAGAGCATGGCAAAGGTCTTGGTGTACGCAAGAGGTTTGAATAACCTGCCTGCTTGCGCTTCGAGGGTGAAGACGGGAAGGAACCCTACGGTAATCACGAGAAGGGAGAAAAAGAGTGACGGCCCCACTTCTTTAGCAGCCTCTATTATCACATCCGTTCTGCTCATCCCCGCGAGCGCCGCCAGCCGTGCATCCTGCGGGGTTTCAGCTCCCCGCTCCCCGCTCCCCGCTCCCCTCAGCCTTCTTGCCTCTTCCCATTCCTCCAGTTTCTTGTGGGCATTCTCCACCATGATGATGGAAGCGTCCACCATGGCACCGATCGCGATGGCAATGCCGGAGAGGCTCATGATGTTCGACGTCACCTTCAGGTAGAACATGAGGATGAAGCTCATGATGATGGCAATCGGCAGGGTGAGGATCACGACAAGGGCGCTCGGCAAATGGAAAAGGAATACCAGGCAGACCACGCTCACCGCAACGGCAAGTTTTAGGATCTCCTCTTTGAGCGTATCGATTGAACGTCTGATCAGGTCCGAACGGTCATAGGTCGTGAAGATTTTGACGCCCGGCGGTAGGGACGGCTGGATATCGGTCCTGATCTTCTCTTTTACCCGGTCGATGACGTTGAGCACGTTCTCGCCGAAACGGACGATCACAATGCCGGCCGCCACTTCACCTTTTCCGTCAAGCTCGGCGATGCCCCTGCGAATCTCCGGCCCGAGTTGGACCTTTGCCACATCTCTCAGGTAGATGGGCGTTCCCGAACCATTGGTCCCGACGGCAATGTTCTCTATATCCTGGATCTTCTTGATGTATCCCCGTCCCCGGACCATGTACTCCACGCCGGAGAACTCGATCACCCTTCCTTCCACATCCAGGTTGCTTCGCCTCACCGCCTCCATGACCTTGGTGATGGGAATGTTGTAGCCGAGGAGCCGGTTAGGGTCGAGGGTGATCTGGTATTGCTTCACAAAGCCGCCGACGCTCGCCACCTGTGAGACACCGGGTACGCTTTCGAGGGCAAGCTTCAGGTTCCAGTCCTGGAGCGACCGGAGCTGGGCAAGATCGAGGTTGCCCTTCTCATCGATAATGGCATAGGAAAATCCCCAGCCGAGACTCGTTGCATCAGGGCCGAGGATGGGATTGACATCGGCAGGGAGCTTGTTTCTCACCGCCTGGAGATATTCGAGAACACGGCTCCTGGCCCAATAGATGTCGGTCCCCTCCTTGAAAATGACGTAGATGAAGGAGCTTCCGAGATACGAAAAACCGCGCACTGCCTGAACCTG
The DNA here is from genome assembly GCA_002067405.1 of Syntrophorhabdaceae bacterium PtaU1.Bin034. The sequence goes on along the minus strand of MVRP01000037.1, from coordinate 23,560 downwards.
CGGGGCAGCCAACAGTGTCGAGGTAATCGGGTAGGTAATCTGGTCCTCCACGAGGTCGGGACTTCTGCCCGTCCATTCGGTATAGATGATGACCTGTGTGTCGGAAAGGTCGGGGATCGCGTCGAGGGGTGTGCCCTTAAGCGCCCACCAGCCCCAGGCAAGGGCGAAAAAGACAAAGAGAAAAACGAGGAATTTGTTTCTTGCGCTATATTCTATGATCTTGGCTATCATCAGTCCACCACCCCGGATTGCGAATTCCTGATTATCTTCTCATCTTCTTAACTTTTTAACTTCCGCATCATCAGTGTCGATGCTGAGGCGGCGCCTGTGCTGCCGGTTTTTCGCCCCTCTGCTCCTCGGCCCCTCTGGCCCCACGCGGCTTCTGTCGCGGCAGCGGCTCTACGCCTTTCAATTTGGCTTCCGAGTCGATCAGGAAATTGGCGGACGATGCCACCTTGTCGCCTGCCCTGAGGCCTGCCGTCACCTCCACCAGATTCTCGGTCTGTACCCCGGTCACGACTTCTCTCGGCTCGAAATTGCCGCCTCCCTTGTCAACATAAACGACCTGCCTCACGCCGGTATTGATAACGGCATCAGAGGGAACCGCGAGCTTCTTTCCAAGGTTTATCTTCAGCTCCACGTTGGTGAACATCTGAGGCTTCAGGCGGCCGCCTTCGTTAGGCATGGTAAAGCGGGCTTTGAGAGTCCTCGTTTCACCCTGGAGGGTGGGGTAGATATAGTCGATCTTCGTGGAGAACTGCCTTCCGGGAAAATAGCTGAGCTGAACAAAGGCCGCGTCGCCTACCTTGATGAGGGGCATCTCAAATTCGTAGATATCGGCGGTGATCCATACAGAAGAAAGGTCGGCCAGTTCAAGCAGGTTTGCCCCCGGCATAACGCGCATGCCCTGAGTCACATTCTTCTGCAGCACGTACCCGCTATAAGGGCTGTATACGGTCAAGGTGCGGATCGGCCTTTCGCTCTCCTCGATCTTTCTTATCTGCGCGTCGGTAATGTCCCAAAGCTTGAGGCGCTGACGAGCGGCCTCCACGAGAGAGTGCGCATCCTTCCCGATCATGGCGCCGATATCGGGAGCACCTTGCGCGCTCGCCGCATCTTTGACCTGGCCCCCGTTCTTTGGCTGCGCCCGTTTTGCCCACCTCACCACGTTGATGAATTCCTGTTGGGTCGCCCAGAGCTCCGGACTGTATATGTCAGCTACCGGTTCCCCCTTCTTTACGTAGGTTCCCGTAAAATTCACATAGAGCTTTTCGATCCAGCCTTCGACCTTGGTATTGATCGTGTTGAGCCTTCTTTGGTCATACTCGACGAAGCCCACGGTCCGGATCATCTTGGTAAGAGGCTGGACCGACACGGTTGCCGTCTTCACCCCGATCATCTGCTGTTTCTCCTCGGGGATCTCGATAGTGGGAGCCTCGGTCGCGGCCTCCTCCGCCGGAGCGGTCCCGGCCGCCGGTTTTTCCGCAGCCGGCTCAGGGGGTTTGGCCGCCGGGGTCCCGTGCTGATGGGCCTGTGCCTGGACCTGGGCCGGTCCTGCTTTGCTCGTCGCCTTGTTCCAGAAACCCGACTTCGAGAAATAGAAAACAAGTGCTGCCGCAATAATCACCCCGACAACTATTGCCCTCCGCTTGTTCATTGTGCCTCTCCTTGTGATGAACCATTCTTTTCCCGTTCGAATGCCTGTCCGGCACCCGTTGCCAACTCTCCTGCAGTAAAGGCGTGCAGCCGGGCGATTGCTTTCTCCCTCTCAACAAACTGATTCCAGTAAAGGAGGTCAAAGTCGAGGAGATTCTTTATGCGTGTGATGACCGTAAGCGCCTCGGTCTTCCCTGTGACATAGCCGGAAAGCGCCAACTGCACATCCTGGTGTGCTTTCGGAATCAAGCCTTCCCGGTAAAGCTGCGTCAACCGGTCGGCTGCCAGGATCATGGAAAAACTGTCCCTCACGTTGGACGAGAGCATGAGCTTGGTTGCCATCAGTTCCCGCTTGGCCTCTGACAGACCTGCCTCCGCCTCAAGCACGGCCTGTCTCTGTTTTGATCTATAGTAGAGAGGGAGATTTATCGTGGCTGTGAGGTTCGCCATATCCATGAAGCTGCCGGTCCTCGGGAGATACCCTGCAGTCAGGGTGACGTCCGGGTAGTACTCCTTCTTGGCCATCTTCACCTTCGCTTCAGCTCCTTCCACCATCTTCTTCTTCGACCGCACATCCGGTGAGTAGTCCTCTGCTGCGCCGAGGATCTGTTCGAGGGTGGCGTGCAGCGGCGTATAAGCGAGCTGGGAGGGCCTGCCGAGAGGCGCATTCACGTCCCTTCCCACTGCCGTATTGAGCATACCTTGCAAGGCCTGTATTTTCTGCCGCTGCATTTCCTCCTTTTCCAGGAGCATATATTTCTCGGTCTGGGCCATCACCACCTCTTGCTGAGACCCCATTCCCGAAGCGTAGCGCGCGGATGCAGCATCTTCTATCTGGGAGAAGACCTGTGTCCTGTCTTTCAATATGTCTATGGTCTTGTGGGCAAGGTAGAGATCGTAGAAAAGGATTTTTATCTGGGCCGCTACCCTGTGTTTCGTTGCATTGTAGAGGGCCGCGAGGCTTTCTGCATCCCTGGCAGCCATATCACCTTTCAGCGCGCGTTTTCCTGGGAAGAGAAACATCTGGGAAAGAGAGAACATACCCATCGCATCCTGTTCCTCCCCAAGGGTGAATCTCTTGAACCCTTCGTTCTGATAACCGAACATGAACATGGGGTCAGGCAGGGCCTTCGCCTGGGGTATGCGGTAGCCTGCTGCCTGGGCCTTGGCCTGTGCCGCGAGGATCTCCGGGCTATTCCGGAGTCCTTCCTCAATGAGATCGTCGAGCCGGAGTTCATTGTCGGCAGCATAAACCGGCTGCACCGGCAATACCATGCAGGCAACCGCAATAAAAATCAGGAACGCACTCCGGCTTCGTCTTGCAAAGAGCAACATGGGAAACCTCCCCCGATTATTTCACGTCGATGGTGAATTTCGCGGTATCCGTCTTGCCTCCACGGGCGATCTTGACTGCCAGATTCCACGGACCGGCCATGGAGGGCGTAATAACGGCCCTGTAAACTTCTCCCTTCAGTGCAGCTTCCGACTTATAGTTCATCGGCGGCATTCCGGGCATGGCCGGCATGGAGTATTCAACCAGGACCTTTGCGTCGGTAACTGCCTTTCCGGTCTTGTCCGAAACCCGGATGTCCACGTTATTCTTCCCGGTAACCGGCGGGTTTCTGTCGATCGTCGCATCGACGGTATAATCCCCCGCCTTCTTGGTGATCGTCGTGGCCGCGAACGCAAAACCTGCTACCAACAAAAGCACCATACTGATGACGGCAAAAGTACGCATGTGCTACCTCCTATGATTTTTGTTCGAGATGAATTACGATTCGTTCCTCCCTAAGGGAATATAGTTCCGCTCCTGACCAAAAGCCTCATCCGCACTCAAAATACCGTCCGACACGTGCAAAGTCCTCTGAGCATATCGGGCATACTCTCCTGTATGGGTTACCATGACAATCGTCACCCTTTCTTTGTTCAATCGGTCAAGGAGCGCCATAATCTCCCGGCCGGTCCTGGAATCGAGATTTCCCGTGGGCTCGTCTGCAAGAAGTATGGGAGGATTGTTGACTATGGCGCGAGCGATGGCAACACGCTCCTGCTCTCCACCGGAGACCTGGCCGGGCAGGCGTTTCGCCTTGTCGGCGAGGCCGACACGGCCGAGTGCTTCCTCTGCCATGGCCGCCTTGGTTTTCCTCTTCGCCTTCAATGGTGCCAGGGGAACCATGACGTTTTCTGCAAGGGTAAGGTACGGGATGAGGTTAAAGTTCTGAAAGATGAAGCCTATCGATTCCCTCCTGAAGTCCGCCCGCTCATCATGTCCCAATGCATATACATCTACCTCATCGACCAAAAGCCGGCCCGCGGAAGGGGTATTAAGAGCGCCGAGAATGGAAAGGAGCGTTGACTTGCCGGAGCCCGATTTCCCCATGACCGCGATGAACTCCCCGGCCTGCACCTGGAAGCTCATGCCTGCCACTGCTTTTACCACTGCTTCTCCACCGCCGTAATGCTTTGCAATATTCTCAACCTTGATGTAGCTCATTTGTCCTCCTGAATTGCGGATATGCGCGCAAGCGAGGAAGCGAGGAAGCGGCAAGACGAAAGACGTCTTTTCTTGTTGTGTTTCCGCATCTTCGCTTCCTCGCGTATCCGCTTCATCGCTATAGTGCCCTCAGCGCTTCGTTGGGATCCAGCCGGGATGCGAGCATGGCAGGGTAAGTCGTTGACGCAAGCCCGAGCACAATCGAAGCCGCGAGCGCCAACCCGGCGATAAACGGGTCAAAAGAGACTGAAACCATGTGGTGGCCCTCCATGAAGTAAGGAGCGAGGACTTTCGTTGCCCCTATCCCGACCAGATAACCGAGCACCCCCGCAACGAATGAGATTATCCCCGCTTCCAGGAAGATGATCCGCATCACGTGTGAGCGCCGGAATCCCATGGCCCGGAAGATCCCTATCTCTACCGTGCGTTCCCTGACGCTGCCCATCATGGTGATAAGGACCATCAGGCTCCCCACGAAAAGCACGAGGGCGGAGACGCCGTAGGAGAATTTCTGAAAGTAGCTGAGGGTCTCCATGCGTCCTTTTACCACCTGCTGAATAGCCATAACATTTGCCCCGGGCAGCACCTCCGAGATTTGGCGGACCATCTCGTCGATCGGGCAGGCGTTGCAGAGAGCGGCCACTTCGGCCATCGATACTTTCCCAACCTTTCCGAGGAGTTTTTGTGCGGTTGCAACAGGAGTAAAGATGAGCCCGTCATCCTGGGAGCCGGTCGGTTCAAGCACGCCTGTTATCAGAATCTCCTGACCGTTGATCCTGATCGTGCTGTCCTTGGCGAGGCCGGAAATACGAGCTGCCTCGGAGCCGAGAATAGCCTCGTTCTCATCCGGGGTGTTTCCTTTCAAATTCCACCAGGGCCGGAGGAAGTGAGAAGCCTGGAGATCGACCCCGGCCATAAGAATGCGATGGCTGTCTATGTTCACCGGGCCAAGCACCATGGGCCCGAGTGCCGCTACGTTGCTTGCATTCTTGATAGTCTTTACCTTGCCCAGCTCCTCCTCCCTGATCTCCTTCATGTCGAAGGAGACGCCGCCGAGAGACAGGCCGCCGTAGGTGAGCGAAAGGTTCTCCGTCTTTGGGACGATCAAAATGTTCGCCCCGTACATCTCCAGCTTATGGTTGATGTCCTCTTTCATGGCCTGTACCAGCGTCAGGAGGGTCACTACCGTCGATACCCCGATGAGGAGGCCTGCAAGGACAAACAACGCTTTCGCCTTTCGTCGCCGCAGATTGCTGAACGCAATGTCTTTGAGTGTCATCCTCGCCCCCCTTCTATTTGAAGAATCTCTTGCCCTCATCCAGCGATTGTGCGGGGATGATGACCTTTCCGTCCTTGATATTCCGGGTGAGGGCGGAAGGGTTGCAGCCTCCGGTCACGACGTTCACCTTGGTGGACTGGAAGCGGCGTCCGCAGTTCCGGCACACCATAAAATCGTCCTTCTGAACATAGCCTCTCCCTGCCTCCCAGCAGACATCGCAGGCGTCGAAGGCCGCCCGGATGACCCCATCCGAGCTTTTGATAACGAAATACTTTATTATTTTTCCTTCAGGGGTCTTGTATTCGAAGAACCGCGCTTTTCCGTCCGTAAAAGCGCTCTCGGGAAAGACCACCTCATTCCTGGTCGTCACCGGTGTCACCGCTGCATGAGCTTCTCCCGGAAGGCTTTCCGATAACGATGATTCTCCCTCATCTGTATGGCTGATGTAGTAGAAGAGGGTGGCAATCGCCACTAAGGCGAGAAAGATGACCGCCACCGTCCTGAAGGACAAATGATCCCGCTCTCTGGATTCGGAACAATCGGTCCCGGTTCTTTGTCTTTTGCTTCCATTTGTACTGCCGCCGCAGCAACTTTTCATATTGAAACCTCCCTATCTCGATACAATCTTCGAGACGTGACATTATTGTTGTAGTTGCGTAAAAACCTGTAAATCTGTAGTCAGGAGATTAAAGAAACCTTGGCCCGGAAAGCCAAGGGTGGGGGATCAGCAGAGAAGGTTGAGATTCACTCGTTGAACTATTTCATGCCCAAAGTCTGTTTTAGGAGCCCGCTCTATGCCAAGAACGGAGAGGAATACGTCCATCGACGCCGGAGCGACGTCGATGGTTGAATGTTCGTTGTGCGAAATAGAGACAGGAGAGGGATCGTGCGCCTGCTGTCCGCATTGTGCCTTCAGGCCGGAGCATGCTTTGCTGTTTTCTCCGCCACGGCAGCAGCAACCGGTCCCGCTTCCCCAATCAGCCTCGGTCCCCCGGTCTGCGAACAATCTGCAGGCCTGCGCCCCTGCGTTAACCGCTCCACTCCCCAAAAGCAGAAAAGAAATGACCAGGATCGCCGTGAAGAGGCTTCGAAAAGACCTCGTATTCAGCGAGTTAAACAACATGGCAAGACTATAATCCAGTATGCAACAGTTGTCAACTATAATGGTCAAGTACAGGGACCAAATGAAGGTCTTATTCTTGACATGTTTGCTACAATATTACTACAATTAGAGCACACAAGAGGCTGAAACATTATTACGGTATTACGGTGTCCGGAGACGTCAGGACAAGAGGCCGGCAGGACCGGAGGAACAATGAATAGGAAAGCCGTTTCCCTGCTTTCAGGGGGGCTCGACAGCATACTCGCGACAAAATTGATCCTCGATCAGGGGATCGAGATCTATGCACTTCATTTCACGTCACCCTTCTGCAACTGCACCCATGGCGCGAACAAAGGGTGCGGTATTCAGGCGCTGAGAAGCGCAGAAGAACTGGGTGTGAAGGTCACGGTAAGAACAAAGGGAACAGAGTATTTGAGAATAATACGAAAACCGCGACATGGCTATGGAAAGAACATGAATCCCTGCATCGACTGCCGCATCTTCATGTTGAAAAAGACCGTAGAGTTCATGAAGGAAATGGACGCATCATTCATCATTACCGGTGAGGTCCTCGGCCAACGACCCATGTCGCAGAGAAGGGACGCGATCGGCCTCATCGATAGGGAGAGCGGCCTCGAAGGGCTCATTTTAAGACCTCTTTCGGCCCATCACTTTCCTCCTACCATTCCTGAACGGAGAGGGATCGTCGACAGAGAAAGGCTGCTCGACCTTGCAGGCAGGTCCCGAAAAGGGCAATACAAGCTTGCCGGGGAGTATGACCTGAAGGAGTTTAGCTGCCCCGCCGGAGGCTGCCTGCTCACTGATCCCATTTTTGCCGCCAGGCTGCGTGACCTTTTCCGGTACGATCCGGAGTGCACCATGCATGATGCGGCCATGCTGAAGATAGGACGCCACTTCCGTTTATCGGATAACACCAAGCTGATTGTGGGCCGGGATAAGGATGAGAATGAACGCCTGCGTGGCCTTGCGCTTGCAGGTCACCTTCTCCTGAAGCCCGTTTCGTTCGTGGGACCGTCCGGTCTTTTGATCGGAGGGGCCGACGACCCGGATATCAGGATATCGGCCAACATCATGGCCTCTCATGCGAAGAACTGCAGTTTTCCCTTGACGGTTGAGTCCGGTAATAACGGAACCTTGGTCCGTTACATGATTGATCAACTCACGATAGATGTAGAGAAATTGAGGATATGACAACAGGAGAAATCAGATGGATGACGTTTTGAAACAGTTGAAAGAGAGGGCGATTAACGCGAAAGACCTGGGTTTCGACGACGCTCTCACCCTTTACCGGGCAGGCACCAGGAATCCCTTTGTGCTCATGGCTGCCGCCTCTGAGATACGGGAATTCCATAAAGGCAAGCGGATCAATTTATGCGGCATTATCAATGCGAAATCGGGAAGATGTCCCGAAAACTGCAAATTCTGCGCCCAGTCTATCCATTATGAAACGGATGCGCCGGTATACGACATGGTGTCGAGAGGGGAAATCGTCGGGGCAGCGAAGAAAATGAAGGGGGACGGGGCTCACATGTTCGGGATCATCACAAGCGGCACCCGGATCGAGAGCGAAGAAGAGTGGGAGGAGATCTATCAGGCAGTAAGGGAGATCAAAGCTGCGGGCATAAAACCCTGTGTCTCTCTGGGACTGCTCGACAAGGAACGGGCCAGGGCGCTCAAGGCAGCCGGTCTTTACCGGTACCACCACAACCTTGAGACTGCAAGGAGCTTTTTCGACAACATCTGTACCACCCATGAGTACCAGGAGGACATTGACACCGTGCTGGCAGCGAAGGAAGCGGGGCTTGCGACATGCTGTGGAGGCATCATAGGGCTCGGCGAATCGATGGAGCAGAGGATGGAGCTGGCTGTGACGCTCAAGGAGCTGAACGTGGATTCCGTTCCTGTCAATATTCTCAACCCCCGGCCGGGCACGCCCCTGATGGGCACGCCGGCACTTCATCCGATTGAGATACTGATCACCATTTCCATATACAGGTTTCTGCTCCCTGATAAGGACATCAAGCTGTGCGGCGGCAAGGAGACGAACCTGCGGCAGTTGTTGCCGCTCGGCATAGTTGCGGGTGCTAACTCCCTTATGACAGGAAATTATCTGACCACACCGGGAAGGGAAACGAGCGTCGATATAGAGATGATCGAAGACCTCGGTTTGGAAGCAACAATGGTTGAAGACAAAAGCTTGTGACGTGAAGAGGAAAGGGATCTGTGCAGCCGAGTGTCCCACCGGCGCCGTAAAGGGGGATTGATCAGACGGCCACGGGGAACAACCTCGTTCCCCGGTTGTTTTCTATTACTCTGTCCTCATTCATACTCAAAATCTATTATACTTATTCTTTCGTAGTATATACTATATATACTTAAAGTATCGAAAATCGGCAGCAATAGGAGGATTTACCATGACAACCGATTACACGGGCATGTGGAGTGAGCTTGGTCTTAACCTTGAAGCGCATCAGGGCCTTCTCGCAGTGCTCTCGGATGCTTATCAAAACATCTATCTATCACAGAAGAACCGGCCGGAGGGGATGAAGTATTTCGATTTCGTCATTTCCGAAGTTCACGGCCTTCGCATCGTGGAGCTTTTGAAGGAAAAGGCGAAGGGCAGGCCCATCATCGGGACCTTCTGCCTCTACGTGCCTGAGGAACTCATTCTTGCCGTGGACGGTGTTGCCATAGGCCTTTGTGCGGGGGCCGACGTCGGCTCCGAGGAGGCCGAGAAGTACATACCGAGAAACACGTGCGCTCTCATAAAGGGATTCATAGGCTTCAAGCTCGCCGGCCTCTGTCCCTATGTGGAATCGTGCGACCTGATTATCGGCGAGACCACGTGCGACGGCAAGAAAAAGGCGTACGAGGTATTTGACGAGATTACGAAAAAGATGTACGTCATGGAGCTGCCGAACAAGAAGGGCGAAGACGGACGGAAGCTGTGGCAGAATGAAGTGAAGAGGCTCGCGGACAAACTGTCTCAGGTGGCGGGAAGAGAGATTACCCTGGATAAGCTGAGAGAGGCCGTCGCGATTGTCAATGCCAAGAGAAAGGCCCTTCGAAGGCTGTCGTCCCTGCGCTCGTACGACCCGGCACCCATCTCGGGCCTCGATGCCCTCCTGATCAATCAGGTGTCTTTCTATGACGACCCGGTCCGTTTTACCGAGAACCTGAATACGTTATGTGACGAGCTGGAAAGGCGTACGGCATCCGGGGTGGGCGTCTTCCCAAAAGGGACCCCAAGGATTCTCGTTTCCGGTTCTCCCATGGCCATACCCAACTGGAAGCTCCACGCCATTATCGAGGGGAGCGGAGCTGTTGCGGTAGGAGAAGAGGCATGTGTCGGCGAAAGGAACTTCCGTGACCTGATGAGCGAGGACTTCAAGAGTGTCGATCAGGCACTCGATGACGCGGCCTCCCGCTCCATGTCGATCAACTGTGCCTGTTTCACGCCGAACGACGAGCGGCTTACCGACATAAAAGATATGGCTGCAAATCTTCACGCAGATGGCGTCATTCATTACGCTATTCAATTCTGTACTCCCTACATGATTGAGGCCTACAAGGTCAAGAACGCGATGGAAGCAGAGAAAATACCCTTTTTGAAGATCGAGACGGACTATAGCCTGGAGGACGCAGGCCAGCTCAAGACCCGTGTCGAAGCGTTCGTAGAAATGATACGGGACGGCGGAAAGGCGTGAGAGCAGGCGGATTCGATATCGGCTCCCGGTACATCAAGTACGTGGTGCTTGAAGATGGCCGGGAGCATCTGTTTTATAAGGAAGAGACCGGCTACGATCCCCTTGGAACGTGCCGCAGTTTCCTGGCGGAAACGAAGCCGGACGCGATACTGGCAACAGGCTATGGCCGCCATCTGCTTTCGGTCGAAAGCAATATACCGACCATCACGGAGATAAAGGCGGTGGCAAAGGGTGCCCGCCATTTCTTTCCCACATGCCGGACCATCCTTGATATCGGTGGACAGGACACGAAGGTGGTGCAACTGGACGAAAAAGGCGCGGTCAGCAATTTTGAGATGAATGACCGGTGCGCTGCCGGTACCGGAAAATTCCTTGAGATTATGGCAAAGGCGCTCGGCTACGAAATGGAAGCTTTTGGAAATCAGTGCGGACCGGGAGGCGATCGGATCGCGATAAACAGTTTGTGCACCGTTTTTGCGGAATCCGAAGTGATCGGGTTGATCGCCAAAGGGGTGAAGAGAGAATCGATCTCGGCCGCCCTGCATCAATCGGTGGTGACGAAGGTTGCCCCTCTTCTGAAGAGAATGGGCGTGAAGCAAGACATAGTCTTTGCCGGAGGATGTGCGAGAAATGCCTGCCTCAGACAGATGCTTGAGGAGAAAATGGGACAGCCGCTTCTCGTTCATGAAAATCCGGATATGTTGACTGCCTACGGCGCCGCACTGGCTGCGAAACAGTCTCCAATAATAAACGCTCTTTGAGCAACGGATCGAAAACAGCCTCTCATTTGTCGCTGCTTTTTCGCTGCCCCGCTTTAAATGAATGTAGGGCCATTCCCTTATGTTCATTATAATGAATTAACGTTGATCCCAATAAATGAGCCGGAAAATAGTGATCTAATCCCTCACCACTTCATTGCTATGCTTAACCGTTGAGATTGTTGTTGATTACTTAAATGGTAAAGGATATATTGTTCCTGATCATAATGCTTCATAAGATGTCTATGCTGAACGGACTATCTTAGAAAGTGACGTTGGGAGCGAGTTTTAGGAAGAAGGGTTGAGCCGCCGCACAGGCGATCAGTAATAAATCTTTGAGCCGGAGGAGAATTGGAAATGGCGGAAACGAAAGGCATCGTGTCGGACAGCAGGGATGCAAACGACGAAAAAGTGGCCAAGATGAGGCTGGTCCTGATCGATAGAGAAACAGGAGAAAGCAGGTATTGCACCCTTGAAGAAGCGGAAACATGGGATTGGGGAAATCCCGACATATGGAGGTTGGTCAGCGGATGGCAGATCACGAGTTTCGGCGGCCTGCTTAACATGCTCTATATGAAGGCGGAAAAGGATATTCAGGAAGTTGAGATACTTCAGTCACCCCGCTGTATGATGCTTGCCGGGGGATAACCGGGGCGACGGTATGCTGGGACAGGAGTCCAAGGCAACTATTCGCCGGGTAATCGAAGGAGCTTACAACAGGGGAGACCTGGAGGGACTGGACGAGCTTTACGCGCCGCACTTCGTGTACCACAATCGCCCTTTTCCCGATATTGAAGGCCTGGAGACATTCAAACAGTATATCAAGGATATTCGGAGCGCATACTCTGACCTCACATTCGCTTTTTACGAGCTGATCGTGGAAGGGGACAGCGCCGCTTCCCTATATACCTTTACCTGCACGCACACGGGCCAATCCCCCTACACGCTCACGCCGGCGACGGGCAAGCGGGTGTCAATGGCAGGGGCGGCGGTGTATCATTGGAAGCACGGCAAGGTGATCGAAGAATGGAACAATGCCGATTGGCTTGGCCTGCTCCAACAGACCGGCGCTGTTCCCTCGGTGACGAGCCGGCTTTTTTCTTGCTGTGGCAGGTGAAGCCGGGGGGGAGAGGGCTGATCCGAGGTCGTCTATCAGATACCGTATTCCTCTCCCATTGCCTGCCGATGGACAAGGTGAAATTCCTCGAACAGCTCGCGGCGGTACTGTACCAGAGGTTCTCCTAACCGTTCGCGCGGCCACGGGAGAGGAATATCGATTATCCTCTGGATTCTGCCCGGATGGGCAGCCATCAGCACGACCCGTCCCCCGAGATAGACTGCCTCATCCAGGTCGTGGGTCACAAAAACGATCGTGGTATTTTTCTTTTTCCAAAGCCTCAGGAGCTCATCCTGAAGATACATACGGTTGAAGGTATCCAGGGCCCCGAAGGGCTCGTCCAGGAGGAGCACGCTCGGCTCCACCGCCAGGGCCCGCGCAATGGCAACCCGTTGTTTCATGCCCCCGGAAAGCTGCCGGGGAAAGCTGTCCATGAAATCAGTGAGGTTAACCAATTCGATATATTCCCTGGCCCGCTCGTCCGCCTCTTTGCCCACAACCCCCTTTGCCTCCAGGGCAAACAGCACGTTGCCGCGGACCGTCCGCCACGGATAGAGCCCGTATTCCTGGAAGATCATGATATGGTCAGGGTTGGTGCCTTTTACAGGCAGCCCGTCTATCAGCAAGGTGCCGGCACTGACGTCTTCGAACCCCGCCAGCAGGTTGATAAGCGTGGTCTTGCCGCATCCCGAGGGGCCGGCGAGACACACGAATTCCCCGGCGGCAATCTCCAGGTCAATGGGCGCCAGGACATTCAGGACATCACCACGAAAATTCGTGAAGCTCTTTTCCACCCCGGAAAGGAGGATCTTCGGCGAGGCAATCATGTGTCGCCTCCCAAACGCCTGGTAGCCCACAGCTCAGACCTGCGCATGAGCCGGTTAATACAAAGTCCCAAAAGCCCGATCACCAGCATCCCGGCCATAATCCAGTCGGTTCGCAGAAAATTGCGGGCATCCACGATCATATAGCCGAGTCCTGACTGCGCACCGAGCATCTCGCCGGCGACCAGATGGATCCAGGCGACCCCCACGGCGATATGAAGTCCGACCATGATCCCCGGAAAGGCTGCCGGGATAACCACCTTGAGCAAAACTGTCCGCGGCCTGGTGCCGAAATTGGCGGCTACCTTGAAGTAGACTCGCGGTATGCCGATCACCGCGCTGATCGTCGAGAGGACGATGGGATAGAGGGCGGACAGAAATATGATAAAAATGGCGGGAGCACTGCCGATGCCGAACCAGAGAACGGCAAGGGGAAACCAGGCGACGGGCGAGATAGGCCGCAGCAACTGTATCAGTGGGTCGATGGCCTTCCGGCAGAGCGGGTTGAGGCTCAAGAAAAGACCGAAGGGGACAGCAATCGCGACTGCCGCGAAATAGGCCGAAGTAAACCGCGCCAGACTGATAAGTATGTGCGTCCACAGGACCCCGGTTTCGGCCAGTTCCCATAAAGCCCGCGCAACATGGGAGGGTGCCGGAAACTGTTCCGGGGTCCAGAAACCGGCTGCGAACTGCCAGACGGTGACAAAGGCGGCTATCGACAGAACCGGCAGCGCCCGCCGCACGATCGAACGTACCATTTTCCCTACGCTTTACCCCTTACGCTTTCTTGCGTGCAAACCGGTTGTCGAGATAGGCGGAAAGATCAACTTTCTTCTCGGCAATACCGAATTTCAGCATGTAATCCTGCGTAGCGGCAAAGTCGGGCTCCGCGGGAACCAGGTTGCGGAAGATGAGGCGATCCTTGGGCGTGGTAAGCACGGCTTTGACGATTTCCGCCTTCTGGCCGAGCAGCTTCGTGGAGAGTCTGGCAGCCTGGTCCGGGTCGGCTTCGATGAAGTCTGCGGTGTGAAGGAACCCTGAGACGAGCTCCTGCACTTCACCGGGATAGTTCTCTATCAGCTTTTCCTGCACGTTGAGGACGCAGCAAATATGGTTCGGCCAGATATCCTTGGAGAGGATGAGGATCTTGCCGACCTTCTGGGCCTCTGCCTGCGCGCCGAAGGGCTCGGCCACGATATAGCCGTGAATGCGGCCGGTCGCCAGGGCGACCACCATTTCCGGGGGCGCCATATCGATGATTTTCAGGTCCCGGGCAGGATCGATCCCCTTTTCGGCCAGCACCTTGCGCAGCAGGATATTGTGGGTGGAAAAAGGGCTGGGGATGGCGATGGTTTTGCCCTTGAGGTCGCTGATGCTGTTGATCTCATCCGAATTTTTGACGGTGATAACGCTGCCGTTGCGATGGCCGAGCAGTACGACTTTCACCGGTACCCCTTTTTGCCGCAGGGTCAGGCCGATAGGGGTCAAAAGGAATGCCCCGTCGATCTTGTTCGCCTTGAGCGCCTCCGATATCTCGGGCCAGGAAGAGAACTTTACCGGCTGAATAGCCACGTTGGAAAATTTTTCGCGGTCGGCAGCGATCATCGTCAGGTGGTCGGTAATAGGGAGATAGCCGATCTTAAGGGAAAGTTTTTTCCCACTGGCAAAGGCAACAGTGGAAAGAGGGCCGGAAACGGCACCCGCAGCAAGTGCTGCGATACCGGTACGTAAAAAGTCTCTGCGGTTCATGTACTATATTCCTCCTTCAATGAGTGAGATGTTCCGGGTCATGACAATCCTGATCGTGGACGCGGACAGGGGTGTGAGATTGTGGTCGGCTTTGCCCGTAGTCCAAGGCCGGTCCGGGATGCCGCCACCCGAGAGCCCTGCGGCGCGCATCCAAGTCGAGGACGATCCGCTCCGCCAACCCATGGGGATCGGGATCGACCACCATGACGGAACCGAGCAGAGCCTGCGTATCCTCGGCAAAGAAACGGTAAACCTTGTCGGACGCCCCCACAGGCGGTTCTATGCAGTGGTAAGAGTTGAGCCCCAGCAAGCGAAAGCCGAGGGCCGCTCCCAAGCCCTTTTCGTTTGACCACTCGGGACTGCAGAAGGCCAGCGGCAGTTTCCTGAGGGGTTCTCCCGAGGCCTCGGCCAGGACACGAAACAATCCGGTGGCACGGGCGTTGTCCAGGCATTCCCCCATGTGCCAGACCGGGGGCAGACCATGGGGTCCGAGGACCTCGCGCAGACCGCTGCCTCCATAGTCCTCCACTGCCCCGGGGAGGCAATAACCCGTCTTGAGCAGCGCATAGGCGGCACAGCCGTTGGTGAGGACAATAACATCATGGGCGATGAGGAATCGGGCGACATGCACCACCGCTTCCTCGTAGACGATTTTGGGGTTGTTGCATCCTACGAGGTTGACGATCCCCCTAATGCGGCCGTTTTTCAGATGATCCAGGAGTGAGGAAGGGCTTCCGAACACGGATACGATGTTCTCCACCGAAAACCCGACCTCGGCATCCACCTGTGTGGGGGGAATAAAAACCTTGCCGGCATCCCGCTCTTGGAATGCTTCTATGGCCATCCGTACGATCTTTTCAGCCATTTCGTCAGCATGGGCCAGGTTGCGGTGGTGATGGTCGAAATTTACACTGACGGCACCCGGGAGTTTTGCTGAATCGCTGGTGGTGACAACCCGGGTATGGAAACAGGCAGCCACATTCATAATACCGGGAAAGACATCCTGCACGTCGGCTACCCACAGGTCCAGAGCCCCGGTGGCCAGAACCAGCTCCGCTCCCACCGCGCTGCTCAGGGGATGGACATCACCGAACTTTGCCAGGGCCGAATGCCCCGAACAACATACGCCGTAGACGCTTATCCCATCGGCACCGGCTGCCTTAGCCTCTGCGACCAGGTTGTCCCGTCGGACGGCCTGAAGAAGGTCGGCAACCAGCACCGGAGAATGGCCATGCACGGCAATGTTGACGGACGCCGGCTGGAGAGCCCCGAGGTTCGTGGTAATGCGGCTCCTTTTTGGCAGGCCGTACAGACAATCCATGGCAATGGCCGATCCGGCCACGCTGTTCCAGGCGAACGCAAGTCCGCAACGCAGCACCTGCCGCATCAGGTTCTCCCAATCACCGTCGGTGCCGGTGGTGGTGCGGTGGAGTGCCTCGAAAACCTCGTGATACGCGCCGATAGGGAGAATGTCCAGGTCCCTCCACACCACAATGCGTTCTTGGGGGGCCAGTGCTTCCAGGGTACGGTGGGGACCCGGCAATGTGCGGCACAGGTCCTCAAGAAGGATCATCGCGATCTCGCCGGCCATTTCTTTCACCGTCTTTTCTTCGCTGAAGATATTGAAAGCCTTGGCCGTGCTGATGACTTTTTCGGGTCCGAGGATGGGCAGGTCAAGGCATCCTTCGGATGCCCCTTTGAGGGCCAGCATGACCTCGCGACCCCGTGCGCCGTGTGCACCCACGCCAGCCGCCACCCAGCGCAGGATGTTTCGGGCCACGATCACATGCGCATCGGCGCCGCAGACACCTCTCGGGCTCTTCGACGTGATGCGGCAGGGGCCCATGTGGCAATTCCTGCAGCATGCGCCCGTCGACCCGAATCCGCATTGCGGTTTCTGCGCATCGAATCTGTCGAAGGCGGTTTCGATGCCTGCCTGCTCCATGTGCACAAGCATCTGCCGCACCGCCGGGTCGGGAGCCCGTTTCATCACGTCACGCTTATTCGGATATTTTTGTTTTACTTTCATGTGTTTTTCTATCCGGGCGTCTTGGAGCGTGCCGGCTTTTCCCGTCCTTCACCTGTATATGATCGTTGCCGTATACAGGCTGAAACCTGCTCCAGTTCCTTGAAATGTGAAAGGGGTACAGAAAGGGATTTGTTTCCATTGAGGTTTCATTACCCTTACATCAGAACATCTGAAGGCACGACTATCCTTGCCGCATAATACTATTAATGTAATAGTGTAAATGGTATTTATAGTTGACTTTAGTAGTTATGTCAAGAATAAATTACTTATTCATTAGCGCGTTACTGAACAATAATATCATGCAATTTAGGAATGACTGTCATCTATTTCCCCGTACCTACATTCACTCTGCGGGGACGTCCGACAACTGAGTGGTGATATAACGTTCACCTGAATCCGGAAACATGACAACGATCAGTTTCCCCTCGTTTGCCGGGCGACGTGCCACCTCCAGGGCCGCCCAGAGGGCCGCACCGCTCGATATGCCGCAGAGGATCCCCTCCGCCCGGCTCACCAAACGCGCCGTGTCGAAGGCATCTTCGTTGGTGACGCGAACGACCTCGTCGATGATCTTCCTGTTCAGCACGGCAGGCACGAAACCCGCGCCAATCCCCTGGATGCGATGGGGACCCGGCCTTCCTCCCGAGAGGACGGGCGAGGCATCCGGCTCCACGGCTATTGCCTTTACCGAGGGCTTGCGGCCCTTGAGCACCTCACCCACACCGGTGATGGTTCCTCCCGTTCCCACGCCGGACACGAATATGTCCACCCTGCCCTCAGTATCGGCCCATATCTCCTCTGCCGTTGTCTCCCTGTGGACCTGCGGGTTGGCGGGGTTTTCGAACTGCATGGGGATGTAGCTTCCGGGGATGGTCCGGGAAAGTTGCGTGGCCTTCTTCACCGCCCCGTTCATGCCCTCCGGACCCGGCGTCAGCACCAGTTCGGCGCCCAGCATCTGCATCAGCTTGCGTCGTTCGATGGACATGGTTTCGGGCATGGTGATCACCAGGCGGTATCCCTTGGCCCGGCAGGCAAAGGCCAGGCCGATGCCCGTGTTGCCCGAAGTCGGTTCGATCACCGTCATCCCGGGCTTCAGTTTTCCCTCGCGTTCCGCCGCCGCAAGCATGGCCGCGCCGATGCGGCATTTGACGCTGTTCATAGGGTTAAAAGATTCGAGTTTTGCCACGACCTCGGCGTAGCTCCCCTCGGTGATCCACCGCAGGCGCACCAGGGGCGTACGGCCGATGGCGCCGGTGATATCCTCATAGACGGTTCCGCGAAAGGTCGGCGATTTCTCTTCCTGTGCCATGTTTTTCCTTACTCCAGTTCGTTAAATAATGTAGTCCGCCTCGTGCACCGTATCGAACCGGTGCAGGGCCAAGAGACGCTCCTTGAGCTGCCGGATCTCCAGTGACGAACGCCGGCGCGGCCGGGCCAGGTCCACGGGGACCCGGTTGCGGATCGCGCCGGGGAGAGGCGAGAAGACCACCACTTCGTCGGAGAGATACACGGCCTCCTCCACGTCGTGGGTCACCAGAACGATGGTTTTTTTCGTTTCCTGCCAGAGGCGCAGCAGGTCTTCCTGCAACCGTTCGCGCGTCAGGGCGTCCACGGCGGCGAAGGGCTCGTCCATAAGGATGATCTTCGGCTCCACGGACAGGGCCCGGGCCAGGGCGAGCCGCTGGCGCATACCGCCCGAGAGTTGGGAGGGGTACTTGTTCTCCGAACCGGTCAGCCCGACCATGCGCAGGTAGCGGGCCGCCAGGCCCGGCCGGTCCGTCTTGGGAACCCCCCTCAGCTTCAGGGTGAAGAACACGTTCTGCAGGGTCGTCATCCAGGGAAACACGGCATAGTCCTGAAAGATCATGGCGATGTCATGCTTGGGATTGTCCCGGAACAGGCTGTTGGCGATGGGGGAGAGGAACCGGTATTTGCGCCGGTAGGCCTCCATCTCCTTGCGGGTCGCCGGGAGGGGCTCCAGAACCAGACGGCCGTCGATCCAGACCTCCCCGTCGGAAGGGGCCTGCAGTCCGGCGAGGATTTCCAGAAAGGTCGATTTCCCGCAGCCCGTGGGCCCCAGCAGGGAAACGAAGGCTCCGTCTTCGATGCTGAGCGATACGGAGTTGAGCACCGTCATCCCGTCAGCGGACCGGTCCTCGTTGATCACGGAAAAAAACTTGCTGATGCGGCGCGCTTCGATCATGACCTTACCTGCCGATCCGCCAGACGGCGAGTTTCAATTCGACGTATTTCATGATCTCGATCATGAACCAGCCGCTGAATCCCAGGATCAGCATGCAGACCACCATCCGGTCGATCTGGAAGTATTCCTTGGCTTCCAGCAGGATATAGCCGACACCGGCCCTGCCGCCGTGCATCTCGGCGATGATCAGCATCACCAGGCCCATGGCGATGCCGATCTTGATTCCCATGATGACCGAACCCAGGGCGTGCCAGATGTAGACCCTGGTCAGCAGGGTGAACTCGCTGGCGCCGAAGACCCGGGCTGAGGCGAGATAGCGCGGGTCCGTATCCTTGACCCCCTGGTAGGTGTTGAAGAGAACCGGGTAGAAGACGCCGAGGAAGATCAGGAAGGTCTGCATCGGCATTCCTATACCCAACGCGATGATGGTGATCGGCACCCAGGCAGGCGGCGGGATCGGGGCCAGGATCTGGAAGACCGGCAGAGTATGCTTGCGGATGAGGAGGTTCCATCCCATCAGGACCCCGATCGGGAAGGCCGTCACCAGGGCGACGCCAAAACCGGCGGCAAAGCGGATGGCGCTGAGGGTCAAATGCTCCGACATACGGAGATTGTGGACCATGTCCCAGAAGGCCAGGGCCACCCGGGACGGTGTGGGGACCAGCGTCTGCGGCACGACATCCAGCCGCGGCAGTGCCTCCCAGAGAATAAGCGTCGGGATGAAGACGGTCAGGAACTCTAGGGAGACGATGCTGCCGAAGGAGTTGCGGCCGAAGAGCGCCAGCTCCCGCACCAGAACCTGCCACCAACGGGGCCGGTGGAGCTCGCTCCTGTGAAGCTGTGTCAACTTGCCAGCAGGCATTTCTGTTCGTTCTCCAAGATGTTCGCGCAACGGTTCGCTCACCGTCGCAAAGATCATTTTTTTATTTTCGATCCTCTGTTTCATGTCACCATGGTCGTCCTATTGAAAGTTAACGGTTTTCTTTGCCTGCTCCGCTTTGTAGCGTTCCACAAGTTCGGCAATTTCCGGATGAGGAGGAACAAGGGAATCCATGGAGACATACCTGTTTTCCAGTACGCTGATTGTCGCTTTTCCGTCGCTGCGGACCTTCAGCAGCCCCATCATTTTCCCGGACGAACCGGTTTCGCCAACGACGCCGCCCGGGTAGTAAACGTCACTGCCCCCGGAGGAGACGGCCACGTCGATTCCCTTCACCTTCTCTACCAGTGCGCGGGTCTTCTCCGCGGCGAACCGGGAAAGGAGGACGACCACGTCGGCCTTTTCCCTGACCCGGGGAACCAGCCTCCCCAGCGCCTCCTCCGCGGGGACGAGCTGCAGGCGCTTCACCAGTTCCTTGTCCCGAAGCTGATCAAGCTCGTCGGGATTGAACACACCCAGAATGGCGACGGTCAGGCCTCCCACCTGCTTGAGCAAGTATTCCTGCGCCCAGGGGAGACCGCGGCCGTCGTACCGCAGGCTTGACGCAACGTACGGAAAAGAAACCTGGCCCCTGGCATGTTCGAGGAACTCGGTCCCGAAGAAGAACTCCGGACCCCCGAGGTTCAGGGCGTCATATCCCATCCGCTGCATGGCATTCAGCAATAGTTTGGCCTTTTCCGGGTCGGTGTTGTCGAACACCGCTCCGGCATCCAGTACCAGCACCGGGCCCTCATTCCGCCTGATCGACTCAATCGCGCTAGCCCGCCGGGCCAGACCACCCGAGGTGCCCTCGCCTCAAACGGCGCAGGGATCCAGCGTTCCTCTTACCGAGCCTGTGTAGAGGATGGTCACGGTCCCGCCTCCTGCGGCATGCGCGGCAACGGTACAGAAGATGCCGGCCAACAATAGAGCAGCAATCAGAAAAACTCGTTTCACACTACCTCCACGGAAATTTCATCTGTGAAGCGTAAGGAATAGCCCCAGATGGAGAGGGCCCATCCCTTACGCTTATCCTCCCGACTACCCGATACTACCAGGTAATTCCCTTAAATTCTTGAGCATACGCCCCGGGAAGCGGATTTGTCTTAATGGCGCCCTGCTCGATGAGTGCCAGGGCAAGACCGTTATGAGCCTCCACGGTCAGCTTCGTCGTGAAGCCCAGGCGGTGATTCCCATTCCTGATTGCATTTTCAGGGGCGCCGGTGTATTTTACCGCGATGGCGACGATATCGTCGGCTACAGGATTCTTCAGGATCAGGGCATTGGCTTCATCCACCGCCTGAATGAACTTTTTGAGGGCGTCCACGTTATTCGCCAGAAAGTCTTTGTGGACATTGATCGTCCGGCAAGTCGTCTCCTTCATATCTCCCCGGAAAAGCGTCTTATAACCCTTCAATTCAGCGATACTCGCGTGGGGTTCCTCCAGGATAGCCCCGTCCACCTGCTTGGCGTCCAGAGCCGCAATGGCAGGTCCGCCGGCGAGTTTCACAAGGTTAAAGGAGGCCTTGGCCTGTCTCACCTTTTGATTGATGAAAACGACTGCGCAGCACGTGGGGGACAACCCGGCAATCGTTTTCCCGTTAAGGTCCTTAAACTCCTTGATGGGAGAATTCTTGGGGACGGCAAGGACCGACGTGCAAGGTTTCTTCACCTGAGCGATGATTTTGAGCGGGGCCCCGCCTGCAATGGCAGCAATATTTACGCTCGGGCAGGCAAAGTAAACGTCTGCCGCTTTAGTAATGACGGCGTCGCGTGCCGCACTCGGGTCCGCGGCTTGCTGGATTTGGACATCAATGCCGGACTTTGTGAAGAGGCCTTTTTCTTTCGCCACATAAAGGTTCAGGTGATGCGTCGTGGGCGTGTCAGACACACGGATTTTCGTCAAGCCCTGTGCATCTGCATGATTGAGCGCACCCCAAAACAAAACTACCACAACCAATAAGGCCAAAATTGCTGTTGATCGAATCAGTTTCATAAATCCTCCTTATTTTTTTCGGAACATAACCACTACGCCGCGAGTGCTTAAATAAAGCATGGTTGTCATATGCCACCTCCGTCCTCGAGCTCCCACAGATCATCGAAACGTTTCTTGTCCGTTACCTCGATCTGAATGACTCTCCCCGCATGCACCTTGATCAGGACGTCGCCGAAATCTATGGAATTTATGGATTGCTTGATTTCCTCCAAAATAATGTCGCTGACAATGTTTCTTTCGCCACTGCCCTTATTCATATTCCTGCCCCTTCGTTAAATACTTCCACGATGCTCTCCACTGCCTCCTTCTCGTCGGGACCCGTGGCGGTGATGGAGAGAGCGGAATGGGCGGCTACGCCGAGGCAAAGCACCTGCAAGATCGAGCAGGCATCGGCCGATTTGCATTTATGGCACAAAGTAATCTCAGACCTGAATTTCTGCGCGCAACGGACGATCTCAGCGGCTTTCCTCAAATGAAGGCCTCCCTGGCTTCTTACGCTGACTTCGGCTTTTTCCATGGCTCGTCACCTCCACATACTACATTATTATTCTCAAGTTTTCTATACTTTATGTATATTATTTTTATCAAGTTACTTCCAGGTTTCTTTATGACCGCATGCCCCATTTGTAAACGGTCTTGCGCTCAATGGTGCGAAATACGCAGTTCTCGAAAAGAATGCCCACAAGGATGACCGTGAAAAGTCCGGCAAAGACGGAGGCTGTTTCGAGCTGGTTCTTTTTCTCATAGATGAACCAGCCGAGTCCTCCCGATCCGGAGCTGACACCAAAAACGAGCTCTGCCGCGATCAGGGTGCGCCACGCGAAGGCCCATCCGATTTTTAAACCGGTCATGATGCTCGGAAAAGCTGCAGGGATGAGTATCCGGAACACATAGCGCGGTCCCGTAAGCCCGTAGTTTCTTCCGACGAGGCTGAGGGTGGGGCTCACGGAGGAGAAGCCTGAAAGTGTATTGAGGGCGATGGGCCACAGGACCGCGTGGATAAGCACGAAGATGATACTGGGAGTACCGAGGCCGAACCAGAGCAGCGCGAGCGGCAAAAGGGCAATGGCCGGCAAGGGGTTGAACATGGAGGTGAGCGTATCGAGAAGGTCGGAGCCGATGCGGGAGCTGATCGCAAAGATTGAAAGTATGGCAGCCATAAAGATACCGCCGCAATACCCTGCAAAAAGGACCTTCAATGACACGTAAATCCGCGAGAGGAGCTCTCCGTTCGCCAGCGCCTCCACAAAGGCCGCCGCTATTCCGGTAAAGCTCGGCAGCATCAGGCTGTTGTTCAGCCTGACCGCGTAGATCTGCCAGAGGAGGGCCATGATGCCCAGGAGGATGCATTTTCGCACCCCGTCCACTTCCCACAGGCGCCTCCAGAGCGGCAGGGGCTGTTTTGCTTCTTCCGCAGTCTCCGCGCGAAGCGTGTCGAGAGCAAACTCTTTTATAAGGATATCAATTGTTGGGGCTTGCGTCGCCCCCTTCATCGGCGAAGCCGATGAGGCTTCCCCACTGCTATGCTGAGGTGCGGAGGAGATGGGGAGCGGAGGAGAAAATGCTTGTTCACCGTTGCCCCTCTGCCCCTCTGCCCCTCTGCGTCGTTGCTTCAGCGGTAAAGCTTCCCCCTCAGAAAAAGGAAGAGGCGTTTTGCCGCCGGCTTGCGTCGCTTTTTCTCGCTCGTCAATTAGCTGCGCCATAAC
>MVRP01000036.1 GCA_002067405.1 Syntrophorhabdaceae bacterium PtaU1.Bin034 | reverse complement strand
GACAGGCACCTTCGTATTCGGTTTTGCAGCCGTTCTTATTGCCGTCGGCACGGCGAAGATGTATAGAGGCAACACGATATTGCTGCTCGTGCTCGGCGGGGTGATCAGCAGCGCCCTTTTTACTTCACTCCTGTCGATCGTCAAGTATGTAGCAGACCCCTACAATCAGTTGCCTGCCATCGTCCAATGGCTTATGGGCGGGTTATCCCTGGTCGACGGCCGTTCCTTGACATTCCTGGCCATTCCCCAGGTTGCGAGCATCATCCTTATTGCTCTCTTTTCCGGCTATCTCAACGCTTTGAGCATGGGTGACGAAGAGGCGAAGGCGCTGGGCGTCCCCGTGGAATGGGTCCGCCTGCTCCTCATATTCCTGGCGACAACCGCAAGCGCCCTCACGGTGGTGCTGGCCGGCATGATCGGGTGGGTCGGCCTCGTGATCCCTCACGTGGCAAGGATGCTCATCGGCCCCAACAACAAGACCCTCGTCCCTGCAAGCGCCCTGATCGGCGCAATTTACCTTTTGATAGTGGACGACGTGTCGCGACTGCTTTTCAACGTGGAGGTGCCGATCGGTATCTCCACCTCGCTGATCGGTATACCTTTCTTCTGGATCATATTGAGAAAAGCAAGGAAGGGCTGGACATGACACCCTCGAGAAGGTCCGGCGGGAAGACCCGTGGATCGGTCAGGTGCGATCTTGAAAAACCTCGATGGCTCGTAAACATATTCATTTTTCAATCCTTGTCGCCGGCGTCGTCTTTGCTATTGTCTCCGCGGGCATATCAGGCGATGCCGGGGCAAGGACCCTTCAGAAGAACCGAGAGAAGGGGATTCTCCGGGTCTGGAAAGAGAGTATTTATTGTTCGTAGGACTTGTAGATCTTGTCGGCTTAAAGCCGACCGTAACCAATTGCGCAGCTGCTCCTATGATGCCGGAATTGGCGACAAAAAAGTTCAATTCCGGCTCGGGCGGCCGATGAGAGAAGAAATGCTTAGGAAGAACAAAGAACGAGCGGATTTTTTGATAAAACCAGCAAAGCAATCAGGAGGAAAGATATGATAGCGAGCGCTGACAGGGCTGTTTCAGGAGTGGATAACCGCCTCTTTTGGGAGAAAAAGGCCCCGAAGTATGGCCTTCCCTTTGATAGCGAGACCCTGTCCCGAACCATCCGGATAATCGGGATCCTGGAGGAAAAAGGAATTTCTCTGAAGGGAGTCAGTATACTCGATATAGGATGCGGCACGGGAACTTTAGCTCTCCCTCTCGCACAAAGGGGCTCGAGGGTGACTGCCCTCGACATATCTGAAAACATGCTTATCCGGTTGTGGCGGGAAGCCGAGAAGATGGACATTGAGGGCGTCCAATTACTCAGACATTCGTGGAAAGAGGTAAACGTGAGGGATGCGGGCCTCGAAAAGGCTTTCGACGTCGTTCTGTCGGCGCTGTCCATAGCTGTTGAGACCGAAGCAGACATACTCAAGATGGAGAGGTGCGCGAAGACGTGGTGTGTCTGCATTGCAACGGAAAGGATACGACGTGATCCGGTTTGCGACCGGGTATTGAAGGCGCTGAAAGCTCCGCGTAAGCCCAGACCATACATACGCGACACCAGGCTCAAACTCGCGGGGATGGGAAGGAGCTTCTCCTACGGTTCCCTGAATGTCGTGACAACCACCGAGAAAACAGCGGAACAGCTTATTGATGAAATCGCGCAGAGATTCGAGGCGGCAGGCAAGGCGGCCCACAGAAACAGGATTGAAGCATCGGTGATGGCGGTCTTGAGCGAAAACGACAAGGAAAAACGGATGATCCGGTGCCGAAGGGAGAGCGAGATAGGCGTGCTTATGTGGCGGGTGGACAGAATCGGCCTCTGATCCTCCCCCGATTCTCATTCGGCGCTATCTTTCCGGCAGTCCTTCCAAAGATGCCGACGCCACGTACGAAAAGGAATCGAGGACCCGGAAGCGCTCAATCCCTTTCTCAAGGACAAGGGCTTTCCACGAAACGGTCACCCTTGTTACTTCCACCGTAACAAGAAGATAGCCGTGATGATCAGAGTTGTTGTATTCGCCCTTTACCCTTTCACCTTCCGGGTAAACACCCGACCATGCCACAAGCCGGCCTCCTCCGGTGCCAGCAACGATCTGGCGGATCGGATTGCCGGCTTTGTCGAAAATCAGGGCGCGGTTGTACAGATGGTCATGGCCGCAGAAATAGAGCCGCCCTCCCGCTTTACCGATGGCATTCCAAAAGGCGTCCCGGTGCTCAGGGTAAAAGGCAAGGCAGTCCTTGTGCCTCACCTGAAAAGCAGGCTCGTGGCCGAACACGAAAATGTGGCGCTTTTTACCTTGAGAGAGCTGTCTTTCAAGCCATGTCTGATCGATCTTGTGCTGGTGCTCGTCGAATTGGTCGAGGACAATCACAAAAGCGTTCTTATGAATAAAGCGGTAAGTGAGTCCTTCTTCTCCGGACGGACCGTTTCTCGGGATGTGGGTTTCGGCGAAATGCTTTAAGTAAGCACCTTTCAACAAAGCAATAGACCCGGGAGGCGGTTCCAGATGGGCCGGGAGGGGTGGAAGGGCCAGGCGCTCGGGGCCGCTGTCATGGTTGCCCCGCACGGGATAGACTTTTATCCCTGCCCGGTACACAGGTTCCATGGCTGCCTTCCAGTTTAAATACTGACGTGAATAATCCGTACTCCCATTTCGAAACCAGCCATTGACGAGATCGCCTGAAACAAGGACAAAATCGGGTTTTTCCGCCACCATGTCCTCGGCTATTTTTGCCACGACTGCGTCGTTGATACAGGACTTGCCGGGTACTTCCTTATTATCTCCCTGAGTGTCGCTCACAACCGCGAACTTCCAGCCGGGGAGCGCGTCACAGACGGCATGGTTATGCGTGCACCCTGCAAGCAGAAGGACCGCCAGAACGAGGGCTACTGACAGAGTTGATAGCAGAAAACACGTCCTCCTCCTTGGACTGACGCCTCTTCCCTCCGACTGCCACCGGATTCGCAACCGCGCAAGATTATTTCCGGTCATTCTTTGCATTCCCCCTCCCCGTTTGGCTCGTTCTCCTGATCCGTTCTATTGAGCCTGCAATTCACAATTCCTGCCGCTTCCATCTTCGATCGCCCACCTTTGCATTGACATAAGCCGACATCCTGAGGTTGGTTATATAACATCAGCAATAACGTCAGGTCAATGTAAATAGCAGTTGAAAAAATGGGCCTTTATTCTTACGTTATGCCCATGTCGATATATCCCTTGCATCCCTTTTAGGAAAAAATGCAAAATAAGTCTTGACTTGTCGTTATATATGATGTTATATAACGAATATGAGGTTATTGCTGAGTAGATACAACGGATCAAAAGTGCGAAGTGGACGGTCACGCGAATGAGATTTCGGCCGGTCACGCTTCAAGGATATTTGTCTGTTCGCCTCATAGTCGGCAAGGCGGTCCTGGATGCCTCTCCTGCCGCCGGGCCCTTATGATAGCGTCAGCGCGCGGGCGGGAGGATGACTGCCTCCATTCTCCCGTCAGCCCCTGACTGCAAGAACGAGAAGTGATGGAGAACAGAAGAAATAGTGAATCCATATTTCCCACCTCTGCATATTCTTCAGCTATGATTTTAGCTATGTGTCAATGCATCGAGGAGGGGATTTATGATACTGAATGAGACATTGCAGCAGATCCAAACGCTTTATGGAGGGAAGCTCGACGGCATTCGCATCGACAGGATCATAATCGGGTTGTTCTTCACCGGCGTGGAACTTTCCAACGGGTTCGGTGGCGTTGGCTATACGCCGACCGCTGACTTGCACGGAGTCGCCTGTTGCTCATCCATGGCGGTGGAAAGTCACGCACCTGTCCGGCTGAAAGGACTTCCCGTGACGGAGCTCCTGAATTGGAAAGGGAGCTCTCCGCTCACCGATGTGGTGAAACTTGTCGTGATGAATGCATTGTCAGCACCGTTCCTCAACGAGGAAAACTATAGGATCGTGTACGATGCCGACGCGCTCGATTTGATAGATCTATGTTCGGCGGGCAAGATCGGCATGGTGGGGGCCTTCGTTCCTTTTTTGAAGCGGTTCAAAGTAATGGAAGGGATAGACCTGAGCGTGGTGGAGCAAAAAAAGGACTCCCTGAAAACAGACGAGATGCAATTTTACGTGCCCGCAGAACAGGCATCCGTTGTGCTACCCGCATGCGACACGGTGATTATCACGGGTGCATCAATAGCTAATGGGACAATCGACGACCTTCTGAGTTTTACGAGGCCGGGCGCAACGGTGATCGTCACAGGACCGACAGCCAGTATGTTGCCTGATGCCCTCTTTCAGAAGAATGCAAGCATAGTGAGCGGGGTGGAGGTGACCGACACAGATAAAGCGCTGGACCTCCTCGCTGAAGGCGCCGGCGCCTACCGCCTGTTCACCGACGCGTGTGTGAGAAAGATCAACATACTCAAAGGATAAGAAACGGACGGAAATGAGCGGTAAGTCACTTTATATGCGCAAAGAGCTTCTTGTCTCATTTCTGCTTCATATTGTGTTGATAGCAGGGGTATGCGTGTGCGCCTCGTATGCAACAAGGTCTCTCGAACCCTTCGTCGTGTTCCTGACCCCTGACAGTGCCGGGGGTGGGGGCGGGGGCGGATCGGCAGTTCAGGGCAATGAGAAAAAAGAAGCCTTCCAGCCTGCGCCCGCAAAGCCCAAAACCGGGAAAGCCCGTGCTCGTGTGCGCTACACAAAGACCAGAGCCGATAATGATAATGAAACTGCTTCAGCCTCGATGGTGGAGCAGAAGATCGTCGAACAGGCTCCGCAAATGGTCGCATCGAACTCTGCCGCCCCGGACCCGGCTCCTTTGCCTCAAATGTGGGGAGGCACTGAAACGGGCGCAAGCGGCGGCGGATCGGGAAACGGTGCAGGGACGGGAACGGGGAGCGGCATCGGGTCCGGAACGGGAAGCGGAACAGGAACGGGAAGCGGGTCCGGCGTGGGAAGCGGAATCGGCGCTTCCGCAGGATCCGGCAGGGGCCGCGGCGAGTCGGCGGAGACCCTGAGAAACCGTTACCTTAAAGAACACTTTGCCTATATTCGGGATCTTATCCTTAAGAACCTGACCTATCCCCCTATAGCAAAGAAGCTCGGCTGGCATGGAGGGGTGACAGTATCGTTTGTCGTCTGTGAGAACGGCCACACCGAGAAAATAAGAATAGTGAAGAACTCGGGATATGACATCCTGGATCAAAACGTTGTGCAGACCATAAGAGAAGTGGAGCCGTTTCCCAAGCCTCCGGTCAAGGCGCAGCTTGTCATACCAGTGGTCTACCGGCTTGAGTGACCGGGACTGCCCCGAAAAGGAACAATCGCAGGAATAGAACTGGAGGAATAATGCATGAGCTTGGACTATCTTGAATTTGATCGCTGTTTATCTGCCGCCGCAAAAGTGCATGGGGACATCTGTGCGGGATTGACCATCGGCACGCGGATGGCGATCGCGGGGCTCAAGGCCATAGGTGTGGAAGACCCCAAGGGGAAGGACAAAAAGAACCTCCTCGTCTTCGTGGAGATCGACCGGTGCGCGACCGACGCCATCATGGCGATCACAGGATGTCAGCCGGGCAGGAGGACCATGAAGATCCTCGACTATGGAAAAATGGCAGCCACCTTCCTTAATTTGAAGACCGGAAAGGCAGTAAGGCTGACGGTCAGGGAAAAGGAAGAGAACCGGACGGAGAAAGGCGCCTTCAAAGAAACAGGCGAAGAACCGGGATCTTTGATTGACCTCTATACCTCATTGCCCGACGAGAAGCTGTTCAACATGCAGGAGGTGGTATTGATTGTGCGGCCCCAGGATATGCCGGGAAAACCTCTGCGTGTGGTTAAATGCGACATGTGCGGAGAGCGCGTTATGGACATGAGAGAACGATACAAGCACGGAAAGACGCTCTGCAAACCCTGCGCGGAAGGGACGTGCTACTACTCATTGCACGTGACGCAGCCGGGAAAATAGGGGCTCAACATGGCAATAAATCAGGACAACGAAATGATGGTCTGCAGCGACGCCTGCGAAGAGGTATTTTTCGATGAAGCGATAGATATGAGGACGGTTGATTGGAATCGCGTGTGGAAGGAGCGAAGGGCGCAAGCAAGCGTACCGAAGCGGAACGTGTCGTTCTGGGACGGAAGAGCGGTATCCTTCGAGAAGGCGGCATCGGAAACCGACTATGCCGACCGGTTCCTTTCCATCATCAACCCTATGGGGCATTGGACGGTGCTGGACATGGGCTGCGGAAGCGGCACTCTTGCCATTCCCCTGGCAAAACGCGTGAAGATGGTGACTGCCGTCGATATATCGCCGAGAATGCTCTCGGTCGTGGACGAGCGGTGCAAAGCCGAGGGCGTCAGCAATATCGTCACTATCGAGGGACGTTGGGAAGACGACTGGAAGGACCTCGGTATCAGGTCGTGTGACCTCGCTGTTGCCTCCCGCTCCATGGTCGTCGACGACCTCCGCGGCGCTATCCTGAAGTTGAGCGGCGTCGCCCGACGAAGGGTGTGCATCGTCACGATCGTCGGCGACGGGCCATACGACCGGCGCCTGTTCGATGCCATAGGGCGACCCCTTGACCTCGGACCGGATTACATCTACACCTATAACTTGCTCTACCAGATGGGGATACACGCGAACGTCACGTTTATAGACGAAAAGCGGAACAGGATGTACAAGAGCTGCGAGGAGGCCGTTGCCGCAGTTGAATGGATGCTCGGCAAGCGGAGCTGCCGGGAAGAGAAACGGCTCCGGGCCTATCTCATGGATTATCTGGTCCCCATAAACGGGCACTGGGGGCTTTCATACGAAAGAGTGGTAAGGTGGGCTGCGATCTGGTGGGACAAGGCAACAGACACCGTCCGGTGGTGAGAAGACCATGAAATGCCCGAAAGCCGGACGACTTCTTCAAGTCCTATCGTTCTCGCTGGTATTGCTCGCCCTGGCCTTAAACGTCTGGCCGCGCGAGATAACGGATATGGCCGGCCGGAGGGTCATTGTTCCCGATATCATCAGACGGGCATATTCCAGCTCTCCTCCGGTTACCTACCTGATTACCGCCATTGACCCCACCTTGCTTGTTGGGCTCAATTTCCCCATTGCCGAAGGCGGCAAGGAGTACCTTCCAAAGTGCATGCATTCCCTGCCGGTTCTGGGAGGGTTTTTCGGCAAAGGGCGGACTGCTAATATTGAGATGATCATGAAGGCAAAGCCGGATGTCATTGTCATGGGAGGACCCAAGACGTCGTCGATGACGGAGAAATATGAAAGTACCTTGAAGAACCTCGGCATACCGTTCGTGTATGTCTACTTCGATACCGTTGCCGACTACACCGAGGCGTTCCGTTTTCTCGGACAGCTCTTCAACAAGGAAGAACGGACTGCCCGGCTCGGCAAATACGGAAAAGACGTCCTTGCAGAAATCGGCCAAACCGTCGAGGCCATCCCCGCAGACAGAAGACCGAGGGTCTACTATGCGGAAGACAAAGACGGCCTTGCCACGGATTGCGACCGCTCGTACCACGCAGAGCTGATAAATCTGGTGGGAGCGAGAAATGTTCACCGGTGCACGCCGAAGGACACCATGGGTATGGAGAGGATAAGCTTTGAGCAGGTCGTCCTCTACAACCCTGAGGTAATCCTCGTAAAAGAAGAGGAATTCTTCAGGAAGATCTTCCGCGACCCCGGATGGAGGCGGATAAAGGCGGTCAGAGAAAAGCGGGTCTATCTTATTCCCGGCATCCCTTTCAACTGGTTCGACCGTCCCCCTTCTTTCATGCGGTTCCTCGGGGTCCAATGGCTCATGAATTGTCTCTACCCTCAGCACTACGGCAAAGACATGATAAAGGAGACCGGGGCATTCTACCGGCTCTTCTTAGGGGTGGCACCGACAGAAAAGCAGATCCACAGGATCATATACGGGTAAACAGGTGAGATGAAACGTTTCGGCATCTTCCCCCTCCTGTCATGCCTGCTTGTCGTTATTGCTGCATGTTCGCTGGCAATGGGCAAATACCCCCTTCCCTTGCGGGAGATCATCGGTTTCATCTCCTTCAAGGCGCTTAACGTCGGCCAGATGGACCACGACAGGCTCCAGATGCTCGACAACCTGCTCTTGCATATCCGGCTGCCCCGCGTACTTGCCGCGCTCCTTATCGGCGCTTCGCTTTCCGTCTCAGGCGCCGCTTTTCAGGCCATGTTCATCAACCCCCTCGTCTCTCCGGGCCTCCTCGGGGTCCTTGCGGGTGCCTCTTTCGGGGCAGCTCTGGGCATGATCTTCTCGAAGAGCTGGATCGCCGTGCAGGCAAGCTCATTCCTTTTCGGTTTTATTGCTGTTATCATTGCCGTGGGCATTGCAAAAATGCACAAAGGCAACACGCTTCTCCTTCTTGTCCTGGGCGGGGTCATAAGCGCGGCCCTTTTTACTTCCCTTCTCTCCATCATCAAGTACCTCGCCGATCCCTATAACCAGTTGCCGGAGATTGTCCGGTGGCTTATGGGCGACCTGTCGTTCATGGACAGAAGGACGCTCTTTCTGACCGCCGGTCCCCAAGCAGCGATCATTTGTGCCATCGCCCTGCTTTCGGGATACCTGAATGCCCTGAGCATGGGCGACGAAGAGGCGCGGTCTCTCGGTGTTCCCGTGGAGACCATGCGCTTTTTACTGATTTTTCTGGCAACCGTGATCAGCGCCATGACCGTGGTCCTCGCCGGGATGATCGGCTGGGTCGGGCTCATCATCCCCCATATCGCCCGGATGCTTGTCGGCCCGGACAACAAGGTGCTCATCCCCGCGAGCGCACTGATCGGCGCCATCTACCTGATCATCGTTGACGATGTCTCCAGGCTCATGTTCAATGTGGAGGTGCCCATGGGCATCACCACGTCACTCGTGGGCATTCCATTTTTCGCCTTCATACTGAGGAAAGCGAGGAAAGGATGGAACTGAAACCGCTCATCAGCCTTGAGGGTGTCTGCTTCGGCTATACGAAAAAGGAAGTCCTCCGGGGCATCGATCTGACCATTCAAAACGGAGAGATAGTGACGTTCCTCGGCCCGAACGGGTGCGGCAAAAGCACGCTGATCAAAGTAATGCTCGGGATCCTTCGTCCTCTTCGGGGCAGGGTGTTTTACAAGGGTCAAGATATCGCACATCTGGGATCTAAGTATCTGGCCCGCGAGATCGCCTATGTCCCCCAGATCCACAAAAGCTCTTTCCCCTACAGGGTCCTCGATGTAGCGCTCATGGGACGGATTCCTCACAAAGCCTTCTTTTTCAGATATTCGAGCAAAGACGTCGACATTGCCCACAGCGCGCTGGAACGGCTCTCCATCTCGCACCTGGCAGACAGGGCTTATACGGAGATCAGCGGCGGCGAGCGCCAGCTCACGATTATCGCAAGGGCCCTCGTGCAAGGGGCTAAAACGTTTATCATGGATGAACCCGCGAGCGGCCTCGACTACGGAAACCAGCTCCGGCTTCTGGAGCAGATCGTGACGCTGTCCGAAGAAGGATACACCTTTATAAAGTCCACACACTCTCCCGAGCATGCCCTTTGGGTGGCAGACCGCGCCGTCATGATAAAGGACGGCGCAATCGTGGCGGACGGCCCATGCCATGACGTGGTCACCAACGAGAACCTCTTCGGCCTCTATAATGCAAAGGTCGATGTGGTGAAAGTGAACGGGTCGCTCACCTTTTGCGTACCCCGGGCGATGGGGAATGGGCGGACGGGTAAAGCAGATGGGAGATTGGAGACGGGAGTGGGGAGAAGGGAAAAACAGAAGTTCGGAAGATGAGATGGAAGAAGGGAAAGGCCTTTTCGGGATCAATTTGGGATCAAAAGGGTCCTTGCTCCCTGGTGAGCGAAGCGAACGGTCTCCCTCGCGAAGCGGGCTCCCGTCTTCCATCGTCATTATCGAAAGGAGTTGAAATATGGACTGGCTACGGACTGTGATCGATTACGGGGTGATCGGTCTTCTTATCCTCATGAGCATAATTGCGGTTGCGATTGCTATAGAAAGAAAGCTGTTCTACAGGAAAGTCGATGTCGCGACATACCGGGACAAGAAGGAGCTTGAGCTTGAGCTCATGAGAGGGCTGCATCTTATTGCCACCGTGGGGAGCAACGCCCCCTACCTGGGCCTCCTCGGCACGGTTCTCGGGATTATGCTCACTTTTTCGACCATAGGCAGGCAGGGTCTCGTTGACACGGGCCAGATCATGTCAGGCCTTGCCCTTGCCCTGAAGGCGACCGCCATCGGCCTCATCGTCGCGATCCCGGCGGTCGTTCTTTACAACCTGCTGCTGCATTCGGCAAAGCGGCTGGTCATGGAATGGGAGGTGCTGAATGGAC
The DNA here is from genome assembly GCA_002067405.1 of Syntrophorhabdaceae bacterium PtaU1.Bin034. Next base: position 19,507 of record MVRP01000036.1, on the reverse strand, counting down.
GAGAAAGGGTTTGACTACATGAACGTCATCCCGCTGGTGGACATCATGCTGGTGCTCCTCACCATCGTGCTGATGACCTCGACATTTGTAGCGAGCGGTGCGATTCCCGTTCAGCTGCCGAAGGTGTCACAGACACCGAATCAATCTCCGCTGAAGGCCGCAACGGTGACCATTGACCGGCAGGGCGCCATTTATTTCGAGTCCGTGCCGACCACTCTTTCCGGACTTCAGCAGCATCTCAAGAATATCGGGCACGAAACACCGGTGGCAGTAAAGGCGGATCGTTCCGTGACGGTCCAGGCTTGCGTCGACGTGCTGGACCTCCTGTCAGGCAACGGATTTAAAAAGGTAAGCCTCCAGACCGAGCGGTCGCAATGATAGACACAACAAACAAATATAACGCATGTTCTTCTGCGTACGGTCACTGTGGTGCTTTTGAAGGGAGGGGACGGCCATGAATGATGAAGCGGTAGATTTTGCTCTTCAGGGACGGCTCGACGAGGGTCGATGCCTGGAAATGCTTGTAAGGGCGGATGATCCGGAGGGAGCGTTCCAGTTGCTCAAAACCGCTTCCAAAGTAAGGGATAGGGTTTTCGGAAAGGAGATTCACTGCATGGGCCCCGTGGGTCCCATTCTTCCGTGTGTCCTGGAGCCGCACTGCCTCTACTGCCGTTATTGGAAAATAAAACCCCTGGACGTTCAAACCCTCATCAAGGCCATTAAGACAATGGAGCAATTGGGAATAAGACGGGTGCTCCTCGTAGGCGGCGCCAGTATTGACGGTTATGACCATGAAATCGTGACCCTCGTGAGCACCCTCAGACAGGAAGTCAAGGCGGATCTCGAGGTGAACGTGGGAGGCCCTTTGTCGGCCCACGCTGTCCGGCGCCTTAAGGAAATTGGCGTGGTGGGGATAACAGCCTCATTGGAGACCATCAACAAAGAGGCCTTTAACCGGGCCAAACCGGGAGACAGCTTCGAAGGCCGCAAGGCGCTATTGGAGGTCTGTGGAACTGAAGGGCTTGAACTGCGCAGCATTATGATGGTGGGATGCGGAGAGAGTGATGCGGACCGCGTCCGCCACCTTTTCTATCTGAGACAGTTCGACCGGCTGCGCCACCTCATGGTGTCCCGGTTCACACCCCAGCCGGAGACCGTTTGGAGCGGACACATGGCATGCTCATCCGTTGAATGGGCTAAAACAATCGCCATTGCCCGCCTGATTCTGCCGCGGGTTCGCATCGGCCTGGGCGGCGGGACGGGCCCCGACGATCTCCCGCTCTGGTATCTGGCGGGCGGCGGCAACCAGATATTCGGCATGGCCGTGACCACCGGCGGATCGGGTCTAAATCAGTCAGAAATCGCTATTCCAGTGAACGAGACCGTTTCCGTGGTAAATCGCTTGCCCGTAATAGAGCCTTATTTTGCCGGCCTCGGTTGCACTTTAACCTTTGTGGACAGGTTCGCAAGGGGTAATGCCGGGGACGGTCGCGTTCCGAAAAATGACAGGCGTTGCGACGATGCATGCTGCTAGGCCATAAAAAGAGACCATGGAACTTACGACATATCAGTCTGGCGACATCCTGAAAGAGACCATGGAGGAAATCAGGGCTGTCCTTGGGGACACGCTGGGAACACTGACCATCGAGCGGGTTGTCCTCGGGCTTTTCTTCACAGGGGTGAAACTGAGCAACGGTTTTGGGGGCTTGTGTTTCACCCCTGTGAAGGCCATACCCGAGGCGGTGTGCTGTCCGAGCTCGGCTCGTGCCATGCCTGCTTCCGGCAAGCTTAAAGGCAAAAAAGCCACTCAAATCATTGACGAGATGCAGAGCGGTAATCCCCTGAAGAAGACCATGGGCATCGCGGTGATGAATGCGCTCTCTGCGGCCTGCTGGAATGAGAGACCTCCTGTGGCCTACGAGATCAGGACCGGCATCGACGCCTTCGACGAGGTAGCAGTGCCCGATGACGGCTATGTCGTAGTAGTCGGGGCCCTTATACCGATCATAAGGGTTCTGAAACAACGGGGACAGCCCTTCGGTATCCTGGAATTGGACCCAATGGCATTGAAGCCGGACGAGATGAAATACTATGTGCCTCACCAACTGGCACCCGAGAAGGTGTCACAGGCGGACCTGCTCGTCATTACCGGCACAACCCTCATCAATGACACCATAGAGGGCCTCCTGGAGATGAGAAAGCCCGGCGCGACGGTTATCGTGGTTGGTCCCACCGCAAGCATGCTGCCCGAGGCCTTCTTCAGAAGAGGGGTCAGCGTCCTTGGAGGGGTCATGGTAACGGACCCTGACAGGGTTCTCAATGTGATCAGCGAGGCCGGATCAGGATATCACTTTTTCGGGAATGGCGCTGAGCGGACGGTGATTCAGCCGATATCGCACGGCTCTGCGGGAGACCGGCCAGGCCCGGGGGATGCCCTGAGAAACATAACCGGGGACCGAGGATGAACAGTCACAATGCACCGCCCCGGCCTTTCGCCAGGGGAAGAAAAGTTTTTCTGCGTGACGATGTTCTCGCCGACATAGAGAAATACGTGTACTGGAAGACACACGGGGAGTGGAGGGAATATGATGCCCCCTGGGAAGGGATCTGGACCTCCCTGAATCAGGAGCAACAAGAAAAGCTCATCCGCCGGTTTATCAAAAGCTGCAACACGGGGATTCAGGTCCCACGCAAGAGGGCGACCATTGCGACCCTCCGGGATAACCCTATAGGCTGGGTCAGCCGTTATGTCCGGGAACGATTTCCCGATGTCTGGTATGTTGGGATCGACATTGCCGAAGATAACTACCTTAACAAAGGAATCGGAACAGAGGCCTTAGGCCTGTGGGTAGATTATCTGTTCACCGATTCCACCGTACACAAGATCGCCCTGGATACATGGTCGTTTAACACGCGGATGATGCGGGTTGCGGAGAAGCTCGGGTTCATGCACGAGGGAGTGGAACGGGAGTTGATTCAGTGGCGAGGTCAACGGCTCGACCTTATCCATTTTGGCATGCTTCGGCGAGAGTGGGAAGAAAAGCGGAGAGCGGCAAGGGGCGACAACGTTTTATGATTTGGTCCCCATACGGGTGAAGTGGGCGGACGGGTAGCGAGAGGCAATGTCGTGGACGTGGACCGCTCCATGGCAGTTGCCTATGCTTCCCGGAGAGACTGGGTCTGGGCCTTCCCTGCGGACCAGGCCCAGATTCTCTCGAAAAGAGAAAACATGAACAGTATAGACCAGTCCTTGTTGAAGAAAAGGTTTGCCCTTCGAAAAACTCGGTATATCTCCGAGCGATTCGAAAAGTCTCCGAACATTACCGAGCAGTGTGCGGTATCGGATTGCCTGCATATCAGTTACGCCGCCCAGGATGAGGCCGTGCTCCCGTTAATCAGCACGTCGTTTCTTCAGGCGTATCAATACGTTAAAGACTGGTTTGGTTTTGATAGTGATATGGCCTTCGGCCTGTGGATGGCCCCTTACGTTGAAGACCTGCAATATATGACGTGCCAACCCCATGACGAAGGCTTCTTTTGTGCGCCTGGGAGCCGGGACAACAGGAACATCATTCTTTTTGTCTCGCCGCTGTCCTGCCGGGTGAATGCCGATAAGGACCGCCTCACCGGTGTCTTCGCGCATGAAATCACCCATCACGTTGTCCGGGACATATCGGGTGCTACCGTATTATCAATGACGCGCAAAGAAAAGCGGGACGTGCCTATGTGGCTGGAGGAAGGACTGTGCCAGGTGATAAACAGTGAAATATATCCTCCCCTCCGGCAAAGTTGCGCCGAGCGCATTGATGGTGCCGCGAAATGGTACGATCGGGAGGAATTGTGGAACGATCTTTCTTCCTGTGAGGAGGTGAATACTGCTTATCTCCAAGCCTATAAAGAAACCAAATCCCTGTTGGCGGCCAAGGGCAGGACGGAAATCATAAGACTGCTTTACCGTAACCGGACAGGCGAAACGGACTGGACTGCCCTGGATGCCGGGGTTTGTGGAGATGAAACCGAAAGACAGGGAGCGTAAGTGTATGACGCAGAACAACGAAGTCCTCGTGATAGAGAATCTTGATTTCAGTTACCGGGAGAAAAAGACGCTGAGCAACATAAGTTTCTCGGTAAGAAAGGGAGAGATCTGCGGGCTTCTCGGTCCCAACGGTTCCGGCAAGACTACCCTGCTTAAATGCATTAACAGAATACTCTGCAACAGGAACGGGAGCATAAGGGTGCACGGCCTTGACATCGCGAGGCTTTCCCGCGAGGAAATAGCCAGACTGATAGCGATGGTACCGCAGGAACTGAACATAGTCTTTTCTTTTACGGTAATTCAGATCATTCTGATGGCAGGCAGCGTGAGGTTCGGCATTTCAGGGGTAGCGAAGAAGGACGACTATCTGAGCGCCCTCGAAGTGCTCGAAGAGTTAGGCGTAGAGCACCTTGCGGAACGGCGGTACAACGAACTCTCCGGCGGCGAGAAACAGATGGTGCTGATAGCGAGGGCACTGTTCCAGAAGGCAGGGCTCCTGCTTCTCGATGAACCGACTTCACACCTCGATTTCAAACGCCAGTACACCATAATGGAACTGATCAGGAAGATCACGAGAGAGAAGAACCTCACCACCATTATGACCCTTCATGACCCCAATGCTGCGGGAAGATACTGCGACAGGCTCGTCATGCTGAATAACGGCCGCATATGTCATCAGGGTTTACGGGACAAGGTATTTCATGTGGAATCCCTTGAGTCACTTTACGACATGAGGATAAGAATGGGGCATACGGATACGGGCGCGCAATACGTACTCCCCGCCTATGAACAATGAGAAGAACCAGTCCGTTCGTCATCATCCTGGCCCTGCTGGTTCTTTGTATGCTATTCGCGCTTACCGCCGGCCAATATCACATAGGACTTGTGACATTGTGGAAGGTAGTGTCGTTGAAGCTTGCGGGACAGGTTCCGGGAGACGAGCTATCCGTCCCGGCCATGGTCTTATGGTCCGTCAGGCTGCCGAGGGTGCTCATGGCCGTCATTGCCGGGGCCGCTCTTTCGGTAGGCGGGGTCGTATTTCAGGGGATCATGAAAAATCCCCTCGTATCTCCTTCGTTTCTCGGTGTGACCCACGGGGCAATATTCGGCGCCTCCATTGCCATAATATTCTTAAGTAAATCTGCATTGTCCGTTGAGACCTCCGCCTTCTTCTGGGCCGTTGCGGCCGTTGTGCTGGTCTACGCAATAGGCAACCGGGGCATCAATACGATAACCACCCTCGTGATCGCCGGGGTCATCGTATCTACTTTTTTTATGGCTGCCGGCTCGTTCCTGAAATACATAGCCGATCCGTACGAGCAACTCCCCGCCATCGTCTTCTGGACAATGGGCGGGCTGAACAACGTCCTCTGGAATAACGTGATCAGAGCGCTGGTGATTGTCTCGATAGGCATAGGTGTGATCTGCGCGTTCAGAGGAAAGCTCAATCTCATGGCGCTCGGGGACGAAGAGGCACTGTCCATGGGAGTGAATGTCAAGTTCTCAAGGGTCCTCTTCATGCTTTTCGGGACCCTTATCGTGGCGGCAGGAAGCTCATCCTGTGGGATAATCATGTGGGTCGATCTTATCGTCGCTCACATTTCCCGCATGATCGTGGGCCCGGACCACGCCAGGCTGATCCCCTTCGCCGCCGTATTGGGAGCGGTATTTCTGCTCCTGACGGACACAATAGTCAGGCTCGTGCCTTCGGGAGAGATACCGATAAGCATCGTCACCTCGTTCATAGGCGCCCCTCTTCTCGGATATCTCCTCATGAAGCAGACGAAACAATGGAAGGAATAGAACTGAAGATGATGAAAAAGAAGCTCTTATTACTCATGCTTGCGGTATTCTTGTCCGCGTTCCATGGGCTTGCCTTTTTGGCTTATGCCGCCGATTACAAGATCATTACCGACATGGACGACAACAAGATCGAGGTGCCTGTGAACCCCAGGAGGATAGCGTGCATGCATGGTGTCTCCTCGGACAGGATCATCATGCTCGGGAAAGGCGGCAGCCTGACCCTGATGATGAAACCGTCGCCCTGGGCTTACAAGCTCTACCCTGAAATAAGGAATGTGCATACGACAGAGCCGCCTTTTTCAGGCAACGTTGAGCGGATGCTGAAACTCAAGGTCGACCTTGTGCTTTATTCACCGTTCCCCGGTGAAGCGGAGAAATACAAGGCGGCGGGAATAAAGACCGCGTGCGGCTTCTCGGCTCAAAAAAGGCCGAGGACCATGGAAGACTTCATGGACAACTTCAAGAGGCAGGTGATGTTCTTCGGCGATCTCCTGGGCCCCGAGGCAAAACCGAGAGCGATCAGGTACTGCGAGTATTTCGACAGGAAGATCGGCCAGATTCTCTCCGTGACCTCAAAGATACGCAAGAAGGACAGGCCTACCGTCTATTACGGAGGAAGGAGCGGGAATCTCCTGTCCAGCCAGGGCAAGGCCAGTATTATGCACTGGCTTACGGAGGTCTCGGGCGGCAACTTTCTGCCGCAGGCCTATGACGGCAATTTCACAGAAGTAAATATGGAACGGGTATGGTCGTGGAACCCGGACATAATCCTCATAAGCGGATGGGGCAACACGCTTGAAAGCGTGAAGAAGAATCCGAACTGGGCGTCCATGAAGGCGGTCAAGAACGGAAAGCTCTATTCCATCCCGAACGGGGTTTTTGCATGGGATTACGCGAGTGGCGAAAGCATACTGCTCGCCATATATATGGCAAAGATATTTCACCCCGACCTGTTCAGGAACTGGGACATGGCAGGAGAGATGAAGACCTTCTATTCAGAGGTGTACGGCAAGACAATAACGGATAAGGACGCGGAAAGGATACTGAAATGTCTCCCGCCGATGTGACGATGAAAGCGAAAAACGCACCCGCTGAAGCAACGGGGGCGGAGGGGCAACGGTAAACAAGCAAATTTTCTCCTCTGCGCCCTATCTCCTCCGCACTTCAGCATAGCGAAAGGGGGCGCTGAGCCAACGGCAGCTACGAGCGTAGCGAGATGAGGGGGAAGTCTCTACCGGCTTGCCGGTAGAGGGGGCGCTGAGCCCCAATAACTGCACATAAGGAGTAAGGTAATGCTAAGTTATGAAGATGCTCTAAAGAAGGTGCTGGAAAATGTTCGTGTGATGGAGGAGACAGAAGAGAAGCGTCTCCTCGATTGTCTTGGCCAGGTGACTGTTCAGGATATCCATTCCGATCTGAGCTTGCCTGCGTTGAGCACCTCCATTCCTGACGGATATGCGGTGAGATCGGCCGATATCAAAGAGGCAGGCAGGGATAATCCCGTGACGTTGCGCATTGCCGGAACCGTGAGAGCCGGGATAGCGCCAAGAGGCCCGGTGCCGCCCGGGGCTGCCGTGCGCATTATGACAGGGTCCATTCTTCCTGATGGGGCCGACTGCGTCGTACGATTCGAGGATACGGATGAACCGCAGGACAAGAATGGGCCGAATCCTCACAATCCCTCGGCAGTGAAAATTTACGCCCAGGTAGCGCCAGGCGCCAATGTGCGTGAACCAGGAAGCAACACCAGCAAAGGGGTCCTGATCCTGCCGCGGGGAACGGTCATCGGTCCGGCTCAGGTCTCTGCGCTCGCCTTTCTCGGGAGGGACAGAATCAGGGTTGTGAGGCGTCCGGTTATGGCCGTAATAGCTACAGGTGACGAGTTGATAAATCCAGGGAAGCGGCTGTCCAAGGGCAAGTGCTACAACTGCAATATGGCCGCAATCGCTTCTCTCGTCACTCACTACGGCGGCATACCCAGGATCATAGGGATTGCGCGCGACAACGAAGCTTCTCTTCTGAGAAAAATAGGAAGGGGCATGACGGCAGACGCAATTATCACGAGCGGCGGCGTTTCGAAGGGGGACTACGACCTCGTCCGGCTGCTTTTGGCGAAGCTCGGAAAAATCGTCTTTTCCAGGATCAACATGGGGCCCGGTGCGGCGGTGGCGTTCGGTCTTGCGGACAGGTCCTCAACATCTTCATCCATCAGGAGAGAAACGCCCGTCCCGGTGTTTGCCCTGGCAGGGCCTCCGGCCGGGTGCATGATCAATTTCGAAACCCTGGTAAGACCCGCCCTTCTCAAGATGCGCGGTCTGTCGGCAATAGCCCATTCTTCGGTTGAAGCAACGGCAGTAGACTCGGTTTTGCAGAAGATGTCAATGCCGTTCGTGAGATGGACGAATCTACGGAAAGTGGACGGGGAATACAGAGTGATGCTGAATATGGTCGAAAAAATGGGACCTTTAGCTTCAATGGTTGCTGCCAACTCGCTCACGATCATCCCGGAGGGACACGCGATAAAAGCGGGAGACAGGATCCAGGTGCTGCCCCTGGATTGGCGCAGGGACAACATGTTCTAATGCAACGGCGTTCGGAAAGCTCGTTAGCGTATCTCGTCGTAAGTGGAATATGCCTCCATGAACATAGGGAACCCCGTTGTCTGTATGATCAGAAGCAACGCATGTTTGATTTCATCTTCAGTCGCCCCTGCTTCTCTGGCCTTCGCAATGTGGGTTTCAAGGGCGATCCTGTGGCCGCTTGCGCCCGAAACAGCTACTTTTATGAGCCAGCGCACCTTTTCCGGCAAAGGCCCCGCCTGCTCATGAATTATTTTCCCAAGAGCCTCGTGCCCCTCATTGATAGCGGGAAACTCCTTCTTGAACGTGGTGAATATTTCATGCAGGTCTTTCATGGCAGCCCCCTTACAGTGATTTGGTAAATAAGTCTGATAATCAGATAGTAATTTGAGGAAGTTTCATTGTCAAGCGCACTGTCATCCGGTAATCCGGTAGAAAATGATGAAAATGATTGACGGTCGTTATGTCTTATGATATATAACGTTAAATCTATTGTCAGCGTAACATAGCGAATTGATACGGGTTGAGGGCGGCAGCCGTCCGAAAGCTTTGCATGAAAATGGAGGATAATTGATGAAAGTTGAAACAAACCCCAATGCCGGCCGACAGGACAGAACAGGAGTGGACGCATCCGTCTCTGATGACAGGCGTGGTTTTTGGGATGGTCGTGCACGGGAATTCTCAAGCTATGCGGCCTCGACCGGCTACCCGGATGCGTTCATTAAGATAATGCGTCCCCGAAAAACCTGGACTGTTCTCGACATGGCCTGTGGCGGCGGCACGATCGCTATTCCCCTTGCCAAAAGGGTACGAAAAATAACTGCAGTCGACTTTTCGAGGAACATGCTCGATATACTCGAAAATCGCTGCCGCGAGAAGGGCATATTAAATGTCGAGACCATCCATGGCCGTTGGGAGGACGACTGGTCTTCCCTGGGAATAGGTCCACACGATATTGCGGTTGCTTCAAGATCGCTCCTATCTGACGATGTAAGGGGTTGCATCGAGAAACTGCGCAAGATTGCACAAAAGGCCGTTTACCTCTCAACCGTTGTCGGCTCAGGACCGTTCGATCAACGGCTTTTTGAGGTGACGGGGAGGAAGTTCGAAACAGGATACGACTATATCTACTATTACAATTTACTGTATGAAATGGGCCTCAGGGTAAATTTGGTTTTCATACCTGAAAACCACCGCAACGAGTGGGGTACCTTGAAAGAAGCCCTTGACGGCCAACGGTGGATGTTCCGTGGAGGCTGGACGGAAGAGGAAGAACGCCGGGTGCAGGTCTACCTGAAACAGAATCTTGTAAGAACACGCGGCCGATGGAGGCTACCCTACCAGAGGCAGTGTGTTTGGGCGGTTATGTGGTGGATAAACGAGGATTAGGGACATGGCCCCCGAGACCGACTTGCATTTTAGCCGGATGCCCCGAAGGAAATGATAATGTCGGCTTAAGGCCGACCGTAACCAATTGCGCAGCTGCTCCTATGATGCCGGAATTGGCGACAAGAAAGTTCAATTCCGGCTCGGGTGGACGACAGACGACGATAGATAAAGAAAGATAATTAAGGACGAAGACTTGACAAAACCTGCATTCACAGGAGGAGGTAAAAATGCATCTCAACGGAGTGATATCGGATCATCTGGCAAAGGGTGAAAAAGGCGCGGTTGTCACGGTAGTGGAGAAGGCAGGGTCGGCCCCGAGGGATCAAGGGGCTCAGATGTTCGTCGCCTCGGAAGGAAGGATCTTCGGGACCATAGGAGGCGGCTCCGTGGAGGCTGCAGCGTGCCGGGAGGCCGTTGAGGTCATCAGGACCGGACGCCACCGGATAGTCAGTGTAAAAATGGACGGGGCGGACGTGATCGAGGAAGCCATGATATGCGGCGGAAAGGTCAACATCTTTATTGAGCCCGTGGATGAAAGGCAAAAAGGAGTATACGAGGCTGTTGTCAATGCGGTCAAGAGGGACGCTAAAGGGTTCGTTATCACCAGGTATTCGGAATCGGGCCTTCTGAAAAGCTTCCTTGGCAGTGATGGAACCGTGGCTGGAGACCCTCTGGATGAGGAGACAATCGACCGTGTTTCCAGGACCGGAAAAAGGGTCATTGCATCGGATGGAATGATCATAGTCCCTATCCTGGTCGGTTCCCCTCTCTATATTTTTGGCGCCGGCCATGTATCACAGCACATATCCAGAATTGCGAGCATGATCGACTTTGATGTCACTGTTATCGACGATCGTGATGACTATGCCAATCATGCCCGCTTCCCCGAGGCAAAGGAGACTGTTGTTGGTGAGTTCGGGACCGTCGTTGAAGATCTCCCCTTCTCCGGAAGGGAGTACGTCGTCATCGTCACACGCGGACACAAACACGACGCCCTCGTCCTCGGAGAAGTGCTCAAGCGGCCGACCCGCTACGTGGGTATGATAGGAAGCCACCGGAAAACGATGATGGTCTTCGATCACCTTTTGGCAAAAGGACTTGACGTGACTCATCTCACCCGGGTATTTGCGCCGATCGGTCTTCACATCGGGGCTGAGACTCCCCAGGAAATAGCCGTGAGTATTGCAGCGGAACTCATCGAGGTGCGACAGCGTCCGGAGGCGATACCGGCCATTTCAGCAAGATCGACGCGCATTGCTGAATCCCCTAAGAGCCATTCGCACTCAACGGACCATCACAAGGTCCTTTTCGGATGATCCTCCCTTTTTCCATGGGCCGCCGAGGTACGTGCGGCCCATGGAAAGGAGGCATGGACAGGTATAGCGTTAAGTATCCTGCCGGGACCCGGACAACTCCCGGGTTAACACCATGAAGTGTTAACTGCCAGGATAATCGGTGTCCCAGCGGCTTTCTCACTCTCGGGCTACCCCGCCCGATCCGGCGATGTTTACAACCACTGCCACCACCATCCGACTATAACCTCGGCATCATGCGCGCCGTCACCGGGAAGGTCAGTACGGGTAACGCCGGTCCAGTAGCAGGGTACGTACTTCGAGCCATCATGGTAGGCCCCGGCCGTATAAACAATGCTGCTATAGACGGCGATGGTCGATGCATAGCCGTCATGCGTGCCGTCACCCGGAAGGTCTATGCGCGTGGTACCCTTCCAGTAGCAGGGTATCCACTTCGCACCGTCATGGAAGGACCCGGTCGTGTAGACCGTGCCGTCCGACACGGCAATCGCGTAGGCACGGGCATTATTCGTGCCACTTCCGGGAAGGTCGGTACGGGTAGCGCCGGTCCAGTAACAGGCTGTGTCAACCATACCGTTCCTGTAATACCCGGTAGTGTAGACCGTGCCGTCCGACACGGCAATCGCGTAGGCACGGGCTTCATGATTAGGCGTGCCGTCGCCCGGGAGATCGGTTCGTGTGGTACCGGTCCAGTAGCAGGCCGTGGCCTTGGTGCCGTCCCAGTAGGTTCCGGCGGTATAGACTATGCCTCCGGATACAGCAATCGCGTAGGCTTCGCTCCAGTGGGTGCCGTCACCGGGAAGGTCAATGCGCGTGGTGCCTTGCCAGTAGCAGGCTACCGTCTTCGTGCCGTCTTTGTAGTGTCCGACCGTATAGACCGTGCCGTCCGACACGGCAACGGCTAAAGCAACTGCGTCATGCGTGCCGTCACCGGGAAGGTCAATGCGCGTGGTACCTCGCCAGTAGCAGGGTACGTACTTCGAGCCGTCATGGTAGGTCCCGGCCATGTATATTGTGCCGGCGTGGTAGACGGTCGGCGAAAAAGCATAGTCACCGGGAAGGTCGGTTCGTGTGGTACCGGCCCAGTAGCAGGCCGTGTTCTTGGTGCCGTTGCTGTAGTACCCGGCAACCGCAGGCGGGCCTGTGATCACGGTAAAGGCAGAAGAGGATGTTGCGCTTAAACCTCCCACCGTCACCCTGATCGGGCCGCTTGTTGCGCCCGCGGGGATGGTGGTAACTATCTGGGTGGATGTGCTGCTCGTCACCACAGCTGTTGTTCCGTTGAACGTCACCGCATTGTTGGCTGGCGTGGTGCTGAAGCCCGTTCCTGTGATGGTGATCGTGTCGCCGGCCCGTCCTTCGGCAGGCGAGAAGCCCGTGATAGTAGGTGGAGTAGCGTCGTCCCCGCCGCCCCCTCCTGAACATCCGTAAATACCGGTCAGTAGAATAAGACCCAATAGTAAAACTTTCCCTATACAACGTGTCATACCGAATTCTCCTTTCATATCTCGTTTTGCAACTTCCTCTTTCTCTTTAGTCCAACGACCTAAAAGCCGGCAGCGGCCCTTTTCAGCGCACAGAAGCACGTTTTGTCCTTGACCTCAACGTCTCGACCTCAAAGGACACGGCAATGGCCACGGTGAGCTCCTTCGGAGGCTTTTCAAAGGGCGCGCTCACACGGGCAGACCGTAAGGCGCTGGCATCCAACGCGGGATAGCCGCTGCTTTTTCGCACCCGTAAAGAGCCCTCCCTGATATCCCCGGATGAGGTAATGGTGAAGGCGATGGTGCAAATGCCTGCAACCCCCTTTTTTCTCACCTCTTCGGGGTAGACGAGGTTGGTCCTGAGCCGTTTCGTCAACATTGCGAGGTATTCCTGGATTATGTCGCGCTGGGTTTGGGAGCGGATCGATTGCCGCTGCTGGTCTTTGTCAGCGCTCCCCCCGCTGCCTGAAGCAGCAGGGACGAATACGGCGGATGCTCCCGCTGACCCTGATGCCTCTTCCGTCGGACCCGGCGTCTCCATGGGGACCGGGCTTTCCATTGGCGGCTTATCGGGAGGCTGAGGCTGTTTAGGTATAGCCACCTTTTGCCGGGTCACACGGGGCACGGGCCTCTGGGGGATAGGTGTCCCTGCCTTTCTCTTTTCTTCCTGCTGCCTGTTCGAGATCATGCCGTAGAGCTCGATAGCAAGCTTGTTGTGGGTGGTCCTCTCCGGTCTGTGCAGGGTGGGCACGACAAAAGGCAGCACAAGGGCTGCATGGAGCAGCACGGAGATCCCCAGCCAGTGATAAAAGGTAAATGTGCCCCGATGATGCATCTCTCACGTCCTCCGGGGTAATCAGCTCCGGCTCTTCGTCTGCACGGCGACCTTGGTGAAGCGTAATTGTTTCAGCAGGTCTGCCACGTCGATAAAGCGCTGGAGCGATATCTCCTTGTCCGCCCGGATGATGAAGCTCGTGTCCTTCCCCAGGGGGAGAAGGAGGGGCTTCAGGGATTCCAACGTGACTGCCCTGGCATTGAAGTACATGTCCCCCGAGGCGCCTATCTCGATGACGGCGTTCTTCTCGGCCTCCGCCACGCTCTTCGATGCCTGGGGCAGATTGACCGGGATCCTCCCTGCGGCGATGAAGCTGGAGGTGGTCAATACTATAGTGAGCAGGACGAGCATGATATCAACAAAAGGGATGACGTTCATGGTTTCAAAGGGCTTTTCGTTCATGGGCCACCTTCCAGTTGAGCATGAGTACCCTGACCTTTCTCAGGAGCGCGTTGTAGAGGACTACCGCTATTAAGGCAACGACGAGGCCTACTGCGGTTGCTTTCAAGGCGAGGGCGAGGCCGGTCATGATCCTCCCCGTATCCATGGCCGCATCCTGCCCCATGTGGTAGAAGGTGAGCATGATCCCGAGGACGGTACCGAGAAGACCTAAGTAGGGGGCGTTGCTCCCTACGGAGGCGATGACGGAGAGCTTCCCCGTGAGGGCGATCTCCAGGGTCTCGATGTCCTTGAAGGTATTGATGCTGATCTTCCGGTAGAAGAAGTACCGTTCGAAGGCAATGGCGACGACGAGGATGCTCAGGGCTATAAGCAGCCCGATGATGCCGTAGTCGATTGTTGCTGATAGCCATTTCAAAATACCACCCCCACCTGCGCGAGCACCCTGGTCCCGGGGTCTTTCACATTGTCGTTCCTTGTCCCCCCGAAAGGCTCGGCCAATTGAATACTGCCGAACATCTTTTTAAAGTTGACGTAGTACCCGAGGCCTACGTCACTTACCATGGTCTTGTCCTCCGTGGTGTAGTTGCCGTTCTCGGCGTATACATAGCCGTTGTCGATGAAGGCGCCTAACGCGTGGGTGATGCCGAAGAGGGGAGGAAGGGCATATCTCGTCTCCATGCTTGCCACATAGCCGTTGTCGAAGCTGACCGATTCGGTATAGGCCTTCACCCCCGAAATCCCGGAGATGAAGAGCTGCTCGGTGGGGTCCAGATTGCCCGAGAGGGACTTCTGGAGCTTGAGGGAGCCTCGCACGGAGAGCTTCTCGGTGAGGGCAAGGTTCCCGGAAAAGGCAAGGTTGGCCTTCGAGTAGGTGCCTCCTGTATTGGCCCCTGCCTCGTTGAGGGCTTTCTGGGCATCGTCCCTTATGTCCAGATCCCCGAGGGTGACACCCAGGGACATGGCGGTAAAGAGGTTTTTGCCGAAGAGGCTGCCATAGGCGGCCCTTTGGAGGGATAAGGTAGCGACAGACGCGTTCCTCGGGTTTTCGGAGTCCACTGCCTTGAGCTCGTCCTGCAATTTTTTGTAGGCGAGGTTCAGGGAGATATCGATGCTCTCGTTGCTTCTTTTTCTTAAGGGGTAGGAGAACGTGCCTTCCACCACGTCGGCCGAGCCTTTCGCGTCGAGGTCAGAGTAGATGCCTCCCAGCTCATAGATGGTCCGGGATGCGGCAAGCTCTGTTCTGAGGCCGGTATAGCCCAGGGGGAAGCCGTAGGCGATACGGAGGTTCTGGAGGCCCTCGCCGTTGGAGGTCATGCCGCTTACAGAGAACTTGTCGGCAATGCCGAAAGACGAGTTGATATCTATACCACCGTAGACCCTGTTCTTCCCGGTAAAGCGCGAGCCCTGGTTGTCTCCCATGAGGTACCCGTTCACACGGGGGGATTTGTCTGCGTTCACGGTGAAGTCAGAGGTGCCGGGTGCTTCTCCTGCTGCGATGGCAACGGTAGGGAGTTGCGTCCCCGGCATGTCCTTCACGAGAAGCATGGCCCGTTCGAGGCTGTCTCTCGTGACCACTGGAGAGGTCTTCTTGGCCCTGTCGAAGACGCCCTGGATGAGGAAGTCCCTGACGTGGGAGGTGTTCTTTAAGGAGAACTTCCCGTAGGTGCCCATGATGATCCTGATGGTGAGGATGCCACTAGTAGCGTCCTGCTTGGGGACGTAGGCCCTGGCGACGAGGTATCCCTTGTCCCGGTAGTAGAGGGTCACCTTGTTGGCGGCTTCCGTGATCTCTGCCATGGTGAGGTCCCTTCCTTTATAAGGGGCGAGAAGGGTGGAGAGGGTGGCTTCGTCTTCTTTTAATGCTCCTTCGATGGCGAAGTCCTTGATGAAGAGCTTTTCCCCTTCGGGCAGGGAGAAGGGCTTTTCTTCCTGGATGATGACCGGGACCTCTTTGGGAGGGGGTGCTTCTTTGGCCTCCTTGGGGGGAGGGGCTGCTTCCTTGAGGGCTTCGCCGATGTTGGGGACAGGGGCTTGCTGGGCATAGGCGGGGGTGATGATAAGAAGGAGTGCTATGGTGGTGATGAGGGTCGTGAGTTTTTTCATGGTTGGTCCTCTTTCGTTGGGATGGGTGTGGACACCATTGTCTCGCAATGGTGTCCACTATAGTTCATCGGGGTTTTATCTGTCTTCATCCGTTCTTATCTGCGTCAAAAATTCTTTCTTCGTGTCCTCTCAGTTATTTCTTATCGTCCTTGTCTTCCAGCTCGAATTCGGCTCCTTCAACGTTGATGGATTTGATGTGGGCCGAGTAGCTGTCCGAGCCGGTAAAGATGATGTGGTCGTCGAGGGACGGGGGCTGCTGCTTCCCGGCAAGTATGGTGGCTGCGCCCGTCTGCCTTGATGGGTTTGCGTCGCGCTGGAGGGCCTGGCCCGTGGTCTGGCCTGCCTGGGCAGTGGCAGAGGATTCGAAGACGGCTTCTGCTGTCCGGGCTGCTTCCTCGGCTGCCTGGCGTGCTGCGGCATCTGCTGTCGCACGGGCTGCTGCGGCATCTGCTACTGCCTGGCGTGCTGCGAGCACCTGGTCGATGGTGCCGTTGAGGTAGTACTGGATGTCAGCGAACTGCGCGTTGGTCAGTCCCTGGACGTTGGTAACGGTGGCCGGGTAGTTTTCGTTGTTTTCTCTCCCCTTCCAGTCGAGGCCGCTGTTTTTGCTGCTGTCGTAGTAGCTGTTTTCAATGGTGCCCCCGGCGAGTCCAACAAGTCCTCCCGGCGCGGCGTCGGGGCCTCCCGAAACAATGCCTGCTGCGTAAGAGTTGGAGACATTGCCGATGTTGATGCCGACCAGGCCGCCGGCCCCGCCTTCTTCCGCATAGACATTTCCGGTGGCGTAAGAGCCGTCGATAACGGAGCCGACTCCGTTTGAGCCTACCAGCCCGCCTACCATACCGGCCGTACCGGCATTGTCGTAGGGCCTGCCGCGGCCCGTGACGTTCCCGGTGGCGTAGGAATCGATAATGGAAGAGTCATGGCCGTAGTTGCTGCCGACCAAGCCGCCCACGAACATGGTGCCCGTGACGTTCCCGGTGGCGTGGGAATTCGTGATGGAAGATGCGGCAGTGGAGGAGGTGCCTACGTTGCTGAAGTCGCCGATCAGGCCGCCGACATAACTACCGCCCACTGTACCCGTAACATTGCCGGTGGCATAAGAATCGCTGATGGTGACGTTCAGATAGGTGTGACCTATCAGGCCGCCGGCGCCGTTGCCGAGGTTATAGTCGGCGGGGCCGGTCATGGTCACGTCGCCGGTTGCATACGAGTCGGTGATCGTTATCGATCCCTTGCTGCCGTTCGAGGCGTCAACATTTCCTATCAGGCCGCCGACATTGCTGCCGCCGTTACTGACCACGTCACCCGTGGCGTAGGTGTTGCTGATCGTGAAACTGCGTCTTTCGTCGGGAAAAGTGAGTGTGCCGACCAAGCCGCCGGTCTGTCCCCCGCCCGAAACATTGCCCGTCGCAAAGGAATTCTCGATAGACCCAAGCGGACTCCCGTTATCGTTATAGGCGTAGGTGCTTCCGATATGCCCGACCAGTCCGCCGGTATCCTCGCTGCCCTGAATATCTCCGAGAGCGTAAGAATTCTTGATGAATATGTTGTTTGCCTGACCTATCAGGCCGCCGCGCTGTATGCCGGAACCAGCCATGTCGCCCGTCGTGTGAGAGTTTTCGATAGTCAGCGATTTCCCGATACCGACAAGTCCCCCGCTATAGCCGGTTGCGGTTACGGTTACATCGGCAAAGGAGCCCGATATAGTACTGGTGTTCGTTTTGGAGAATTGTCCCCAGAGGGCATTCGGCAGCTCGACGGCGCCAATCAGCCCGCCCATAAACCTGTCGCCTTGCACGCTTCCCGTGGCATAAACATTCTTGACGTCACCAAAAGTAACGCCGATCAGTGTTCCGCCGTAGCTATTGCCGTTGATATTCACATTGGCATTTTCAAGCCCAATATCGCGAATAAGGCCGCTTCCATCGGGAAGCCCAACCAGGCCGAACAGACCGCCGTACGCCTCACCACCGAAATACTGGTTCAGGGGCGGGATATACAAATTATTCGGAATGTTTATGGCCAGTCCTTGTATCTCATGTCCCAACCCCGTAAACACGCCGTTAAACCTCTTTACGAGAGCGTCTGCGTACGTTACCCCTGAAGCATCCAAGTCCTGCGCCAAAGCATAGTAGCCATTCACATCGCTGGCTGTGCCCGTCCCGGTCGCCGCGTTATAGCCATCCAGCATATCAAACTGGTCCATACTGTGAATCAGCGTGTAGGTCTGGCCGTTTACCGTCAAACCGTTCTTATTATCGTGATTCGTAAAGGTGACGCTGCCGTAGATGCCGTCGCCGCCGTTGGCAGGGTCATGCGGATCTACCTTTGCCACCGGGTACCCGTCCGCACCGATCACTGTCCCGCTGTAGCTCGCCTTGGTGAGGATATGGTAGTCACCCCCGTAAGCCATCACAAGCGTCGCATTCGCCCCTTTAAGGGTCACGGCATTATTAATGTTGATATCCTTCCCTGCATTGAGGATCAAGATGGCGGTATCGCCGGAGGCGGTGATGGGTGCGTTTATGTTGATGCTGTTGTCGGCAAGGAGCGTCAGCGTGGTATTGGCGGACCAGGAAACGGCATCATTCACATAAATGTTGGGACCCAGCCCGTTGTGGGAGAGGCCGTGGCCGGAGCCGGTTTGTTCTCCGGAACCGCTGCCAGAAATAGCGGAGATTTCCATATGAGTGTTGGCAAGGGCATCGGAGAGGTAAGAAGCGGTCATGTCGCCCCCTTCACCGATAATATAGCTCTCCGGGTCGATGAGCCAGGTACCATAGGCGCCGTAGGCGGACTTGGTGGTGATGAAGGCGGTGTTGGCAACGTTGACCTTGTTCCCCGAGGTCTCGATGAATCCCCCATCCCCTGTGGTAGGTGCAGAGGCGTCGAGGGTGCCGTCTATATTAGCAGTGCCGTTATAGGCATAGAGTTGTATGTTCCCTTTCAGGTCGTCGATGGTCCTTGCCTGGATGATGCCTGAGTTATTCACCTGGGAAGAGAGAAGGTCGTCTGCTGCCTTGGCGGTGAGGATGACTCTTCCCCCGTCGGCGTAGATTCCTCCCTCAGCGTAGATGGCCTCTTTGTTCTCTACCAGAGAGTTTAAGGTGCCTTCGTCGATGGTGAGGTTGAGTAGAGAATCGCCGTTGAAGTTGAGGGTGATCTTATTACCTGAGGCTAACGCAATGGTACCTTTGGTGGCGGCAATGAGTCCCTGGTTGGAGACACTATTGCCTAGAAGGGCGACATAGCCTCCTTCTTTGGCAGTGATCCTGCCCATGTTAATGACCGAGCCGGTGGAGCCGTTACTCTTGAAGACATAGTTGCCGGCATTGAAGTCTTCATCCGACAAGTTCAGCGTGCTGGCGATGAAGCCTGCGGTATTGACCGTTGCATCCTTCCCGATGAGGACCCCGTTGGAGTTGAGGAGGAAGACCTTACCATTGGCATTGAGGGCTCCTTCCAGGATACTCCTTTCATTGCCTATGACCCTGTTGAGGGTGATGGAGGAGCTGTTGGGCTGGTTGAAGTTGACCGTTTCATTGGGTTTGGTGCTGAAA
>MVRP01000035.1 GCA_002067405.1 Syntrophorhabdaceae bacterium PtaU1.Bin034 | reverse complement strand
GAGGGCAAGGACAAGCCATCGCTTCGTACGTTTGCTCATGCGCCCCGATTCATCCATTTTGAGGGCTTCTATCATATCCGGCTTTGGGTCGCTGCTCGGTTTCATTTAATCTCCAAGAATTCTTTCTCGCCAGCCATTTCGCCCGACAATACCTGCCTGCCTTTCCCTTCCGGCGCTATAGATTCCCATCCGCCGCCGAGGGCCTTATACAGCCTGACCAGGTTTGATGTTATGGCGCCGTTACTCTGGGCAAGCTGGTCCTGAAAGGAAAGGAGGGAACGCTGCGCGTCCAGCACGCTGATGAAATTGGCCAGGCCGGCCTGATACTTGTTTCCGGCCAATTCGACTGCCTGTTCGGCAGCAAGGCTCGCCTCCCTTAGCGCAAGGCTCCGCTGCTGTTCCTCGGCATAGGCGACGACGGCGTTTTCGACTTCCTCAAGCGCGGTGAGCACCTTGTTCTCGTATTGGATCAGCGCCTGCTCCTGAAGGGCTGTCTGGATCTCTATGTTTTGACGGATCGCCCCGCCGTCGAAGACGGGCCAGGTGACGAGAGGCGTTCCGCTGCGCGTCCGGTTGCTGAGGGAGAAAAGGCGGTTCACCGACAGGGCTTCGAGACCGATGGAGCCGCTTAACGTGAACCTGGGGTAAAGATCAGCCTTTGCCGCCCCGATCCTTGCGGTCTGCGCCGCAAGTTCGCGTTCCGCCTTTCGCACGTCCGGCCGGCGACGCAACGCCTCGGCAGGTATGCCGATGGCAACTTTGAGGGGCGTGGTCGGTATGGGCGATATTTTTTCAAGCTCCTTGTGGACGTTGCCCGGCTGTTCACCCAGAAGCACGGCGATCCGGTTAAGGGCCTCCTCCTGTCCCGTGCGTAACGGCGGTATCTGGGAGCGTGTGTTTTCAAGGTTGTAGCGCGCTTCCTGCGTTGCGAGCGCATCGCTCAGACCCGCCTCGTAACGCCACGTCACCAACCGGTGGGTCTCGCTTTGCGCTTCAAGATTGCTTTCCGCCACTGCAAGCCGGGCCTGGAACGTGCGCAACTCTATATAATTGACGGCTACTTCGGCAAGAAGCGACACGAGGGTGTCGCGCAGGTCTTCCTCACTCGCCTGAAGATCTGCCCCGGCTGCCTGCACTGAACGCCGGATGCCGCCGAAGACATCCAGTTCCCAGGACGCATCAAAACCCGCCCGATAAAGACTACTCGTCTGGTCGTATCCTGTATCTTTGCTGTTTCGGCTCCAGGCGGCAGAGGCTGAAGCGTCTACCGTGGGAAAGAGTCCGGCAACGGCAACACCTTGCCGGGCCCGCGCCTCACGAATTCGTGCCCTTGCCTGTTTCAGGTCAAGGTTGCCCGCCACGGCCCGCTCGACCAAACCTGAAAGCCCGGGATCGTTGAGTGCGGTCCACCACCTTGCCATCCCGGCCGGTTCCCCATTTTCCGCGGTAAGACCGCCCCTCAGCGAAGAATGCCAGGTCCCGGACACGCGGGTTTGTGGAGGAACGTAGTCAGGGCCTACCATGGCACAGCCGGCAAGAATCAGGACCAGAAACGCGACAATGAAGTGCAGGAGATTACCGGGGTGGAGGCGGAGGTCCATGTTTTCTATATTTTTCCATTCTTTTCTTCAGTTCGTAGAACTTCTTTTTCTGCAGCGGGTCGAGCTCCGTCTCTATTTTTGAGAAGCCGTCGTCAAGAATCGCCTTCACCTCCGGCTGCACGCTCCGGAAGTGCTGATCGAGCTTTTCTTCCATATCCATTATCACTTTACCTATCCGGGTTTTCTGGTCCTCTGTCAGGTCCAGGTCGCGTGACAACCTTTCCAGCATGAACGAGCCTCTGCTTTTGGAATCCATGTGGCGCGGCGGAAGAGGAGGTGGAAAACGATGCGAAAAATAGAAGCCGGGCAGCAAACCGACCAGTATGCCAAGAACAAATACAAGAAAAACGCCTGAAATAAGTTTCCAGTTCTTCATTTTGCCTCCTTCCTTAAGTACCGAAAAGCTGCTTCGCCGTCAGTTCTTCAACGTAATTGGTAATGAGCTGAAGTCCGCTATACTCCGTGGTAGCATAGAGCGCGCTTAGCAGAAACAACATACCGACAATCGTTGCAAGGGTGGCTGGAGCAAGTCTCCATGCGAACCGTCCGAAATCGGGCAGAAAACCCGGTGTCGGCCCAGCCGGACCGATGTTGCGAATGCGAGCCAGAACCTTTTGCCGCCACCGGTCATCGATCTCCCTGTTTTCTTTCGCCCAGTAAGCGGTTGTCAGCAATTTCCGGAGCCTTTCCTTTTCATCTCTCTTGTCTTTGTTCATGTCTTACTCCCCTCGTCTTTATCTCGCGACGTGAGCAGCTTGTGGAGCTTTTTTCTTGACCGGAATAACCTGACCTTCACATTCGCGACGGTCCAACCCAGGAGCTTGGCTGCTTCCTTCAACGAATACTCCTCAAGATAAACGAGTTCCACAACCATTTTGTCGCCGGCGGACAAGCTGTTCAAAGCGATATCCAGAATCTCCCCCGCCTCCTTCCGGAGGGCCTTCGCCTGGAGCGACATATCCCGCTCCTCGGCCAGTGCCTCATCAAGCCACGCCTGATGTTGCTCGGTAAGCGAGCTTATGGGCAGTTCTTTGGACTTGTAATGCTCCCGCCAGTAGTCGTAACACGTTCTCGTGGCGATGACTGACAACCAGTGCCTGAGACTGCTTTCGTTCCTGAATGTCGGAAGTGATCGATAGACCCTTAGGAAAACCTCCTGTATGGTGTCTTCCACCGACTCGAAGGGCACATGTTTCTTAACAATGGCTTCAACGAAACCGCCGTGTCTTTGCAGGAGGCTGTCAAACGCACCTTCCTTGCCATCGATGATCTGGCTCACGATGTGGCTATCATCCTGATCATTTGGGTTAGTCTTAAACATTCTCTCAGTTTCCGAATTCCCTCAACAAAAAGCAATCCGATTTCCTGTCCCGGCACCTGCTGCACGCCTGCGCCCGTGATTTTTTCTGTCAAGAGGTTATGCCACGCTGCGCATATATAGTCGCGGGCGATGCCGAAAAGGTTACAGAGCAGTATTAGGGAAAGAGGAAGTGATCGAGAAGCAGGTGATCAGGAAAATGGAAAAGAATCGTTCGTGAACCGGATACTGCGGGACCAATTCGTCCTCGCTCGGATGTAACCTTTTCGTGTCGGCATCCGACTCTTTAACTTAAAGAGAGACGTGAAGGGCACAGGGTATCAAATGACCGGGTTCCGGTACTGCCGGATGGTTTTCTGAATAGCAGGGGCGGGCGTTCTTTCCTTCGTGTAAACAACCTGGCGCGGTATCGCACGGAGCTGAACGACTCGCCCCCTGCCATTTTATCCTTTCTACGCAATTCTCTCCGGCCGGGCCCGCCGCCTTCGGCCCCGGGTCAAGCCCGGGGCAGGCTTTATCCGCGTTCATTCGACAATACTGGAATGAGAGCGTCTCCGACGCCCTAGCAGGTACTTCAGCTATGGCCCGGCGAGGAATGAACCGCCGCACCCCCACCCTTGCCGGTTGCGGCACAGAAGGCGGACATCACACGCTCCGGTTTATCAGAGTTGCATTTCGGACAGCACAGCCCTTTGTTGTCTTCATCTGCTTTCTGCAGCACTTCGAACCTTTCTTTGCACTTGGTGCATTCATACTCATAAATGGGCATGTTGCGTTCCCTCCTCCGGAATTTCGTTGTAGTTTAAACATTATAAGCAGCCGTCAGCGAAAAGAAAACAGGTTTGGAGCGATAGAAGTGGTAAGCTGCCCGACCGCTTTGTTAGCGAACAGGAGCGGAAGGCATTGACGGAAGATGGTTTCGGACGCAATTTTTCTATAGAAACAGAAGCGCAGGGAAAGAGAGGCGCTTCCGCCGTGATCGGTGAAGCTGCAGACCCGTAAAGGAGGTGCCGCAATGAACTGGAAATATCTTCTCGTGTTACTGTTGGCGGCTTTGGTGCTCGGTGCATGCGCGAGTACCCCAACAGGGCCGAGCGTAAGGGTGCTGCCAGGCCCGGGAAAGACATTTGAAGCATTTCAGACCGATGATATGGTTTGCAGACAATGGGCGCAGCAACAGATCGGCGCATCACCCGGCCGAACGGCAGACAAGACCACGGCCGGCGGAGCGGCGTTGGGAACCGGGATTGGCGCTGCGTTGGGCGCAGGGATCGGCGCGGCAACGGGAAGCGCGGCGACGGGTGCCGCAATCGGCGGAGCGACCGGGTTGGTCGGCGGAACGGCTATGGGAAGCAACCGGGCCCGTGCTTCGGAGATGTCTCTCCAGAACCAGTACGATAACGCCTATCAGCAATGCATGTACTCGAAGGGGAACCAGGTGCCCGGTTATTCCTCTGCGGCCCAGCCTTATACGGAGCCTTCATCTCCGTCATCTTCGGGCAAGGTGCGATAAGGCTCCGGCCGGTCCCGGTTGTTACTCGACTTCCTCACGGTCGGCCTCTCTGCTCACCTTATGCCTATTCCTCCGCCTTCTGCAAATAAATCCAGATTCCGGTATCTACCTCATCGTCCGGTCCCTTAGTCTCGACCCTCGCAATAGCGAAAGCGCCTATCTTTTCTCCGACTTTGGGGATACTGTCCAGGGTTTCCTCCGCTACCGTTCCGTCCGGATAAATGATTGTGACCACTCCACCCATAAAAACCTCCTTTTATAATCCCGACAACGATTGCGTATATCATTAAGAGTATAGGTCGGCATAGAGCCGGAACAAGGGGTGCGGCATTGTTTCTGAGCACACGGCGGGCCGATGGCTCAATCCCACTCGAGCCTCAGGCTCCCGTCATCTTCCCGTTTCACCATAGTGCCGAAATCCTTTCCTTCCCGGCTCAGGGTGTCCTCGACCCAAAGAACATCGTCTTCCGTGGCTCTTTGCAGGCGGAGCCGCCTGGCTGTCATGACGACGAGGCGAAGATTGAGAAGATGACCGGTAAAGGCATCTGCGGTCGCAAAGTAGAGGATGCCGAGGTCGCCCCTGAACTCCTCGTAGCCGCTGATGCCCTCGTAGTCGTTGAGAAGATCGCCGCAGCCGTAGAGGATCAGCTTGTCCCTGTATACCTCGATGCCTTTTGCGTGGTGCGAGGAATGACCGTGAACGATGTCGACAACCGCTTCATCGATGAGGTTATGGGCAAAGCGTGATTGTTCACGAGGTATGTCATAGTCCCAGTTCGATCCCCAATGGATTGAAACGACGACGACATCTCCGTCCTGTTTTAGCTTGCGTACGATCTGATTGATGGATTCCACGGTTCTTTCGGAGAGATCGCGCAGAAATGCGACACCGGGCCTGCCCTTCGACGCTGACCAGTCGGGCGTGACGCCGCTCGATTCGTGGCCAAAGGCAAAGACGAGGAGCCTTCCTCTGCCGGGGATGATCTTTGCTGCCGGTAACCACGCTTCGTCAATGTCTCTGCCTGCCCCTGAGGTTTTTATTCCGGCCGCCCTGAGAGTCGCTATGGTTTCGAGAAGACCCTCGTACCCCCAGTCGAGGACATGGTTGTTCGCGAGAGAACAGGTATCTATCCTTGCGGCCTGAAGGCAAGGAATATTCCCGGGATTCATCCGGTAATTGATGCCTTTCCCCTTCCAGTAGTCCTCACTTGTGGTGATGCTTGTTTCCAGGTTGATGATCCGCGCCTCGGACGAACGGGCCTCCAGTTCAGCCAGTGCATCTCCCCAAATGTAGGCGAAATCGACAGGTTTGGGTATGGGACCGTTCACTGCCTCGGCAAGCCCGGCATAGCCTCTCGCATCTTTCATGTAAGATTCATAAAGGACCGGGTTGCCTGGATGAGGCAGGATCTGGTCGATGCCACGGCCGGTCATTACATCTCCGCAAAGAAAGAGTTCCATGTCCCGGTGTCGCCGCCTGCGTATGATTTGAACGACATGCCCGCTTCAACTGTTGCCCGAAAAATGTTTGAAACACTGCTTCGCAAGGCTCCGTAAACCTAAACGCCTAACGGAGCGGGCCCGAAAGATGCTGCCTGAACCAGTCGGAGGCGAGGCGTGCAACCTCTTCCAGGGTCCCCGGTTCTTCAAACAGATGGGTGGCTCCCTGGACTATCTGCATTTCTTTCTTCGCGGTGAGACCCGAATAGGCCTGTCGGTTCAACTGTATCACGACGTCGTCCAGGCCCCCCACAATAAGCAGTGTCGCCGCCCTGACCAGGCCGAGGTCCCGCGGTGTCAGATCAGGACGCCCACCCCGGGACACCACGGCCCCGATCCTTTCCGACAGGTCGGCAGCCGCTCCAAGCGCTGCCGCCGCACCGGTACTCGCTCCGAAATACCCAAGAGGAAAACCGGCAAGGTCAGGCTGGGCTGCTACCCACAGGGTAGCAGCTTCAAGTCGCTGGGTGAGCAGTTCTATATTGAAGCGCATGTCGTAATCTCTGTCCTCCTCAGGAGTAAGAAGGTCAAAAAGGAGAGTGGCCATCGCATCTTTCTGAAGTGCGGATGCAACGAACCTGTTTCTCGGGCTGAGGCGGCTGCTCCCGCTGCCATGGGCAAATATCACCAGCGCCGTGGTGATGCCGGGAATGACAAGATCTCCCAGGAGGATCGCCGAATCCACCGGGATTTCAACCGATCGCTCCGTCACGTTTTGGTTCATGAGAATATCCTTTCGAATAAAAGATATCCTTCCCGGCCCCTTCCCGAAGGATACTAATATTCTAATTCTATGCACCCTTCCCGTTACCCGCAATCCTTCCGTTCGGCAGCATTGTCGAGCTCATTTGGCTCTTTCGACATTTTGCGCTCTTCAGCGGAAATTGCTCGTTTGTAATTGTCTGAAATAATTGGTGTTGTAAGACTCCGATCCCCGGCACGACTGTTGCTTCTACCGGCACAGCACAATCCATACGCTGAGAAGCCGAAACCGTAAGCCCTATCATAAAGGAGGTAACATGAAATTTTTGAGTCCTTTTCTCGCCGTCATGCTTTTGCTGCCCGTGGTGTGCTTCGCTCAGACCTCTTCGGGAAATCCCGGCGAGCCGGCAAACAAGATGAACCTCAAACAAATGCCGGTAGACTGCAAACGCAATCAATCGTGGAGCCAGACAGAGGAAAGGTGCGTGACAACGGTCACCTGCGAAAAGGCGAAGAAGCCGTGGACCTTAAGATGCCTGGTGGACGGAGAGTATAAAACTGCTACCCTTCAGGATCTCTACAAACAAAAGCTGTACCTGAAAGAGATCAGTGCCAAGGGAGCATACTACTTCAGGGATTTTCGATAAACTCCGGCCGACAATTCGGTTGCCCCTCCGACCGAGCGCAGGCGGGGAGGATACTGGTTTCCTTTCCCCTTTACAGGTCCTTCTTGCCTGCCCCCTCGGCCTGTCATCCTGACGCCCGCCTTCTTTCATCGCCTTTCAGCCGCTTACCTTGTCTTCGTCAAAGCGACCACCTATGTTTATGTATCACCTTGACCGGCTAACGCAATTAGGAAGAAACGCCGCTTTATGAATGCCGGAGCCAAAAACATCAACAAGGAGGTACGTTATGGCTGAACAGGCAAAACAGGAAAGCAAGATGGACATGCAGGAGATGATGGAAGTGTACAAAAAACTGGGGACTCCGGGCGAACCCCACAAGATGCTGGCGAAGCTGGCGGGAAGCTGGACCACAAAGACAAAGGCCTGGATGGAACCGGACAAGCCTGCCACCGAATCCACGGGCACCTGCGAACAGAAGATGCTCCTTGACGGCCGTTACCTTCAGCAGGAGTATACCGGCGAGATGATGGGGATTACCTTCAAAGGTATCAACGTCATCGGTTACGACAACCACACCAGGAAATACGTGTCCACCTGGATCGATTCCATGAGCACGGGCATCTATTATTTCGAGGGGACGGCCGGTGCTGACGGCAGGACCATAACACAGGAAAGCAGCTATGACGATCCTGTGCAGGGCCCCATGACCTGGCGCAGCGTGACGAAGATCGTGGACGAGAACACCCTGCAGTACGAGATGTACACCATGCGCAAGGGGGCAAAGGAAGAGAAGATGATGGAGATGACGGTCACCAGGAAGTGATGTCTGTCCCTTTTGAGCGCCTCGGCTTATTGTTTAAGCTGTTTTCTGCCGCTTTCTATCCGGGCCGTGCAAAAGCACGCCTCTCCAACGTCATGAAGACAGCCGGGCATCCCGGTGTGGTGGCGGACATCGGGGGCGGGACAGGGACCCTGCTCGACCTTGCCCGGCCGACAAGACCGGATCTCGAGTATGTCTGCGTGGATCCGGCTCTCGGGATGCTCAAGTATGTCGGGCCGCACGCCCGCCCGATCGCCGCCCGGGCCGAGGAGCTCCCGTTCGGCGACGGCACGATCGATATCGTCTTGATCGGCGACGCAATTCATCACTTTACGGACCTCCGAAAGGCAGTTGAAGAAGTTCGCCGCGTCCTGAAGCCAAGAGGCAGGCTGTTTGTGTGTGACATCGACCGGTCGGCCGTGATGGGGCGGCTGGTGGTACGGCTGGAGAGATTGGTCGGGGAGCCGGGTAATTTCTGTTCGATCGAGGAACTGCAACATCTTCTGAGCAGGAACGGCTTCGCCGTCCTGTCGAAAGGGGCCGGCTGGCGATATACGGTTGAAGCGGAGAAAACCCCCGGAGAAGTGGAAACAACGGGCGCCGGACGAGCCTGAGGGGGTTGAGGTCCATATCCCATATGCCGCCTTTGCCCGGCCGGCCTCCCTTTTAAAGGCCGGCCGGGCAAAGGCGTTTGACTTACGCCGACTTCCTCCATCCCATGTTTTCTATTTCTTCTTCATTGATCTTCAACTGGATTTCTTTTGCAACTTTTTCTATGGCGTTGAGAGGGACGTAAAGATCTGCTTTCAGCCGTCTGTTCAAAAGAAATTCGTTAAAGTACATTTCTTTGATCTGGCCGATGCTTTTGCCCTGATGGTCCGCCACTTCCATGCCTTCCAGGATGCATGTCTCCGACATGGCAACCCTCTTCCTGTCCCTGAACGACTCCACGGGATGGGGTCCGCTCAGCTCAAGCCGGTAATCCTCGCCCCGGTCGTTGATGCGTCTCTGGATGATGTTCTGGCTCGGTACGAACGCATCGTTTACCGTACGCTGGTACCAGGAGTATCTGCTGTCGCCGGGGAGCTGGTCCACGGGAACGATATTGGGCCCGTCCGCGGTCAGCTTTACCTGGGTAGCGAGAATGTTCCTCACATAATCGATATTCGACCGGAGGACGATCGGATCGGGCAGCATTTGCGGGCACATATCCCGGGCATCTTTGTTCTCGTACTTTTGCAGGCACTCGGAGGCTATCCTGAGGTGCTGAAGCTCCATGGAGAGGCACATCTCCCATATCTTCCTGATCTTGGAATCCACCTCCTGCTCCATGAGCGAGTGGTAGAGCCAGCACTCGTTGTATTCATGGAGCACGAGCATCTCGAACCACGAGGCACGGGGATCCATCAGGTTCTCATACTGCGACACATGCTGCTCCTCGACCATGCCGATCTCCTGGTAAAGACCGCGTGCCGTCGCATCCGATGCCCTGTTGCCTGTATTCATATAGAAGTTCATGGTCTGCTGCTCGGCGGAGACGAGGGTGAGGATACAGAGCAGATCGAGGGGCTGGGAGGTCTTCATGTCGCTGAAGTTCCGGATGCTGTCGAAGGGGTGGCGATGTTCGGCAATGGTCGGTCTGCCGAGGGTGATCTCGGTCTGTCCCTGCACGATATCATTAGCGTCCTTCCCCTGGATCAGGTCGAGCAGGTTTGCGTAGCGATAGAGATGGTCGAAATCTTCAAGCAGCCCGAAATCGAATACCTGCTTTGAATAGGTGTTTGACAACAGTTTTGCCAGCCCGGCGGTCAGGTCGACGGCAAGCTGCTCATATCCGATGGTGTTTTCGATGGCCGATTCGTCAGCAGGGATGAGCCAGTTGATGATCTTCTGCTGTTGCTGTTCCAGGCGCCGGGTGAAGGCGATGCTCTTCTTCAGCTCCATGTCGGGGCACATTCTCGAAAACTCATGTTTAAAGATGGCAGCCTCCACCTCGATGCCGTTCATGAGAATTACCCGGCACCGGGTATACGGATCGACTGCATTCTTGTCATAGGGTTCCACATCGAGGCTGGTCCAGCTGTGGACCTGCTGCTCCAATGGGATTCCTTTCTCCTGAAAAGGATTGAAAGCCATGGTCTACCTCCTTGCATTTGTTGAAAGTTGCTCAACGATGTAACGGCAGGCGTGCTACCCGAAGTGATTCCCGTAAACCTGTTGAAATGCTGTTTTTCCTGCTCCCCGTTTTTTCGTTTTTATCTTTTGTCCTTTTCCCACCTCCCATTGTTTGTTCTCAACAAATATAGTTATCCGTCTCAGGCGGTTCAACCACTACAGGATGCGAAACGCAACAGTCTCTGCAGCAATGTTAATTACAAACTCCTGGTATTGAACGCCCGGCGCGCCGGAGCTACGGCCTTGTCCGGGAGGTGAGATAAATTGTGAGAAACGATTTACAGCAGTGCGTCTTCCATGGGCCCGACACGGACGAGGTCGATACGTGAGAGATCGCTGACGCCCAAGTGGTATTTTTTGTCGGCAGCGTGAATATGGATGGGTTGAGTATCGAGGTCGCGGTCCTCGCCGAAGAACGCTATTCGCTTCTTTCGCAGCAGCTCCGCACCCACGGTATCGACGGCAACAGGGTCAGTGCCGGCGATGAGCCCTCTATAGGGCCAGACGTAGCGCCGGTCGAATGAATGGGCGCCGCGCCCGAAGAATTGCGGGGTGAGAGCAACGAGGATGTTGAGTTTCGTCTTTTGCCGCCGGCCGTCGCGCGTCCAGATTTTGCCGAGATCAGAGCAGGCGTTCGGGTGGTAAGTCCACGGGAGCCGGACGAACATGATGTAGTTTTTCAGGCACGTGCCGGCGCCGGCCCAGTGATGGGTCCGGATGGGCCTGATGTTGATGAAGGCCGTTGCCCGTTTAAAGACCGGGTTGGAGATCGCCCCTCTGTCATCGACCGCTATATTCTCTCTCGCAACGCCGACTTCTGTAACGCGGTCCACAATGGCCTCTTCCAGTTCCCTGGGCGTCGAAAGGGGCTGCCAGGCATTGCTCTTCACGCCGACAACGTCCGATTTTGAGACGAGCCTGCTCCAGCCCGCTGCCGGGTCTTTCTGGGAAGTTACGGCCTGCACCGCTGCATCGAGCATGGCCCTCACGACAGGGGCATTGATCTCCCCGGTGGGCAGGAGCACCTCCGCGTTTCTTACCAGCACCACCCTGGAGCGATCTTCGGCAAAGCCACGGGGCGCAAAGGAAAGGCCGCCGAGCGCAAATCCCGCTGCCGCCTTGAGAAAATCCCGCCGACCTATCCTGCTTTTTTTCATGGGGAGCTCTCCTTCATTTTTCTCAATGTCGCCGCGAGCAGCTTGTCGGCGACTTCCTTGTCCGGGACATTCAGTGCCGCAGCCAGATAACGTCCTCGGCGAGCTGCCTTTGCACTCTTTACCTTTCTTGTTTCTGCGCTCTCTGCCGCCCGGGCCCCTCCGAACTCGGCCCCGAACGACCGGTACGCGGCTTCTGCGCGCTTGGATGAGGGGTAGCGAACGAGCAACAGGAAGGCCTTGGCCTCTATGCCGGGATAGGGAACCAGCACGGCCTCCGTATTATTCCCGAGCTGCAGTATGTTCCTGTTCGAAATGAAGAGACGTTGATTGAGAAGCACGTGGCTGCGAAGGAAGCGGGCGTGTTCGAGGTCCGGTGCAGAAGGCTCGCTGGGGAGGAGATCGAGAAGCTCGGGCGGCCGGCCTGTCTGCCGAATAGATGCCGCGAGTTGCCGGCCGAGGGCGAGAACGGCCAGGTCGGACGTCTTGTCAGGTTCCTCTGCGGAGACCGTGACAAAGAAACGTCCTTTCCAGAAACGCAACAAACCGCCGTCGAATTCCGAACCCTGACCTATACCGGCCGAAGGGTCCTGCCGCTCGTAAGAAAAGACCCCGAATGCGTCCTGCGCGCTTCCCATTTCCCAGACCTCGGCCCGGACCGGCCCGGCATCGGGTTTTGTGTAGCTCGTGACCGTGACCCCTTTCATTCGGTAAGCGAGATAGACCTCTGCCGCGCCGTCAATGTAATTGAAGACGGTGCGGCGATTGTACGAGAGGGAAGAACCCTCCCACACCCAGCCGTCCGCGCCCCGCGGCCATGCCCCGATGCCCGGAACCCGGCCTCCCGTCTTGCCAATGTCCGCAGCATGGCCGTGAAACACCACCGTAACGAGAAACAGCACAAGAAACAGCACCGTTATTTTCACGCCGGATGCCTTTTCAGCCTTCGTGTCGTATCTCATTGTCAGTTTCTCCGATGGAACATTCCGGCCCGTTCCCATGGGCCTGTTTACATTCTATACCAGTTGACGGAGCGATGCGAGCCCTGACGCGAGCGGATAGGGAAAGAAATGTGTGTGGATAAGTTTGGCTTCTGCATTCCGGCACGCTTCCCCACAGGTCATTGCGCCATTCGTCCATGCAAGTAAAGCGGTTCTGCCGCAGGTTCTTCGCAATCTACCCCGCAATACGACACCATGCGGTTATCCGCCGTACGGATAATTGTGGTGGTGCCCGGCGACATATAATAGAGTATTCTTATAACAGCGGGTAAACGGCGGATGCGGCTTTGGGGCAATGACTACAACCGGATGGAACTTGCCGGCGCCTTCGGCGACCTCGGCACACTGATTCCCTTTGTTCTGGGTTACCTCACACTGAACAAGCTGGACCCGCTCGGCATTCTGGTTACCTTCGGTATTTTCAACATTTTCGTCGGACTCTATTACAAGACCCCGATCCCTACCCAACCGATGAAAGCAATCGGCGGTATGGCCATTGCCCACGCATCTGTCACAACACCGGGAATGATCTGGGGCTCCGGCATCTTTACGGGTGTATTCTGGCTCCTCATGGGTCTGTCCGGCGCCGTTACATGGATTGAGAAGATCACCACAAAGCCCGTGGTACGGGGCATCATGCTCGGGCTGGGGTTGAGTTTTATGATAGAGGGGTTAGGCATGATGAAGCTGCAACCCCTGGCAGGCCTTGGCGGTGTCCTTCTCATACTGATTCTTCTTGGCAGCCGAAGGCTTCCGGGTATGCTCGTGCTGCTGTGCTATGGCGTCATTCTTGCCGTTGCTCAAAAGCCGTCGTTGCTCTTTGAACTGTCCCATATCTCCGTCAGTTTTCGGCTCCCTCAACCGGTTTTTTCTCACATGTCGTGGAGCGAGCTTCTCGCGGGATTTGTCATTCTGGGTCTTCCCCAGGCACCGCTGACATTAGGTAACGCCATTATCGGCACCGTTGAAGAGAACAACCGGCATTTTCCGGACAAGAAGGTCACGGCAAAGGGTATGAGCATCGATCAAGGCGTGATGAACCTGGTGAGTGCCTCTATCGGAGGCATTCCCCTCTGTCATGGGGCAGGGGGCATGGCAGGACACATCCGGTTCGGAGCGCGCACGGGTGGCTCCATGGTAATGCTCGGTACGATCCTTCTCGTTGTTGGCTTTCTTTTCAGTGATTCCGTCTCGCTTCTTCTTCAGGTCTTTCCGCGCGCCGTGCTGGGGGTCATTCTTTTTTTCGCCGGTCTTGAGCTCTCTCTTGTTATCAGGGATATCAGGCTCGAAAAGCAGAATCTCTTCGTGCTCCTTGCCACTGCCGGCACTGCCATGTGGAACATGGGTATCGCCTACCTGGCCGGCCTTGCACTCTTCTACGCACTAAAACGGAAATGGATCAGGATATAATGGAATTGTCACAGTGGATGGATCTCCCGGCACTATCCCGCGGGAATCCGCTCGTTATTCCCGGCCTTGCGCCTGCGTCGTGCCCGGTCGATCCTTATGATGCCCAGGTAAAGGAGGATCACGGTAAAGACGAGGAATAATCTGAAGGGTATTTTTTCCGGCATCACGGTATTCCAGTCGATCTTTTTTGGGCCTTTGTTTCCCGTCGCCGGGAGTGATTGAGTACCGGGTTGAGGCTCCGGACTGCCCTTCCTCAACTGGATGCCGATCCCGTAGAGATTGTCGATGAAGCCCCTGTCCTTTGCATAGCCGGAAACGAAGGGGAGGGCGATCAAGGGGATGCAAATGCCGATGACAATGAGTATTATCCCCTGCTTTTTCTCCGCATCCATGATTGGGTTGTAATATACCATAAGTAATAGTGCCGGGGAAGACCGTGAAATGGTCAAGGTGTGTCCAGTAGCGCGCCCGGGCCGCCTGCAGGGAGGCAAAAAAAGAGGGCCAGGGAAGATTTTTCCTTTTTTTCTCTTCCTGGACCCTCTGTGTAGTCTATTATTCCACTGTAACGCTCTTTGCCAGATTCCTCGGCTGATCCACGTCGGTGCCGAGCAAATTCGCAATGTGATAGGCAAATAGTTGCAGCGGTACTATGAAGACGATGGGCTGCAGGTCGTAGAGCGTGCTCGGCACGTGGAGGATCGTGGCTGCTTTGCCTGTCATTTCATGCTTTTCGTCGTCCGTGCAGAGGATGATGTTGCCCCGCCTTGACACGACCTCTTCCACGTTGCTGCACGTCTTTTTGTAGGTCTGGTCGCCCGGCGAGACGAAGACGACGGGCATGTTCTCATCGATGAGGGCAATGGGACCGTGTTTCATTTCACCCGCAGCGTAAGCCTCCGCGTGGATATAGGATATTTCCTTCAGCTTGAGGGCCCCCTCCATGGAAACGGGATAGTTGATCCCCCGTCCGAGATAGAGAAAGTTCTTGAAATGCATGTATTTACGGGCAAGCTCTTCGATATTGCCCGCATCGTCGAGAAGGAGCTGGAGCTTGTGAGGTATCTTCCTGATCTCGCTTATATTCCGTCCGACCGCCTCACTATCGAGCGCTCCTGTCTTCTTTCCCAGGTGCAGCATGAGGAGAAAGAGCACGGATATCTGGGTGGTGAACGCCTTTGTCGATGCAACGCCGATCTCGGGCCCGGCGTGCGTGAAAATGACCCCGTCGGAATCGCGGGCAAGGGTGCTTCCCAGGACGTTGCAAACAGCAAGGGTGTAGATTCCCCTCTTTTTCGCCTCTTTCATGACGGCAATGGTGTCCGCCGTTTCTCCCGACTGCGACACGAGGAGGAGGATATCGTCCTTGCCTATAATGGGGTTGCGGTACCTGAATTCCGACGCGATGTCCACCTCCACCGGTATGCGGAGGTTTGCCTCGAACATATGCTTGCCGATGAGGCAGGCATGGTGAGAGGTCCCGCAGGCGATCATCCAGATCCGCTTTACCTTGCTCATTGAAGGCAGTTTGAGTTCCTCGAAATCGACTTCACCCCGCTCCTCTTTGACCCTGCCGATCAGCGTATCGGATATGGCCCGGGGCTGCTCGAAGATCTCCTTCAGCATGAAGTGCTTGTAGCCGCCTTTTTCCGCCATGGCCCCGGTCCAGTTTATGGTGTGTATTGTCCGGTCCACCCGCTTTCCCATAACGTCAATGATACGTACTTCGCCGTCTTTCATGACGGCGATATCGTTGTCTTCGAGAAAGATAAACCTGTTTGTCCTGCCGATAAGGGCCGGCACATCGCTCGCAACGAAAGACTCGCCGTCCCCTATGCCGATCACGAGAGGGCTTTCCTTTTTTGCCGCAATGAGCATCTGGTCGCTTTCCCTGATAATACCGAGGGCATAAGAGCCTGTCATCTCCGCGAGGGCGGCCCGTACGGCATCGACGAATCCGGCACCTTGCTTCAGATGCTCGGAGACGAGATGGGGTATCACCTCCGTGTCCGTATCCGAGAGGAATTTGTGCCCCTTCCCGCGCAGGTCTTCCTTCAGTTCCACGTAGTTCTCGACAATGCCGTTATGGACGACAACCACGTCGCCGGACCTGTGGGGATGGGCGTTCCTCTCGGAAGGAGTGCCATGGGTGGCCCATCGCGTATGGGCAAGGCCGAGGGTGCCCCTAAAACCGCCGTCGCACAGCTTCCTCAGATCGTCGACCTTGCCTTTCTGGCGTGCCACCTTGATCTTCCCATCGCACCAGACGGCCATGCCCGCAGAATCGTAGCCCCTGTACTCCAGTTTCTTCAACGCTTCGATAAGGATAGGATATGCTTCGCTACTGCCTAAATAACCTACTATTCCGCACATTTTTTCCTCCTCGCATAGCCTTCGATGTTTTTCTGCTTTGCACGGGTGACAGCGAGAGCTCCTTCGGGGACGTCGTGGGTGATCGTAGAACCCGCTCCGATGACCGCGTCTTTTCCGATTGCGACCGGTGCAACAAGCTCGGTGTTGCTGCCGACAAAAACACCGTCTCCGATGGTGGTTTTGTGCTTTCTTCTTCCGTCGTAATTACAAGTAATGGTGCCTGCTCCTATGTTAACCCCTGTGCCGATCCGGGCATCGCCCAGGTAGGAAAGGTGATTCGCCTTTGACCCCTCCTCGATGGTCGAGTTCTTCACCTCCACAAAATTGCCTATCTTTACATTCTTTTTCAATACCGTGGTCGGCCTGATCCTTGAAAAGGGTCCGATCTTCACCCCTTCGTCGGCCCTGATACCGTCCAGGGAGCTGAAGCCTTCGATAGCGACACCCCTCCCGATTATGGAATCCTTGATCACCACGTGGGGACCGATAGTCACATCCTCTCCGATTTCCGTTTTTCCCGTAAGATAGCAGTACGGAAAGATCACCGTATCCCTTCCTATGGTCACGTCGCTCTCGATGTAGGCG
Organism: Syntrophorhabdaceae bacterium PtaU1.Bin034; assembly: GCA_002067405.1. The sequence goes on along the minus strand of MVRP01000035.1, from coordinate 13,599 downwards.
CTCCGGTCGATAAGGGTAACGCCGTTTTCCATGTGACGGTCCAGAATGGCATTTTTCATCAGGGAGCTTGCTTCAAGCAGCTCCTTCCGTGTGTTGATGCCGAGGACTTCCCCGGCATTCTCATGCAGCCAGGCCTTGACCTTGATGCCTTTCGCTTTTGCGACCCTGCATATATCCGTAAGATAAAATTCACCCTTGTTGTTGTCAGGCGTTATGGCCTTGACCAGAGGGAGAAAATCGCCCCGGATCATGCAGATACCCGTGTTTATGACGTCGATTTCCCGTACCTTTCCGGTCGCCTCGCTGTCCTCGACGATGTCGAGGATGTCATCGTTCCCTCCCATGACCACCCGGCCATAGCCATCCGGCCGTTCAACACGGGTCGTCATGAAGGCGATACCTTCTGATTGCTCGAAAAACCGCACAAAGGCTTCAAGGGTGGAGGCTTGTATGAGGGGGACATCACCGTAAAGGACGAGAATATCCTCGCCTCCATCCGCGAGAAGACCTTCCGCGGTCAGGACGGCATGGGCCGTTCCTTTTTGCTCGGCCTGCAAAGAAAAGATCACGTCCTCGTCCTTGAGGCAATCCTCGACAACCTCCTTTTCATGGCCGGTTACCACAATGGTCTTTTTTGATCCCAGTTGTTTCGCGGTCTGCACTACATAACGGACCATGGGTTTACCCATGATCGGGTGAACGGTCTTCGGCATCTTCGACAGCATCCTCTTCCCCTTTCCTGCTGCCAGTATCACACAATTAAACCGGGGCATCGGCACTCTCCTTTTTTCCGAAAAATTTCGCGATCAACACGCTTACTTCAAAAAGACCATACATGGGTATCGCCATAAGAAGCTGGCTTGTTACCTCCGGAGGCGTAATGATGGCGCTCACAACGACGATCCCCAGTATCGCGTATCTTCTCTTTGTTGCCAGGCCGTGATAGCTGATGATGCCGGCTTTCGCAAGATAGAAGGCGATGAGGGGCATCTGGAAAATCAAACCGAAGATGATAAGCATCTTGAGGGATAGGTTCATATATTCCTTGAGCGAGGGCATGGGGATAATGAACTGACCCGCGTAGCTGACGAAAAAGCGGTAGATGTAGGGCATGACGATGAAATAGCAGAAGAGCCCTCCGATCAGGAAGAATATACTTCCGAACACGATAAAGGGTATGACGTATTTTTTTTCCTTTTCGTAAAGACCGGGGGATACGAACATCCAGAGCTCGTAAAGAATAACCGGAGCAGCCAGAAAAAGGCCTGTCACCAGCGATATCTTGAAGTACGTCATGAACGCTTCGGTGACGCTCGTAAAGATGAACGAACTCTGTGCGGGCATCACCTCAATGAAGGGACGCATGAGAAAGTGGAATATTTTTTCTTTGAGACTGTAGGCGATGACGAAGGCTACGCCGACGGCGATGATAGAAACCACCAATCTGTCTCTCAGCTCTTTGAGGTGAGAAATAAAGGGCTTTTTCTCGTCTATCATGTTGCCGTCTGTTCATTCGGGGTGATGCCTTTTTTTTCTGTTTTTTGCTCCCCTTCCGATTCCGCCGCTTGTTTCTCTTCTTTTTTCCGGGGCTCCCCGCCTTTTTTTTGATCCTCAGATGGCACTGACAGTTCTGCGGCCGGCTTTTTCTCTTCTTCGGAGGGCTCCTCCTGCTGTTCCTTCATTGCCTCCCCGCCCTTCGGCTGCCCTTCCTCTGACGCTTCCGCCGCCTTGTTCTCTCCTTTGACCTCTTCCCCGGTCTCCTCCACGTGCATTTCCGTCTCGAGAGTCTCTTTCACGTCGTCAGCCATGCGTCTGAATTCTCCCATCGCCTTACCCAAAGACCGGGCAAGTTCGGGCAGCTTCTTGGGTCCTACCACGAGCAGGGCAACGACAATGATAATGATGAGTTCGGGGAGACCAATGCCAAACATGATTTTATAACTTATCACAGATGCGGGGGTATGGAAAGTTCTAAACTCTCTGAACTCATGCGCCTTATGCGGACCATCGATCGTCCCCCGGAACAAATTCTATTCGGCTCCGCAAAGGATTCGATTGAATTCTTCCCCGGTCTTCGCTACTATTCCTGGAATGGAACGTTACCCGGATCTCAAAGGCAAGGCCCTCGCATTCCTGATTTTTCTCTGGTGGCTCTGGTTCATCAACATGGGCGCAAGGGTCCTGTTCGCGCCTCTTCTGCCGCTTATTGAAGACGAGTTCGTGATAACCCACGCACGGGCGAGCAGCGTTTTTGTATTTTTGTCCGCAGGTTATGCCTTCTCCATGTTTTCTTCAGGCTTTTACTCGGGCGCCTTCGGCTACAGACGGTCCATAACTCTTTCCCTATCGATTACGTCCCTGGCGTTCTTTTTGATCCCTTTTGCTCAGCGGTTCTCTCTTCTCTACCTGTTCGGCTTCATCATCGGCCTTTCGGGAGGAATGTATCTGCCCGCAGCCCTTCCGCTCATCACCGAGTATTACAGCGAGAAACAATGGGGGAAGTCGATCGTGATCCATGACAGCGGGGCGCCTGTGGCCATATTCAGCATTCCGTTCATCGTCCTCTTCCTTCTCCATTTTGTGAACTGGAGGGGTGTTTTTCAGGTTTTGGGCTTTGTGTTCCTGATGGGTGCCGTCATCTTCTACCTGGTAAGCCGTGAGGTGAAGATCGAGCATTCCCAAAAGGGCACGTTCGGCGGTCTTGTCAAGAAGTCTTCCCTCTGGACGTTGATTATTCTGTCCATTTTCGCTGCCGGGGCCAATCTCGGCCTTTACGCGATTTTCCCTCTTTATGTTACCAAGGAATTATCCATGACCCTCGGCTATGCAAACACGGTCCTGGGAATATCGAGGCTTGGCGGCATTATTGTTGCCATCATGGCGGGCTTTTTCATTGACAGGGTCAACCTCAGGTCTGCGTTGTTTGTTATCATGCTCGGATCAGGAGTCCTGACGGTCCTCACGGCAGTTGCTTCCATTGCCTGTATGCCTGTTTTTCTTTTCTTTCAGGCAGTTGTCGTCACGTGCTATTTCCCCGTGATCCTCGTGGTCGTCACCAAAGTGTTCAACAGGGAGTCGAGAGGTATGGCGACCGGCTTGATCCTGACGCTTTGTGTAGTGCTCGGCGGCGGTGTGATGCCCTACCTGCTCGGTCTTGCGGGAGACTATATCGGTTTCAGGCTGGGCATCCTGATTCTCGGCATACTCGTCTCTCTTTCGAGCCCGCTCACCCTTCGTCTCGAAAAGATTTAGACAGCAATTATCGCAGCCATTGTAAAGGCAGGTAAGAATGAGAAAAGAGGGGAGCTTATGAACCTGCAAAAGTACTGGAGGACAGGATATGATCGATTTTGACAAGGGCACCGGGCTGATGGACCGGCCGGAAATACTCCACCGGATATTTTTCCCGCGCCGTGAATGGCCCCTGGAGTCGAGACCGCGAAACGGGATGACGCATTTCGTCGAGGTGGCGGAGGGTATCTCAATCGGCTGCCGGTTCTATCCGGCCCGCACGGATGGACCGAACGTCCTTTACTTTCACGGGAACGGGGAGATAGCGACAGACTATGATTACGTGGCGCCGCTCTATCAGGAGCGGGGTCTTAATCTGTTTGTGGCCGACTATCGCGGTTACGGCGAAAGTGACGGCAGCCCCACCTGCAGCGCCATGATAAAGGATGCCCACCCCATCTTTCACGGTTTTGTTTCCTTCCTTGATGCCCGTGGTTATGGAGGCGATCGTTTTGTGATGGGCCGGTCTTTAGGTAGCGCCCCGGCCATCGAAGTTGCCTACCGTTATCAGGGTCAGCTTAAGGGGCTTATTGTGGAAAGCGGTTTTGCAAGTTCCCGGAACCAGTTTGCGCGACTCGGCGTAAGCTACCTTTTCGAAGGGGTGGAAGGCGCGATAGGATTCGGAAACGATCTGAAGATAAAGGAGATCAGGATTCCCACCCTCGTCATTCACGGCGAAGAGGATGAAATCATCCCGGCCGGAGAGGGAAGGGCACTTTACACGCTTTCCGCTGCGACAAAAAAGGAAGCGCTGTTCGTTCCGGGCGCCGGTCATAATGATCTTCTCGAGCGAAGTCTGACGCGGTACATGGAAACGATTGAGACCTTTACCCGAGCCGCCCGGTGAGGAACTGTTGGCCGAACATTACGAACTGAGCGTCCATGAGGGGAAAAAGCCGCCCACGATGAAGGCGGATGGAAGAGAGTGCTGAGTGACGGCGATTGTGCCGTCCCTCAGATTCCGGCCTCCGGCGGAATCCCGCTCTTATCCGTCTTTATTTGTGGCGAAAACGGCTTCTTCTTTCGTCATGATCCGGCCCGCCTTCTTTTCCGAATGATCGCAATGCCGAGGAACAGACCTATGACTATGAGAAACGGCTGCTCCAGCCCGTAGACCAGCGGAGTCAGCGCCCATCGGACCGCTGTTCTTAAACACCCGTGTGATTCTATGAGCCGTGCAACGGGCGGCGAGTACTGATAGTAGCTGCTGACAAGATACCGGCCGATTCTGTTTGTCGCGAGATATCTGTCTCTGAAATTCCTTAAGACCTGAACATGCGGATCGAGATACGACCCGTACGCCGCGGTTGCGATGAAGCACCCGCCTTCTCCTTTATCCTCAGGGTCGGTAGTAAAGCTCCAGCTGAAATTCGCAGGAAGACTGGTTCCGGATGAGTCCCTTACCCCTGTGGTGATGGTGGCGGTATAGGTGCCGGAAGAATCCAGGGGGGCCGAAGGGGTAAACGTCGCGGTATTGGTGGACGAATTAAATTCGATCGTGCCCGTGACCCCTCCGCTTACCGTAAACGTGTCGGTCGTGATCGTCGTTGCATCCATCGTGTGATTAAAGACTGCCTGAATAACGGTATCGAGAGAAACCTCCTTGGCGCCGTTCGCAGGAACTGTTGAGATGACTTGAAGAGGCACGCTAAAGCCGGAAGCTATCTGCGTGGGAACGGTCCTGTTGACTGTTGTCCCATCGCCCAACTGTCCCGAGACATTCGACCCCCACGCCCACAAGGTCCCGTCCGATCTGATGGCCATGGTGTGGATAGACCCGGCGGTAACCGTGCTCCAAATGACCCCACTCCCGATCTGCGTGGGAACGGTCTTGTTGACTATGGTCCCGTCACCCAACTGGCCCGAAGCGTTGGCTCCCCATGCCCACAGCGTTCCGTCCGACCCCGTTGCCACCGAATAACCGGAGCCTGCATCAACAGCGTTCCACGTGGCCGCGCCTCCGACCTGTGCAGGAACGGTTTTATTTGCCGTTGTCCCGTCCCCCAACTGTCCGGAGGCATTCGACCCCCACGCCCACAAGGTCCCGTCCGTCCTGATTGCGACCGTATGTGCGGAGCCTGCTGCTGCCGTACTCCAATTGGTCACCGTCCCGATCTGCGTGGGAACGGTCTTGTTGACTATGGTCCCATCGCCCAACTGTCCCGAGACATTCGACCCCCACGCCCACAAGGTCCCATCCGTCCTGACTGCTACCGTGTGGGTATCGCCTGCTGCTACCGCACTCCAATTGGTCGCTGCCCCCACCTGGATCGGCGTGGCCCGCGTGGTTGTTGTCCCGTCCCCTAGCTGTCCCGAGACATTCGACCCCCACGCCCACAAGGTCCCGTCCGACCTGATCGCGACGTTATGGGCCTCGCCTGCGGCAATCACATTCCAGTTTGTCGCGCTTCCGATTTGGGTCGGAACGGACCTGTTTGCCGTTGTCCCGTCGCCCAACTGTCCCGAGACATTCGACCCCCACGCCCACAGCGTGCCGTCTGATTTTATGGCTACCGTGTGAGAAGACCCGGCGGCAATCCTGGGCCCGGCCGCCTCTGACCAATTCCCGAGAGCGAGGACAACGCATATCGTCAACAATGACAAACAATACCGCATTACGTGCATGGCTGTTCCTTTTCTTGGTATTTTAGAGTGAACTTGGTTCGATTGTAGCACGGACGCTCTTTGATTCCTATCTGTTTCGTAAAAAGGTTTTCCGATCGGGCTTGTTCAGGCATATGCAGGAACGTGTGTGCGGGCTTATTCTACCTCAGGCGCGAAACCCCGCCGGGCAGTGTTTTCCGTTATCACCCGGGGGTCCATGAAATGGAGCAGGTATTCCGGTCCGCCGGCCTTGGTACCGAGGCCGGACAGCTTGAAGCCGCCGAAAGGCTGGCGGCCGACGAGGGCTCCTGTGATGTGACGGTTAAGATAGAGGTTCCCGACCAGGAATCTTTTTCTCGCCTTTTCAAGGTTCCGGGGGCTCCGGCTGAAGACGCCGCCTGTGAGGGCAAACCGCGTCGAGTTGGCCCACTCGAGGGCCTGGTCGAATGTGCTTACCTTCATTACGGCAAGCAGGGGACCGAATACTTCCTCCTGGGAGGTCGTATGTTCGGGCCTGATGCCGGCCGCTATCGTGACGGGCACATAACTGCCACCCCCTGTCGGCGCAGTGCCTGAATAAATGATCTTCCCTTCGCGGCCGGCTGTTTCGATGTATTTGAGGATCCTGGTCCTGCTCCTGTCGTCCGCGACCGGTCCCATATAAAACGCAGGGTTTTCCGCCGGGCCGATCGCCAGGGAGTCTGCCGCTCTCGCAAGGCGGTCCACGAACTCGTCGTATATTGATTCGAGCACGATAACCCGGGAGCACGAAGAGCACTTCTGACCCTGAAAGCCGAACGCAGACACAAGGACAGCGGGTATTGCCTGGTCCAGGTCCGCATCCGCATCAATAATAATCGCGTTTTTGCCGCCCATCTCGCAAATGATCCTTTTTACCTTCATCTGCCCCGGACGAACGACCGCTGTTTTCTCTATGATTTTCAGGCCCACTTCTGTTGACCCGGTGAAGGCGACGGTGCTCACATCGGGGTGGTCGACGAGGTATTCGGCGATCACCTCCGTACGGCCGGGCACGAAATTGAAGACCCCGGCAGGGAGGCCCGCTTCCCGGAATGCCTCAACGAGATGACGGCCGACCACAGGGGTCAGGGGCGAAGGCTTGTAGACCACACAATTGCCCGTGACCAGCGCGGCCGACACCATGCCGCAACTGATGGCGAGAGGGAAATTCCACGGAGCGATGACAACCGTGACACCCCTCGGCTCATACACGCAGTGATTCTGTTCTCCGGGAGGGGAAGCGAGCTTCCGGGGAACGGCCAGATGCATCATTTCGCGGGCGTAATACTCCAGGAAATCGATTGCTTCGGCTACGTCCGCAGATGCTTGGTCCCACTGTTTGCCGATCTCGAGAGTCTGCCATGCGGCAAGCTCTTGCCTCCGGCTCCTCATCCATGAAGCTGCCCGTAGCAGGTGCCCGGCTCTTGTGCGGGGTTCGGTATCCCGCCATGCGTCGAAACTCTCCCGGGCAGACCTGATTGCGTACTCCGCCTCCTCGGCCCCTGCCTGACATACGTGGGCGATGATCTCTTCAGGGTCCGCCGGATTGAGTGAAGGGAGCGTATCTTTTGTTATCCTCTCCATCCCGTTGATATAGAGGGGGCACGTTTTTCCAAGGTGCTGTCTCACGCCGGTGATGGCCTTCGCGAAACGCTCGCGTTCTTCCTTGCTGGTAAAGTCGGACGGCGGCTGGTTGATGAAAGGTGACAAATCCCCTGGCTGCGCCGTTCGCTCTCCGGCAGGCGGCGCCTTGTCCTGTTTACCCCTGATTTCCTCGGCAGGGTTTAAAAGGAGCGTGGCCGGATCCGTGCGCTCGGCGAACATGCGGCGAAGAAAGCCCTGATTGGCGGTATTTTCGAGTAAACGGCGCACGAGGTACGCCATGCCGGGGATTATCGGGCCGTAAGGGCAATATTCCCTCACCCGGCCAACGCTCGCGAGAAGCGCTTTGCGAACAGGCTCCGCCATACCGTAGAGAATCTGAAACTCGTAGCGTTCTTCCGGCGTCCACAGATCCCGCGCCGTTTCGATGACGGCCGCGATCGACCGGATATTGTGAGAACCGCAGGCGAGGCAGGCAGTCTTGTGATTTTCGAGGATCAGCCGGGCGTGCCGCTCGAAGGCAGCGTCCGTTTCCGCTTTTTTTGTGTAGACCGGTATTTCCCATCCGGTCTGCCTTGCCCTGAGCATCTCGTAATCCCAGTATGCGCCTTTGACGAGGCGGACGGAAATGGACAGCCCGTGCACACCCGCCCACTCGATCAGGTCGGAAAGGTCCTTGTCGGTATCGCGCAAGTAGGACTGTACGGCAATAGAAAGATAGGGATAATCGGGGAATTCGAGGCGCAGTTTTTTGAAGACCTCAAGCGAGATGTCCTTATACTCATACGCCTCCATGTCGATGCACAGGGCCGCGCCGGTGTTCACGGCTTTTCTGCAGATCGGAAGGAGACGTGTAACGATGCCGGCTACGGAGCCGTCGAAGTCTTGAGGCCGTGCCTGAGAATAGAGGGAGGTCGGCTTGAGAGAGATGCCGATCTTCGGCGAATAGCCCCAGTCTAACGGGTTTTCCCGACTGAGGCTGCCCAGGGGCGGCCAGCCCGTTTGGGCCTGCCCGAGGCTGTCGAGCAGTGCCATGTACCGGGTGGAATAATGCTCCGCTTCGTCCTCACTGAGGACTGCCTCACCGAGGATGTCCAACGAGAATGCACATCCCTCGCTGCGTACCTTCGAAAGCATCCTGATCGCATCCCGCTCCGTTTCTCCGAGGATGAACTGTCTCCCCAACTTTCTGATGCCGTAGCCGATGCCTTTGCTCAACAGCAGGGACCCGAGGGGACCGCCGAGAGACGTGGCATTAATACCCCATTTCAGGAAGGAAGGTATTTGCGCATCAGAATCGCCGAAATACTCCCGCACATGTCCGGCGATCATATCCGGGGTAGAGAGGGAAGGGAAGACATCAACGAAGCGGAGCAACTGAGTGCGGAAATCCTGATCCTGCATGGACCATTCGATCATCCTGCCGACCCATCGCCTTCTTTCGAAGACTGACGGCTTCTCGCCCTCTATTCGCTTGAGCAGCTGTTCTCCCCTGGCAAAGATCCTCGAGTCGAGATTCTCTTGATCCATTTCGTGATCGTACCCCTTCTTCAAATATAATTCGCCTTTACCGCTATGCAGGGGCGTGGGAGCGGAGGAGCGGAGGTGCAGAGGGACAGGGGGACAACGGTGAAGAAGCATTTTCTCCTCTGCTCCTTTTCTCCTCTGCTCCTCCGCATAGCAGGGGGGCGACGCGAGCCGGCGACTTAACGCCTCTTCCTTTTGTTGAAGGGGAGGCTCCACGGACTTGTTCGTGGAGGGGGCGACGCGAGCCCCAATAATTGCCTCATTGCCAACCGGGCCGGGGATACATAAATTGTGAGAAAGAGATAACCGAATCAAGGAGTGACGTTATGGCGGAAGAACAATACATATGCAGGAAGTGCGGCTTTGAGTTCTCGGCAATCTCAGGGGAAGAAGAGCCTCCCGAATGCCCCGAATGCGAGAGTGACGAGACGGAAAAGCTGGAACTCGCTACCTACGGAAGCACCACGGGTGACGAAGACGCCAAGTCCAGGAAGAAGAAATGTTGAAAATAAGGCTGTGTTGAGTGATGGGTTTTGTGCTATCCGATCTTTCCGGATAGATGTCTTTCAACAAAACACAACACTCAACACAGTTTTGTCAGGCTTCCAGTCTGAACCCTTTTACCAGACCCTCCAGCTTGACGGAAAGGCTGTTCAACTCTCCTGCCGACTGGGTTACCTGCTCTGCGGCACTGGACGATTCCTTGGTTACGGAAGATACCTGCTCGATGTCCTTTGCAATCTCATCCGTCGTTGCATTCATCTCTTCTATTGCCGCTGCAATCTGTTGCACCATGGCCTGAAGGCTGGAAGCACTTCCGACGATCTCGTTGAGGGCACTTCCGGCATTACTTGATAGCTCAACGCCTATCTTCACTTTCTGAGATGCCTCGCCCATTGCGTCAACGGCCCGGTCAACACCGGTTCTTATGGAATTGACCATTGTGCCGATCTCTTTGGTGGACTGGGCGGTTCGCTCCGCGAGCTTTTTAACTTCATCGGCGACAACAGCAAAACCTCTGCCTGCCTCTCCTGCCCGGGCGGCCTCGATTGCGGCGTTCAAAGCTAGAAGGTTTGTCTGGTCGGCTATATCGTTGATAACGTTTATTATCTCTCCTATCTTTTCGGACTGGCTCCCGAGGTCCCTCACAAATTCGGACGATTTCTCCACAGTCTGTGCGATCTCGTTGACCTCGTCGACCGATTGCCTCACTATTTCGTTGCCCTTCTCCGCGGTAGTGACCATCTTTCTCGCTGAATCAGCTATGTCGTTGGTGTTTCTCGCAATATCGAGGGAGGCCTGGGACATCTCTTCGGAGGCAGTGGAGACCTGTATGGTCCTTTCCACCTGTGCGGTTGCGCCTCTCGCCATTTGTTCTGCACTGGCACTCAGCTCATGGCTGGCGGACGCAACATTGACTGCCGATGTATTGACCTCTGAGATGAGGTTTTTCCACTTCTCGACCATTGCTCGAAAGGCCCTTATCTCGTCGCCGAACTCGTCTTTTCTGTCGATTTCTATCCGAACCGACAGGTCGCCATCCGCCAGGGTCCGGGCTGTGGCGATGTTCCTCTGTATTGGCTGTGTAATGCTTCTTGTGACAATGAACGTCACAAGGACGCACAGGATGAGTGCGATGACCCCGAAAGCAACAAGAACCAGCCTTTCTCCCTGGTTATCCTTCAGGATCTCCTTGTGCTTCACCTGCACCTGATTGTCCTGATACTTCACGAGTTCGCCGACTATCTCCAGAAATTTCTTTACCGGGGGATCAACCACGGTTTCATAGTAGGAGGTGTCGAAATTGCCCTCCTCTATCATTTTTCCCAATTTCACGTTTCCTTCCCGGGCCTCCGAAGTCGTGCTTTTAAACCGGGCGATGATCTCCTTGCCTTCCTTTTCGGTCTCGAGCTTTTCGAGCTTTTCCAGAGCTTCCTGATAGAGCTTTCTCTTCTCCGCCACTGTCTGAAGCCGGGACCTGTCTTTTGTGTAAACTACCATGGCCATTTCCTTGTTGATAGCCTGGAGGTTTATCATTATGCTGTTTGCCAGCATTGCCTTTTTAAAGGTCAGATCGATCTCGTTCGCCCCCCGATCCACGCTCCTCGTGTTTATAAAGGTTATGCCGAACAGGAGCAGTATTATGGCGGTAAATATGGCATAGCTGATGATCAGTCGTTTCCCGATGCGCATGTTCTGCAGTTTCATAAATAGCCCCCCGATCTGGTTGTGTGATGTCAACGGTCATAAGCTTCCCCAACTTGATTCCGTTGGCCTTCTAGTGCTTATCGGGATTATTTTCAGAATCTTTAGCATTTCCGGGTGCGTGATTGAACCCCCTGCATTGATGCAAGTGTTATCGATCAGGTACGGCGGTCCGGCAGGATTAAGGTCGAAAACAGATTGATTTCGACAAAAACGGATGATACCATCGAAACAGACGGACTTACCCCGCCAGGACTCGTGAGGGAGGTGAGTACCGGGATAGAGGCACCGGCCACCGAGGTGACAGTAATCGGCTCTCTGCCGTAACAACAAAGAACAGGGGGATTGAAAGCTTCCTTGCCGGCGCCGGCTTTCCATGGACCTTGATCACAAGGCCTACAATCATCCGCAGAAAGGATCCCAGATCATGAGAAAAAGATTCCCGGGCTTGTTTCTCTGCTTCTTTGTCTTTCTTGCGTTCGCCGTTTTACTTGAAAGTAAATCAAGCCGGGCAACACTCGGCGAGCCTGTCCAATCGATAGAGTCGGACAAGAAGGCCCTGTCGGCGACCCGCTCCGCAAAGACTGAACATAACGGGTATACCGTTCAGGAAATCCAGTCAGGCGCAACATTCGTCCGGCAATACGTTTCTCCTTCCGGCATTGTCTTCGCGATCGCCTGGAACGGCCTGGTTCATCCGGATCTCACCCAACTTCTGGGTCCCTACTTCAAGGAGTATCAGATAGCGCTCGAACAGACTCCCCGAAGACAAGGGTCGAAGCGCCTGAAAGTGAAGACGAACGGGGTTGTCGTGGAGAAATGGGGGCATATCCGTAACCTTGAGGGGCGTGCATACGCGCCCGAATTAATTCCTGCCGGGGTGAGCATCGATGAAATCAAGTAAAGGGACAATCCTTCTCCTTTTGGCCATTGCGCTCGTTGCCGGTTGCGGGGGCGGCGGAGGATCGGACAGTTCTTCGGGAGGCACCCCAACTGCCCAAGACGCTGAGGTTACCGCCAGCAATGTGGTCCGGGTCACGGTAAACGGCTCTCTTTGTTCGGTCAATTCGTATCTGAACAAACCGTGCGTGAGCGTCACGGTTTGTTCCCCCGGTACGTCAACCTGCCAGACCATCAACGATATACTCCTCGATACGGCAAACTACGGTCTGAGGTTATTCAAAGACGTCCTGACGGTCCCCCTTTCGCAGTTGACCATCGGTTCCGCCTCACTCGCTGAATGCGTCCAATACGGGGACGGTTCCTCTCAATGGGGACCGGTACAGATGGCGAGCGTCATCCTTGGGGGAGAGCCTGCGGTGCAGGTGCCGATTCAGGTGATCGACGCCACATTCGGCTCCCTTCCCAGCCAGTGCCAGAACGCCGACCGGTCACCGGCGAGCGCCGGGTTCAACGGTATTCTCGGTGTGGGTCTTTTTGCCGAGGATTGCGGGCCGGCATGTACGACTATAGCCGGAAACGGGAGGTATTTCGCCTGCACCGGAACGACCTGTCCCGGGACTACGGTCCCTCTTTCCAGCCAGGTCCAGAACCCGGTCGCCCGTCTCCCGGTAAACAACAACGGGGTTATGGTACAGCTCCCCGGTGTTCCTCTTGAGGGCTCGCCTTCGGTGGACGGTCAACTCGTGCTCGGCATCGGCACTCAATCCAACAACATGCCCTCCGGGGTGACCGTCTTCCCGGCGCGTCAGAACGGCACTTTTACCACAAGCTTCAACGGGATTTCTTATACCAGCTTTCTTGACACAGGTTCAAACGGGTTGTTTTTCCCGTCGCCCTCTGCGACCGAACTTCCCAACTGTCCCTCTCCGGCTGCAGCGTGGTTCTGCCCGTCTTCCACCATGAGCTTTTCCGCTACAAACATAGCGGCGTCGGGTTCGCCGAGCGGCATGGTCTCATTTCAGATAGGCAATTTCCTCAGCCTGGTTTCTTCCTCTGATAACAGGGTCTTCCCTGATATAGGGGGTAATGAAGTAGGGCAATTTGACTGGGGCCTTCCGTTTCATCTTGGACGAAACGTCTTTGTGGGAATCGAGGGGAGATCATCCGGCTTGGGAACCGGGCCCTACTGGGCGTACTGACCGAACGGAACAATCCGTCTCTTCCTGCGGTCAAAAACCTGCGTTCCGGCCCGGCCGGGCCGTCAATGGTACTCCGGCTGTACCATTAACGTCACACATTAGTGCTATATTATTTTGTGTGCAACTGTGGTATTAATAGAATTCCGAAGTCCCACAGGGCAGGGTTATCTATTATGCACTACTTCGCAGGCATCGACATAGGCTCCACCATGACAAAAGCGGTCATCATCGGCGACACACTCGAAGC